>JAZAUS010000004.1:0-173494 GCA_036342255.1 Bacilli bacterium
AAGGACACACCTTATCTATAAAAAATAGATACAATCATAGAGTAAATAATCCAGATGCAACTTTTAATAATAATCTAGATAATATCATCCCAGGACTAACAAATGCTTTTGAAAGAGAATGTGGCTTTAAAATCAACCAGAATAATAGTGTTAGATTTAAATTACCAAACTATGTATTAGCAGATGATGGTAAATGGTATAAATACAATTATGAAATAAATAATATCTACTATTGCCCAGATAATATCATAATTGATAACGGTCAAGTAAAACAATATGATAGAAGTAGATATATCATAATAGATTATTTTATAACAGATATGAAAGAAAAAACAATAAAATTATATGATAAAAATATAGGTGATTGTTTTCCAGATAGTTTCATAAACATAGAAAAAATACAAATAATTAAAACAACAAAAGGTAAAAAAATAGTAATACAAGTAACTGGGAAAGAAGATGTAACAATAGAAATAGATGAATTAAATAGAATAGTATCAATAGATGACAAAAATATAACAAAAATAAAAGATAACTACTTATATTATAGTAATCTAAAGGAACTAAATTTACCAAATTTAGAAATAGTAGGAGGAAATTTTTTATCCTGGAATTTATGTTTAACCAAATTAGATCTACCGAATCTTAAAGTTGCAGGAAATTATTTCTTATGGAAAAATGAAACTATATCAGAAGTAAATTTACCAAATCTAGAAGAAGTTAAAGAAGCATTTATGCCTCACAATAAATTCCTAACTAAATTAGATTTACCAAACTTAAAAGCAATCAAATCTAGCTATTGTCATGATTTTGGCTTTTTATTTCATAATACAGTATTAGAAGAAATAAATATGCCAATTTTAGAAGAAATAGATGGCAATTTTTTAACTAATAATAATAGCTTAACTAAATTAGATTTACCAAACTTAAAAGAAATAGGAGACTATTTTTTAAACAATAATGAAATTATATCAGAAATATACATGCCAAATATAGAATCAATTGGAGGATACTTTATGTCTAGTAATCTAAGTTTAACAAAAATAGACTTACCAAATCTAAAAATAGTATATGGCAATTTTTTAGAAAGCAACCAAAACATAGAAGAAGTAAATCTACCAAATTTAGAAATAGTAGGAGGATCATTCTTACCTAACAATATAAGATTAAAAAGAATATCTTTACCAAAGTTAAAAAAAACATTTTATGGATTTTTAGAAAAAAATATGATATTAGAAGAAATAAAACTTCCAAATATTAAAAAAGAATATTTATTTTATATTAAAAACAAAAATATTATTTCAATAATTAATAAACGAAAATTCAAAAAAAAATAATCAATATAATAAAGGAGAACAATTATGAATAAAGATTATAATACCTTAAAGAAGTATTATGGAGAAAATTTCGCCCAACTATGTAGAGGCCTATTCCCCACTCTTTTAGAACAAGAAGGATTACTATCAAATATAATCCTATCTAAGTTTTCTCCAAATCATTATCTATATGATGATATAGTAAGTCAAGAAAGTGAAGAAGATTTTAAAAACTATATTTATTGTTTTATTAATGTAGAAAAAGATAATATAGAAATAAATAAATCTGTTAAAGAATTACTGAGTGATGCTGGCTATAATTTTTATGAATGTAAAAGTGAAGAAGATATTCAATCATTTAAAAAGTATTATGCCAAAGGAGAAGAATTATGTACCTTTAATGGAGGAAGACTAAATAGATGTCTTGTCTTTTGGGCTGTAAAAAAAAATGTAGATAGAATTAAAAGAGAAGATTTTGAAAATCCAACCAGAGAAGATGAATATGGAACATCAGTAATGAGTATCCAATTTACAAAAGAAGGCCACACTTTATCCATTAAAAATAGATACAATCACCATGTAAATAACCCAGATGCCACTTACTCAAATAATTTAGATAATATTATTCCAGGACTAACAAATGCCTTTGAAAGAGAATGTGGCTTTAGAATAAATCAAAATAATTATAGTAGATTTAAATTACCAAACTATGTACTAGCAGATGATGGAAAATGGTATAAATTCAATTATGAAATAAATAATATATATTATTGTCCAGATAATATCATAATTGATAATGGACAAGTAAAACAATATGATAAAAGTAGATATCTAATAATAGATTATTTCATCATAGATATGAAAAAAAAGAAATTAGAACTATTTGATAAGACTTTAAAAGATTGTTTTCCAGATAGTTTCATAAACATAGAAAAAATACAAACAATAAAAACACCAAAAGGTAAAAATATAGTAATAAAAGCACCTGAAAAAGAAAATGTAATAATAACAATTAATAAATTAAATAAAATAGTATCCATTGATGACAAGAATATAAAAGTAATAAATGATTACTACTTATATCATAGTAATCTAAAGGAATTAAATTTACCAAAATTAGAAAAAGTTGGTAATAATTTTCTATATTTTAATCGAAGTCTAAATAAAATTAATCTACCAAATTTAAAAAAAGCAGGTGGAGAATTTTTACCTTATAATCTAAAATTAACTAACCTAAATTTACCAAAATTACAAGTAGTAGGAAATTATTTCATATGGAAAAATAAAATAATAGAAGAAATAAATTTTCCAAATTTGGAAAAAGTTGGAGATAAATTTATGTTCGATAATTTATATTTAACCAAATTAAATTTACCAAATCTGAAAGAAGGAGGAAATCTCTTCTTAGAAATGAATATGAATATAGAAGAATTAAATCTCCCAAATTTAGAAAAAGTCGGTGGAGAATTTTTACCTTGTAATCATAAATTAACCAAATTGAATTTACCAAAATTGAAAAAAGCAGGAAATTATTTTTTATATCAAAATGAAATAATATCAGAATTAAATCTCCCAAATCTAGAAGAAGTAGAAGATTGCTTTATGTCTAAAAATAAACTCCTTACTAAATTAGATTTACCAAATTTAAGAGTTATTTCTAGCTATAATTATGAATCTAGCTTTTTATATCAAAATGAAATAATATCAGAATTAAATCTCCCAAATCTAGAAGAAGTAGGTGGCAGCTTTTTAGCTAGAAATAATAGTTTAACTAGACTATCTTTACCAAAACTAAAAAAAGCAGGAGATTATTTTTTAAACAATAATGAAATAATATCAGAGATAAATATGCCAAATATAGAATCAATTGGAAGCTGTTTCATGCCTAACAATCTAAACTTAACAAAATTAGATTTACCAAATTTAAAAGAAGTAGATGGACTTTTTTTAGAAAAAAACAAGGCCATATCAAAAGTGAATCTCCCAAATTTAGAAAAAGTGGAAGATAACTTTATGCCTGACAATAATAGTATAAAAAAAATAGACTTACCAAAACTAAAAAAAATATACTTCGGATTTTTAGAAAATAATACAATATTAGAAGAAATAAACTTTCCAAATTTAAACAATGATAATAGATCTTGTATTAATAATAAAAGAATTATATCAATATTAGAAAAAAAATACCAAAGAAAATTAAAAAAGGTTACTGAAAAAGCAAAATAATAATCAACAAAATTAAGGAGACCAATTATGAATAAGGACTATAAAATATTAAAGAAGCACTATGGAGAAAAATTTGCCCAATTATGTAGGGAGTTATTTCCATCTCTTTTAGAACAAGAAGGACTACTATCAAGTATAATCCTATCTAAGTTTTCTCCAAATCATTCCTTATATGATGATTTAAAAAAGGCAATAATGATAGATAATTTTAAAAATTATATTTACAGTTTAGTAGATGTCGAAAAAAAGGAAATAGAAATTAACAAATCAGTTAGGGAACTATTGAGTGATGCTGGCTATAATTTTTACGAATGTAAATCTGAAGAGGATATTCAGTCTTTTAAGAAGTATTATGCTAAAGGAGAAGAATTATGTACCTTTAATGGTGGAAGATTAGATAAATGTTACGTATTTTGGGCCGTAAAAAAAGATATAGATCAAATCAAAAGAGAAGATTTTAAAAATCCAACTAGAGAAGATGAATATGGTACATCAGTAATAAGCATTCAATTCACCAGACAAGGGCATACCCTATCAATAAAAAACCGATACAATCACACAATCAACAATCCAGATGCTACTTTTTCAAATAATTTAGATAATATTATACCAGGACTAACAAATGCTTTTGAAAAAGAATATGATTTGGAAATAAATCAAAACGAAAGAAATTATTTTTATTTATCATCTTATTTAAAAGCAGATGACGGCAAATGGTATAAATGTAATCATGAATTAAACAACATATATTATTGCATTAATAATGTTATTATAGACAATGGCCAAGTAAAACAATATGACAAAAGCAGATATATAATAATAGAGTACTTCATAATAGATATGAAAGAAAAAACACTAAAATTATATGATGATTATATCAGTGATTGTTTTCCAGATAGCTTTAAAAATATAGAAAGTATAAATATCAAAAGAACAAATAATAATAAACAAATAATAATAAAGTTAAATGGAAAAGAAGATGTAATAATAACAATTGATGACTTAAATCAAATAGTATCTATTGATGATAAAAATACAGAAATAATAAAAGATAATTATCTACATTACTCAGATTTATCTAATATAAACTTACCCAAATTAAAAAAAGTAGGCTATTACTTTATGGCAAACAACTTAAACTTAAAAGAATTATATTTACCAGAATTAAAAGAAACAAAAGATTGGTTTATAGGATCAAACTCAGGGATATCAACAATAAATCTACCAAAATTAGAAATAGTAGGAGATTGTTTCTTATCTTGGAATTATAGTTTAACAACATTAGATTTACCAAATTTAAAAGTAGTAGGAGATTCTTTTATAAACAAAAACAATATTATAAAAGAAATAAATATGCCAAATTTAGAAGAAGTAGGTGAAATATTTTTAAGCTTTACTAAAAAAATAAGTAAAATAAACTTGCCAAAACTAAAAAAGACAGGAAAATGGTTTTTATTGGAAAGTGCTTCTATATCAGAAGTAAATTTACCAAATTTAGAAGAAGTAGGAGATGCCTTCATGGCTAGCAATAAGCGTTTAAGAAAATTAGATTTACCAAAACTAAAAGAAGTAGCTGATTATTTTTTATGTCAAAATGGAATTATATCAGAAATAAATCTCCCAAATTTAGAAAAAACAGGAGATGCCTTTATGGAATGGAATCAATATTTAACTAAAATTGATCTTCCAAAACTAAAAGAAGTAGGAGATAATTTCTTAAGCCAAAACAAAATTTTAATTATAAAAGAAGTTAATCTCCCAAATTTAGAAAAAAAAGGAAAAAAATTTATGATTAATAGTCAAAAAATAAAAAAATTATCTTTACAAATTTTAAAAGAAGTAGGAAAATATAATTAGAGTTAATATAGCCATAATATATAGGAGGAATAAGATGAAAAAATTAAAGATAATAAAAAGAGATAATTTTATGTACACTTTTATTGATGATAAAAACAAAGAATACACTATAAATATAGAATTTCAAGATATAGATACATTACCTAAAATAAATGACTATATTTATATATCAGAAAAATTATTAGACAAAAATTATCAAGAGTATAGTAATATATATACATTCGGACCATTAGATAGTTCATATGGAAGAATAATAGATGATGAAAATAATCCTGATATTATAAGAATAGATATAGGAAAAAATTCAATATATCTAAAAAGATTATATGGATAGAAACAAGAAAATAGATATTTATTAAAAAAATAAATATCTATTTTAATTATAATACTATGAAAACAACATAAAATAATATATAATTAAATAAAGCAGGTGGGAAAGTTGAATAAAGACTATAAAATTCTAAAGAAGAATTATGGTGAGAAATTTGCTCAAATGTGTCGAAAATTATTTCCCACCATATTAGAAACAGAAGGATTATTATCAAATATTATTCTTTCATTATTTGCACCTAGTTGTTATTTGTATAATGACATAATAAATCAAAATCTTATTGAAGATTTTAAAGAATATATATATAATTATATGGATTTTGAAAAGAAAGAAGTAATAGTTGATAAAACTGTAAAAGAATTATTTAATGATGCAGGATATAACTTCTATGAATGCAATACCGAAAGAGATATACAATCATTTAAAAAGTATTACAAAAAAGAAGAAAGACTATGTACATTCCGTGGTGGTAGATTAAAAAGATGCTATGTCTTTTGGGCCATAAAAAAAGATGTAGATCAAATAAAAAGGGAAGATTTTCCAAATCCAGATCGAGAAGATGAATATGGAACATCCGTAATAAGTATTCAGTTTTCAAGAAAAGGAAATATTCTATCAATAAAAAATAGATATAATCATCATGTAAATAATCCAGATGCCACATTCTCTAATAATTTAGAAAATATTATTCCAGGTCTAACTCATGCCTTTGAAAAAGAATATGGCCTCCAAATTAACCAAAAAGAATTAAAGAATATAAGATTATCAGATTATACTTTAGCAGATGATGGGAGAAATCATAAATATAACTATGAATTAAATAATATTTATTATTGCCCTAAAAACATTATAATTGATAATGGAAAAATAAAAACATTTGATAAAAGCAGATACATAATAATAGATTATTTTATTGTAGATTTAAAAGAAAAAACAATTAAACTATATGATGAAAGCTTAATTGATTCCTTTGTTGATGATTTGAAAAAAATTGATAAAATAGAAATCTCCAAAAAAGATAAAAACAAAATAATAACCATAAAAATTAAAAATAAAGAAGACATTACAATAGTAACAAATAATTATAATAGGATTACAAGTATAGATGATAAAAACATTAAAGAAGTAGGAAATAATTATTTAGTATATAGCAGCCATCTTTCTAAAGTAAATCTACCAAATTTAGAAAAGGTAGGAGAAAGTTTCTTAGCCTGGAATAGAGGATTAACCAAAATAGAATTCCCAAACTTGACAAAAACAGAAGATAACTTTATATCAGCAAATACCAAAATAAATGATGTAAGTCTTCCTAATTTAAAAGAAACAGGTCACTATTTCTTAATGTTTAACAAAAGTTTAACTAAACTATCTTTACCAAAGCTTGAATCAACAGGTAAAGGATTCTTATGTGACAATATAATTTTAGAACAACTTAACGCACCTAAACTAAAAATAGTAGCAGATAATTTTTTATATAATAATAAGGAATTATCAGAACTTGATTTACCAGAACTTGAAACAATAAAGTACTGCTTTTTATATACACACAAAAAAAATATAAATTTAAATTTACCAAAAGTAAAAGAAATTGACAGTTATTTTTTACCACTTAATGAAGAAATAATTAGTATAAATCTTCCAAACATTGAATCTATAGGTAATTTCTTTTTATATAAAAACAATAAAATAAAAAGAATAAATATGCCAAAACTAAAAAATATAGGAAGCTGTTTTTTATTTGCTAATATAGAATTGGAAACCTTATCATTACCACAATTAGAACAAACAGGAATTAATTGCTTATATTATAATAAAAGAATCAATACAATAAACTTACCAAATATAAAAGTAATAGGAGACTTCTTTCTTCATAACAACGAGTATTTCTCATCCTTACAAATAAATAAAGAGAAGAATAATAAACATAATAATAATTCAATATTAAAAAGATTATTTAGAAAAAAATAGCGTATTATTCCATAATAATGAGGTGGTAAAATGGACAGAGACTATAGTATATTAAAGAAAAACTATGGAGAAAAATTTGCTAAATTATGTAGAAAACTATTTCCAACTATTCTTGAAACAGAAGGACTACTTTCAAAAGTTATTCTATCCAAATTTTCTCCAAACCATTTCTTATATGATGATATAATAAATAATAACTATGTAGAATATTTTAAAGAATATATATATAGTTTTATTGATATTGAAAAAGATAAACCTCAAACAAACAAATCAGTTAAAGAATTATTAAGTGATGTAGGATACGATTTTTATGAATGTAATACTGAAGAAGAAATACAAAAATTCAAGAAATATTATAGAAAAGATGAAGAAATATGCACCTTTCAAGGTGGTAGATTAAAAAGAAATCATGTATTCTGGGCTGTAAAAAAAGATGTTGATAAAATAAAAAGAGAAAAAGTCCCAAAAAGAGATGATCCTTATGGGAAGTCAGTAATTAGTATTCAATTTACAAAACAAGGAAATTTCTTACTTATTACAAATAGATACAATCATCATGTAAAAAACTCTGATTCAACATTTGGAGGAAATTTAGAAAACATTAACAAAGGACTAACATATGCCTTTGAAAAAGAATATGGACTTAAAATAAATCAAAATCCATATAACATATATGGTTTTTCACTAGAAAATTATATTTGTGCAGATAATGATAAATGGTATAGATATAACTATGAATTGAATAACATCTATTATTGTCCTAATAATGTTATTATTGATAAAGGTAAACCAAAGCAATTAGACAAAAGTAGATTTATACTAGTAGATTATTTTATTATTGATTTAAAGAATAAAACCATCAAACTATATGATAAAGAGATAGAAGATAACTTTATTGATGAATTTAATAACATAGATAAAATTGAAATACATAATAATGAAACTGGTAAAAATATTATAATTAAGTTAAAGAATAAAGAATATATAATAATAAAAACAAATAAGTTTAATCAAATTATAGAAATAACTGATAATAATATAAAGCATATTAATGATAAATATTTAAATTGGAACACAACAATAACTAAATTAGAACTACCAAATCTAAAGACAATAAGAGATTGGTTTATGCCTAATAATAAGGAATTAGAAGAAATAAATCTACCAAACCTAACTAAAATAGGAGACTTCTTCCTTATTAGCAATGAAAAAATATCAATAGTAACCTTACCAAAACTAGAATCTATAGGCTATTATTTTCTCAATAAAAATGAAAAAATATCTAAGTATATCTATTCACAATTAAAAGAGAATAATACTGAAAAAACTAATAATAAAAATAGATAATTATTATATAATTAATATAGAAAATCAAGATCCAAATTCAAATTATTATATTTACATATTAGAAAAATTGTTAGATAATAATGAATATAGTATTGCATATTCATTTTGATCATTAGATAATATATGGATAATTAGAGGTGATAATATGAGAATAGGAATAGATTTAGATAATACCATATGTTCTACAAATGAAAAAGTAATGGAATTTGAAAATGAATTTATAAAAAAGCATAAAATAACAGTAGATAAATTATGGAGTAATAATAATTATGTAGATATCTTCTTAAATGAATATTTAGAAATGATTTATACAGAAGTAGAACCTAAAACAAATGCAGTATCATTTATTAATAAGTTAAAAGAACAAGGAAACGAAATATATATAATAACAGCAAGAACTAACAGTCATGTAACAGACATGCATAACATAATAAATAACTATTGCCATAAACATAAACTTCAAATAGATGGAATATTTATAGATGCCAAAGATAAAGTAGATATATGTAAAAAAAATAATATAGATCTAATGATTGATGATAGTTTTTATAACTATGATCAATTAACAAGTAATAATATAGATACTATTCTATTTGATGAATATAATAAACACCCTTACATAAAAAGAAGAGTATTATCATGGAATGAAATAAACTCTAAAATAGAAAAGAAATCTTAAAATTAAGATTTCTTTTTAATTATTCTTAAACAAATCATTATCTAATTGTAATTCATCAACAAAATCAATAATTATCTTAATATCTTTTGACACTTCACTTATTATTTTTTCTTCATTAATTTCTTTATATACATTATATTCAAAAGAATCATTATAATTATTTATAGCAATATGTAATTTGTTATCAACAAAACCTAAACTAACTTCACAATCTAACTTACTCATAACACTATCTATCTTTTCCATAAAATGAGGAGTTAAAACATAAAAAGCATCATGCTCATTCTCAGCAAAAACCAAATATTTTTTATTAAATGTTTCATCTTCAAGCTTTATTTCTTTATATTTACCTTTCCACCAATTTTTTAAACTTCTTTTATAAATATGTATATTAGAATAAAATTTTTTACCAAAATCAAAAATTATCCATTTACCTAAAAAAACTTTTATATAATCATCATCCTCGTCTCTTTTTTCAATTATAACATCAGCTTGCTCAAATCTTATATTTCTATAAGTACCTGATACATAATCATTTGAACTATATGCATCTGCTAAATCTATTAATTCTGTACTAGCTATAACATCCATTGGAAGGCCTCTATCAAAATCATATGTTAAATTATCAAAACTTTTCATTAAAGAAGAAAGAATAAAAGTTTTTTTATAATTATCATTAAATTCTTTTAATTCTCTTTCAATAACAAATTGCTTTATTTTAATAAAAACACCCCTTATTAATGCAACTATTATTAGTACATTAATAATACAAGAAAATAAATCATCAACAATAACTGAATAAATACTATTTTTTAAAGAAAAATAACGGCAGCATAACACTATAATGATAATTACATAACTACTTATATCTATAATTAAAGACTTACTCTTAATACTTTTCTGAATTCTTCTTAATTCATCAATACTCATATATTAATACAACCTTTCATTACATCAATAGAATAAAAATATATTACTTACTTACATCAACTTTAACATTCTCACGAGCTTTATCCTCAGCTTCAAAGAAATCTCTTTTCTTCATACCATTAGCATTTGCTATAACATTAGTAGGAAATGATTCAACAAGTTGATTATATAATGAAACATTAGAGTTATATAATCTTCTAGCAGCTTGCAAATGCTCCTCAACATCAACAATAGTTTTTTGTAATATTTTAAAGCTTTCATCAGCCTTCAAATCAGGATAATTCTCAACTAAAGCATTTATCTTATCGAAACCATCATCCATAGATTCCTTAGCTTCTTTAAGCTCTTTAATATTCATATTCTCTCTAACCTGAATTATTTTAAACAATGTTTCTTGTTCATATTTAGCATATCCTTTAACCACTTCAATCATCTTCGTTAATACATCATATCTTTTAGTTAGTGCCACATCAATCCCTGACAAAGCTTCATCTATTTTAATATTACTTCTCCTCAAATTATTTAAATTAGATATATACCATCCAATAACAATTATTATTAATAATACAATTCCAATTAAAAACCATATACTCATTCTTATACACCATCCTTAAACAAATCATTATCTAAATCTAATTCATCAACAAATTTAGTTATTATTACAATATCTTTCATTATTTTATTATATATTTCTTCTTCATTAATTCTTTTATATATATTATGTTCAAATGAATCTTCATAATTATTTATTGCAACATGCAACTTATTATCAACAAAACCAAAACTAACATCGCCATTTAAATTTTTAACAACTTCCTTTATCTTCTCCATAAAATGAGGCGTTAATATATAAAAAGCATCATGCTCATTTTCCGCAACTACAGTAAAATTTTTATTAAAATCTTCATCTTCCAAAGTTACTTTTTTATATTTTTTATCCCACCATATATTAAAATTTCCTTGATAAACATGAATATTATATTTAAATTTCTTATTAAAATCAAATATCATCCATCTACCTAGAAATAAAGTTCTCCATTCTGTTCTTTTCTTTCCATCTCTATCTTCTACTTCAACTTCCTCTTCTATATGAATATCAGCTTGTTCAAAATTAATATCTTTATATTTAGCCTTAATATAATCATTAGAACTATATCTATCTCCAAGCCCAATTAATTCTGAATTACCTATAACACTTTCTTCCAGACCTTTATCATACTCGTAAGTTATATCACTAAATACTTTCTTTAATGAAGTAAGAACAAATATTTCCTTAAAGTATTTATTAAATATTTTAATATCTTTTCCCAACAAAATATTTTTTATAATTAATGATATAGCAATCACAAAGAATACTTCAAACAAAAAAGTAATAAACAAATTCATAAAATATAAATAATTAGTTAATAAAGAAATATTAACAGATAATATAATAAAAGTAATTACCACAACAGCAACACAAATAATAAAAGTAATTATGTTAATAGTTTTACTCTTTTTTATTACTTTATCTTGTAATGCTTTTAACTCTTCTAAACTCATATATAAATCACCACCATTATTCTAAAATAAGTATAACAAAAATAACATAAAAAAGATACCCTAAAACAAATCAAAAGGGTATCTTTTTGGTATATCTAAATTAAATTCCAATCTCTCTTTAGTTACAGGATGATTAAATACTAACTTATGAGAATATAAGGCTATATTAGTTTTATTATCCCTATCTTTACCATATTTTTGATCACCCACTAACGGATATCCTCTACTAGCAAATTGTACTCTAATTTGATGACTTCTTCCTGTATAAAGGAATATTTCTACTAAACTATAATTTAATTCTTCATTATAATCTATCCTTCTATATCTTAATTTAGCCTCTTTCCCGATATCTTTATCTGTAACATAAGATTGATTATTCTTCTTATCTTTATATAAATAATCAAACATCTCCCCTTCACTATCTATCTTGCCATTAATAACAGCATAATATATCTTATCCATCTTATGTTCTTGTATTTGCTTACTTAATCTACTACTAGCCTTACTAGTCCTAGCAAATACCATTATCCCACCTACAGGCCTATCTAACCTATGAACAAGACCCAAATAAACATTACCAGGCTTATTATACTTATCTTTAATATATTTCTTTAACATCGTTAATAAATCTAAATCATGAGAACTATCTTCACATACAGGTATATTTACTGGCTTCTCTACCACTAATAGATGATTATCTTCATAAATAATATTAATCTTTTGTAACTCTTCCATATATACCACAAGGAAGTACCAAATCATTTTCTTCTATTGGTAATCCTATCTCTCCTGTTTTTATTTTACTATTCTCAAACGTAAGCTTTAAAATATTATTTAAAGATACCTGAGATAAACCAGTCGTATAAGAATTAATAAGTAAAAATGAATAATCATCATCCAATACATCCTTAGCCCTAATTAATAATTCTCCTAAATTATCCTCAAGTCTCCATACCTCGCCTTTAGGCCCTCTACCATAACTAGGAGGATCCATAATTATCCCATGATATGTCCTACCTCTTCTTTTCTCTCTTTCTAAAAATTTAATTACATCATCCACTATAAATCTTATTTTATTATCGCTAAGACCACATAAATCTCTATTCTCTTTAGCCCACTCTACCATTCCTTTTGCAGCATCAACATGAACTACTTCACTAGCACCAGCTTTAGATGCTGCCATACTAGCACATCCCGTATATGCAAATAAATTAAGAACTCTAAACTCATCCTTATTCTCCTTCTTAATCATATCCATAATAAAATCCCAATTAACAGCCTGTTCAGGAAATATTCCAGTATGCTTAAAATTAGTAGGACTTACCTTAAATGTTAAATCGTTATATTTAACAGTCCAGTATTCATCTAACTTTCTTCTAAATTCCCAATTACCTCCCCCTTTATTACTTCTATGGTAAAATCCATCCCAATTATTCCATATACTATTACTACTTTTAGGCCATATTATTTGAGGATCAGGTCTTCGTAATATAACATTTCCCCATTTCTCTATCTTTTCACCATCTCCACTAGCTAAACATTTATAATCTTCCCAATTACTACTTATAATCATCACGACACCTCAAAACAATTATAATATATATAATAAAAAAAAGAAAGATTCTATTTTTCTTTCTTAACATACTCTTCTCTCATAACAGATATTAATCTTAATAATGTATCCAAATCATCATCTATCAAATGATGACATCCTTCATCAATAGCATTTATTTTATCCTTAGTATTCATTCTTCTATTATCCATATCCATCAAACTAGCCACATCAACATTAAAATAATTAGCAATATCTCTAATAATAGATAAAGTAGGTTCAGACTTACCGGTCTCTATTCTAGATAGATGATTTCTATTTATCTTAAGTATAATTGCTAAATTCTCTTGTGAAATATTATGATTCTTTCTAAGTATTTGTACCTTATTACCAAAATCCATATTAAAATCTCCTTCACAATTTAATTATAAATAAATAAGAAAAAAACTAAATATTTGGTAAAATATATTAACTATATTGGTAAAATTATTACCAAATAATATGTATTGACCATTAACTAGATTAAAACTATAATATATTTAATAAGTTTATAAATATTGTTTTGGAGGAAAAAATGAAAAATAGATTATTAATATCTTTATTACCATTAGAAACAAAAAGATTAATTATTAGAGCAACAACAACTGATGATGTTGATATGATTTTAAAGATGGACAAACAAGAAATAACACAAACATTTTTAGGAGGTATTAAAAATAATACTAGAGAAGAAAGAATCGTCTTTTTAGAAAAAAAAGTTAAAAGTATTAATGAAGGATATATTGACTCATTAACAGTTTGCCTAAAAGATGGAACTCCAATTGGGTTTATAGCAATAAAAATTAAAGAAATAAATAATAATGCAGAAATATCATACATTGTTGATGCTGATTATTGTAATAAAGGATATTGTACTGAAGCTTGTAAAAAAATATTAAATATCGGATTTAATAAATTAAAATTAAACAAAATATATGCCAATACAATAGAAAATAATTATAGTTCCAAAAGAGTACTAGAGAAACTAGGTTTTAAACTTGAAGGTATAAGAAGAGAAAGCGCATATATACAAAGCTTAAATGAATATAAAGACTTTTTAGACTACGGAATTCTAAAAAAGGAATATAAATAAATAAAACTACTAATAATAATTGACATAAATAGATAAAAGTGCTATATTAATAGCAACACGGAAGTGTTTTTATTTTAGATAAATTTAAACACTCATCATTTTAGGGAGGATTTTATGAAAAAGATTTTTAAATCAATTGGTCGTTATTTTAAAGGTGTAAAAAAAGAAATTGGACGTATCAGATGGACAAGTCTTAAAGACTTAGTTAAATATTCTGTAACAGCAGTATTATTTATGTTATTTTTAGGTTTATATTTTTATGCAATTGATTGGATTATCACTTTAGTAAGGAGTGCTGTATAATGGCTGAAGAAGTAAAAGAATTAGAAAATGCTACTCCAGAAAAAAAAGAATGGTATGTAGTAAATACCGTTACTGGATATGAATATAAAGTAAAAGAAAAATTAGAAATGATGATTAATTCTATGGAACTTCACAAGAATATATATCGTGTTATAGTTCCAGAACAAAAAATAGTAGATGTAAAAAATGGTGTTAAAAAAGAAAAAATAAAAAAGATGTTTCCAGGTTATGTTTTAGTAGAAATGGTTATGTCAGATGAAGCTTGGTATATAGTTAGAAATACTCAAGGAGTAACAGGATTTATTGGTTCCTCAGGTAAAGGAGCTAAACCTATTCCACTAGAACCAGCAGAAGTAGACAGAATACTAAATACAATGGGCTTAAGTCGTATCGATGTAACAAAAGAATTAGAAACAGGTAAAATGGTTAAAATATTAGATGGACCATTTAAAAACATGTCTGGTAAAATTATAGATGTTGATATGAAGACACAAAAATTAAATGTATCAGTAGATTTATTTGGTCAAGAAACAACAGTGGAAGTAGATTTATCGGACATAGAAAGTATCTAAATATACTTTTCAACAACATTGTGGATAATTAAAACATCCTAACATAATTGTTAGGATGTTTTTTTACTTTAACATATTCATAGAATCATATTTATTAGTTATTGATCGCTTGTCAATAACATCAATAAAATTATTATTTTCTAAAAAATCTTTCTCATCTTTATTATTCTTATAAAAAATAATATCATTTACTTTTAATTGTGTTGAATTCATAATAGTCAATAACTTACCTTCAAAATTAGAATAAATACCACCATCACTATTAAAAGCAAACAAAGAATTCAACCGAATATTACTATCTTTAATAATATAATTACCAATTTCCCCAACCTTATTATCATCAGATAAACTATAAACATATGTACCATTCTTATATAAATATAAATTATAAACTATCTTATCTAATTCTTCATTACTACTATCTTTTTTATAACTATATAACCCCTCCAATTTCTCATAACTATATTCATTCTTTTCCTTAGTAGTATATTTTTCTTTTGCAATAGAATCTACATCACATTTATTACTACCAAAATTTATAGCATCCGCATTATATAAACCAATTAATATAACCAATACTATAACAATACCAACAACTATCCCAAAAATTAAAACTTTTATAGTATTATCAATCTTTATCACAATACCACCATCCTACTATATAATCATTATATCAAAAATAATAAATCTTTCAATAATAGAATAATAAAAAAAGTTCTTATAATATACTTTGAGTTGTAAAAATAATAGTTAGTTTAATATTAAAAATAGTAAAAAAGTATAAAAAACAGTTGAAAACAAATAAGTTTTATGATATTATTATAACCGCAACGAGAATTAGGTTTAATAAGTGGGAGGCAAAGAATTTGGCGGACAGCCTTTGCATGTCGCTATTACCACTCGCGAAAAAATGAAATATATGAATATGGAGGTGTTTTTCGTGGCAAAAGAAATTGCTAAAACATATAAAATACAAATACCTGCCGGTAAAGCTACACCAGCTCCACCAGTTGGAACTGCATTAGGACCTGCAGGAATTAATTTACAAGAATTTTGTACTAAATTTAATGATGCAACTAGAGATAAGATGGGAGATGTATTACCAGTTGAAATTACTGTCTATGAAGATAGAACATTTGATATGGTATTAAAGACTCCACCAGCAGCATTTTTACTAAAGAAAGCAGCTAAAATTAAGAAAGGTACTTCTAATGGTGAAAAAGTTGCTACAATTACTAAGGATCAATTAAGAGAAATTGCAGAAATTAAATTGCCAGATTTAAATGCTTACGATGTTGAAGGTGCAATGAAAATTATTGAAGGAACAGCTCGTAACATGGGAATCGAAGTAGAATAAAAATATAATAATTCCTAATTAGGTTAAAGCCTAGTGGAAGGATTAAGTCCGCATGAACCACAAAGGAGGTAATTATGAAAAAAAGTAAAAGATATATTGCTAATTTAGAAAAAATAGACAGAACAAAAACATATGATATTGAAGAAGCAATAAAATTAGTTAAAGAGACATCTAATGCTAAATTTGATTCAACTTTAGAAGTCGCAATGAACTTAAACTTAGATGTTAAAAAAGCTGATCAACAATTAAGAGGAGCTGTTGTTCTACCTAATGGAACTGGTAAAACAAAGAAAATCTTAGTTCTAGCTAAAGGAGATCAAGCTAAAGCAGCAGAAGCAGCAAAAGCTGACTATGTTGGTGACGTAGACATGATTACAAAGATTGAAAAAGAAAATTGGTTTGATTTTGATGTTATCATAGCTACACCAGAAATGATGCCTATGTTAGGTAAAATTGGTAAATTACTAGGACCAAAAGGTCTAATGCCAAACCCTAAGACTGGTACTGTTACAACAGATGTAGCAAAAGCAATCGAAGAAACTAAGAAAGGAAAAGTAAACTATCGTACTGATTCTTTCGGAAATGTACATAGTATCTTCGGAAAAGCAAGCTTTGATGATGCTAAACTAATTGAAAACTTAAAAGCTTTTGTAAATGTAATTTTAAAAGCAAAACCACAATCAGCTAAAGGAATATACGTTAAAAACATTTCAATATCATCAACTATGGGCCCTGGAATTAAATTAGATATTAATTCATTTGACAAATAGAAGATGTTATTATATAATATAACCGCTTAGAAGAATTATGCCAAAGACAGTAAGGACTATTTATAGTTTGAAAATCTTACCGAGGAATAAATTCATATATTAGAAATTTATCCCTCGAATTCTAGAGGGATTTTAATTTGGCTATATTTGACTATATATAAAGAAAGGAGTAGTTGATATGGCAAATGCAAAAATAATTGAACAAAAGAAAGCAGTAGTAGCAGAAATCAAAGAAAAATTTGATAATGCTAAATCAGTTGTTTTATTTGATGCTCGTGGTCTAAAAGTATCTGAAGTTAATGAACTAAGGAGAAAGCTTAGAGAATCAGGTTCTGATTATAAAGTATATAAAAATACTTTAACAAAAAGAGCCGTAGATGAAACTGATTATGACTTAACAAATTATTTAGAAGGTCCAACTGCGATATCATTCTCAACTGATGAGTTAGCCCCAGTAAAAATAATAAGTGAATTTGCTAAGAGTCATGAAGCTCTTGAAGTAAAAGCTGGTATCGTTGAAGGTAAAGTTGCAAATATTGATGAATTAAATGAATATGCAAAAATACCATCAAGAGAAGGTTTACTTACTATGTTAGCTGGAGGAATGATAGCAACAGTAAGAGACTTATCAATATGCTTAGATTTATATTCTAAAGAAAAAGAAGAAACAAAATAATTAAAAAAAATATTAAATTAAGGAGGAAATAAAATGGCAAAATTAAATAAAGAAGATTTTATCAGCGCTTTAAAAGAAATGACAATTCTTGAAGTTAAAGAATTAGTAGACGCAATGAAGGAGGAATTTGGTGTAGATCCAACTGCAGTAGCAGCAGCACCAGTTGCAGCAGGAGCTGCAGCAGCTGAAGAAGGACCATCTAAAGTTAATGTTGTTCTAGTTTCAGCAGGTGGAAATAAAATTCCTGTAATTAAATTAGTAAGAGATATTACTGGTTTAGGTCTAAAAGAAGCTAAAGATATCGCTGATAATGGTGGAAACGTTAAAGAAGGCGTTGACAAAGCTGAAGCTGAAGAAATTAAAGCTAAATTCGAAGAAGCTGGAGCTACAGTAGAATTAAAATAAGACTATTTAATAGTCTTTTTTTCTTATAAGGAGTATTATGAGTCAATATTTTGAAGAAAATAAAGAATTAATAGATAATAAAAAAATAATAACTATAAACTTTAAAGATAAATATTATAAATTATATACAAATAATGGAGTATTTTCAAAAGATAAATTAGATTATGGAACTAAACTATTACTCGAAAATATAACTGAAAATGATTTAACAGGAAATATACTAGACTTAGGCTGTGGCTATGGAATAATAGGAATCATTCTAGCTACCACTTATCCTAATTCATTAGTAGATATGTGTGATATAACAGATAGAGCCATATCCCTGTCAAAAGAAAACAGTAGAAATCTAAATCTAAACAATACTAATATTTTTAAAAGTAATATTTATGAAAACATAAACAAAAAATATAACTATATCATAACTAATCCACCCATAAGAGCAGGCAAAGAAATAATAAGAATATTTTTATTTGATGCTAAAGAACATTTAAAAAATAATGGAGAATTATGGTTTGTCATGCGAAAAGATCATGGAGTAAAAACAATGATAAAAGAGTTAGAAAAAGTATATGATATAGAAATTAAAGATAAATCAAAAGGCTTTTATATCGTAATATGCAGAATAAAATAAACTACAAATTAATTATCTTAAAAACTTTTAAAAAGTCTTTTTTTTTCGTTGACTTTTTACAATCTAAATGGTAACATTATATATTGGAAACGCGTCTCTTTTTGGCGTGTAATAAAATCTAGGCATTGGGGTGAAAATATTAATGGCTTATAAATTAAAGCAAAGTGGTGACTATAGAAAAAGAAGAAATTTTTCTATGATCAAAAATTCATTAGAACTTGACAATCTATTACAAATACAAAAAGAATCATATGAATGGTTCAGAAGAGAAGGAATAAAGGAAGTGTTTGAGGACTTATTCCCTATCGAAAGTTTTTCAGGTAGTCTATCCCTAGAATTTGGAGAGTATGAATTTGATACTCCAAGATATTCTCTAAAAGAGTGTAAAGATAGACAAATAACTTATGCATCACCTTTGAAGGTACAAACAAGATTATTTAATAATGAAACAGGAGAAGTTAAGGAACAAGAAATATTCTTAGGTGATATGCCGTTAATGACTGATAGTGGTACTTTCATCATTAATGGAGCTGAAAGAGTAATTGTTTCTCAATTAGTAAGATCTCCAAGTGTATACTATTCAAAAGAAATTGACAAAAATGGTAAACCAGTTTTTGCCACTAAAGTTATACCAACAAGAGGTACTTGGTTAGAATATGAAATGGATGCTAAAGATGTCATTTATGTTCGTATTGATAGAACAAGAAAAGTACCAGTAACAACATTATTAAGAGCCTTTGGTTTATCATCAGATAAAGAAATCCTAGAAGTATTTAATGATGATCCATATCTTAAAAATACTATTGAAAAAGATTCTACAAAGAATACTGATGAAGCTCTTATAGAAATATATGAAAAATTAAGACCAGGAGAACCAACTACATTAGACTCATCAAAGAACCAATTAATAACAAGATTCTTTGACAATTTTCGTTATGACTTAGCAAAAGTTGGACGTTACAAATTTAATAAACGTTTAAATATAACAGATCGTCTCCTAAATAATGTTTTAGCTCAAGATATCGTCGTAGATGGAAAAACAATATTTAAAGATGGAACTAAAATTACCAAAGAAGTATATATAAAATTACAAGAATTATTAAAAGATGGTTATGGAAGAGAAGAAGTAAAAGTAAATGATGAATTAAATACTAATAACATCATTCAAGTGTTATATTTATACTCTCCAAAAGATCCTAAGAAGAAAGTGAAAGTAATAGGTAATGATCAAACAATAGACACAAGAATACTAACTATTCCTGATGTTTATGCTACTGTATCATATTACTTAAACTTATTAGATGGAATAGGTCATGATGATGAAATAGACCATCTAGGTAATAGACGTATTAGACAAGTAGGAGAATTATTACAAAATCAATTAAAAATTGGTCTAGCTCGTATGGAAAGAGTCGTAAGAGAAAGAATGACAACACAAGATATTGAAACTGTAACACCAAAAACTCTTATCAATATTAGACCAGTAACAGCTGTTATTAAAGAATTCTTTGGTTCTAGCCAATTATCTCAATTTATGGATCAAGTAAACCCTATAGCAGAGCTTACTCATAAAAGAAGATTATCAGCCCTAGGACCAGGAGGATTATCTCGTGATAGAGCTGGTATGGAAGTACGTGACGTTAATGCATCACACTATGGAAGAATATGTCCAATAGAGTCTCCAGAAGGACAGAACATAGGACTTATAACTTCTTTAGCAAGTTATGCCAAAGTTGATGAATATGGATTTATTCAAACTCCATACCGTAAAGTAGAAAATAGAAAATTAACAGATACTGTTGAATATCTAACAGCAAATGAAGAACAAGATTTTTATATTTCACAAGCTACAGTAAATGTTAATGATGAAGGATATATAGAAGATGAACAAGTAGCAGGTAGATTAAATGGTGAAAATGTTATAATTCCAGCTGATAAAGTTGATTATATCGATGTATCACCACAACAAGTCGTATCAGTAACTACTAGTCTTATTCCTTTCCTAGAACATGACGATGCAACTCGTGCTCTAATGGGAGCTAATATGCAACGTCAAGCACTACCATTATTAACAACAGAAGCGCCATTCGTAGGAACTGGTGTAGAATATGTAGCAGCAAGAGATTCAGGAGCTGTAGTAGTATCTAAAGCAGCAGGAGTTGTTGAATACGTAGATGCTAAAAAAATAGTTGTTAAAAATGCTAAAGGAACAGACACTTATAATTTATCTATTTTTGAAAGATCAAATCAAGGAGAAACAGCTAATCATAAACCAATTGTCAGAAAAGGTGACAAAATTAAAAGAGGTCAAATTATCGCCGATGGACCAAGTACTGATAAAGGAGAACTTGCCCTTGGTAAAAATATGACTATCGCTTTCATGACTTTTAATGGTTATAACTTTGAAGATGCTGTTATCATGAATGAAAGATTAGTAAAAGATGATGTTTACACATCACTTCATATAGAAGATTATGAAACACAATGCCGTGATACCAAATTAGGCCCAGAAGAAATAACAAGAGACATTCCTAACGTATCAGAAGATGCTAGAAAAAATCTTGATGAAAATGGTATCATTAAAATAGGAACAGAAGTTAAAGAAGGAGATATCTTAGTAGGTAAAGTAACCCCTAAAGGTATGGCTGATTTAACAAGTGAAGAAAAATTACTACACGCAATATTTGGAGAAAAAACAAGAGAAGTAAGAAACTCATCGCTAGTAGTACCACACGGTGGAGAAGGAATTGTTCACGATGTAAAAATATATACTAAAGAAGATAATGATGAACTTCCAAGTGGAGTAAGTAAAGTAGTAAGAGTATATATAATTCAAAAACGTAAAATACAAATTGGTGACAAAATGTCAGGACGTCATGGAAATAAAGGTGTTATCTCATTAATCTTACCTGAAGAAGATATGCCTTACTTACCAGACGGAACTCCAATCGATATTATGCTTAATCCACAAGGTGTTCCATCTCGTATGAACATCGGACAAGTATTAGAATTACATATGGGAATGGCTTGTAAAAAACTAGGTGTTCACGTAGCAACACCAGTATTAGATGGAGCTAGTATTGAAGATGTTCAGAAAATGATGAAAGAAGCTGGTATGGATGAAGATGGAAAAACAGTACTATATGATGGGCGTACTGGAGAACCATTTGATCATCGTATTAGTGTAGGTGTCATGTATTTCGTAAAACTACATCACATGGTAGATGATAAACTACATGCAAGATCAACAGGACCATATTCATTAGTAACACAACAGCCACTAGGAGGAAAAGCTCAATTTGGTGGACAAAGATTTGGTGAAATGGAAATATGGGCTTTAGAAGCATACGGAGCATCACATGTATTACAAGAAATATTAACATACAAATCAGATGATGTTGTAGGACGTGTAAAAGTATATGAATCTATCGTAAAAGGAAATCCACTACCAGGACCAGGTATTCCTGAAGCCTTCCGGGTACTAATAAAAGAATTCCAGGCATTAGGCCTAAATATATCTGTTATCAATAATGATGATGAAGTAGTAGGTTTTAAAGAATTAGAAAGCATGGAAGATGATGACGACAATGATTCACCACTTATCGAAGAGGTAACTGCAAATAATGAAAGCATACCAAACGATATAGATGATGACAGTGATGTACTAGAAGATGATTACGAGGATGAAGATGGTTATGATGCTGAAGATGCAAATGCAACTGAAGAAGATTATAACAATCTTGACGAATTAGATAATGAAATAATTGATTTAGAAGAGGTAGAAGATGAACTAGATGACGTTGAAGAAATAGGAGGTGATTTCTAATGGTTGAAGCTAATAACTTTAAAGCTCTAAAAATTGGAATCGCTTCTCCTGAAGAAATTAGAGATTGGTCATATGGAGAAATCAAAAAACCAGAAACAATTAATTATAGAACCCTTAAACCAGAACGCGATGGATTATTTTGTGAAAAAATCTTTGGTCCAACTAGAGATTACGAATGTAATTGCGGTAAATACAAAAGATTAAGATATAAAGGAATAATTTGTGACCGTTGTGGAGTAGAAGTAACAAAATCTAAAGTAAGAAGAGAAAGAATGGGACATATCGAATTAGCTACACCAGTTAGCCATATTTGGTATGTAAAAGGTATTCCTTCTTATATTGGATTATGTCTAGATATGTCTCCTAGAGATTTAGAAGAAGTAATATACTTTGTATCTTATGTTGTTCTAGATCCAGGAGCTACAACACTTATTAAAAAACAAACACTATCAGATAAAGAATATCGTATCTATTATGAAAAGTATGGAAATACTTTCAAAGTAGGTATGGGAGCATCTGCAATTAAACAACTATTAAGTGAAGTAGATGTAGAAAAAGAATTAAAAGAATTACAAGAAGAATTAACAAACGCAACAGGACAAAGACGTGTGCGTTTGGTAAAAAGATTGGATGTTTTGAATGCTTTTGCAACTTCAGGAAATAAACCTGAATGGATGATTTTAGAAGCATTACCAGTAATACCACCAGAATTAAGACCAATGATTCAACTAGATGGTGGAAGATTTGCAACATCTGATTTAAATGATTTATATAGAAGAGTAATTAATAGAAATAATCGTCTAAAAAAATTAATAGAATTAAACGCTCCATCTATTATTATTCAAAATGAAAAACGTATGCTTCAAGAAGCAGTTGACGCTTTATTTGACAATGGTAGACGTGGTAGAAGCGTAACAGGTGCTGGAAATAGAGCATTAAAATCTCTATCTAGCATGTTAAAGGGAAAACAAGGACGTTTTCGTCAAAACCTATTAGGAAAACGTGTTGATTATTCAGGACGTTCTGTTATCGTAGTAGGTCCAGACTTAAAAATGTATCAATGTGGAGTGCCAAAAGACATGGCTCTAGAATTATTTAAACCACACGTTATAAATGGTTTAGTATCTAGAGAACTAGCAAATAATATTAAAGCAGCTAAGAAAATGATTGAAAATAAAGATCCTAAAGTATGGGATGTCGTTGAAGATGTAATTAAAGAACATCCAGTAATGCTAAACCGTGCACCAACATTGCATAGATTAGGAATTCAAGCATTTGAACCAAAACTAATTTCAGGTAAAGCAATACGTTTACATCCTTTAGTTACAACAGGATTTAATGCTGACTTTGATGGAGATCAGATGGCAGTACACGTACCATTATCTGAAGAAGCTAAAGCAGAAGCTAGAATCCTAATGTTAGGAGCAAACAATATCCTAAGTCCTAAAAATGGAGATCCAATAGTAACTCCATCACAAGATATGATTTTAGGAAATTACTACATAACTATGGAAAAAACAGGTGAAGAAGGAGAAGGTAGAACATTTAAAAATACTAATGAAGCATTAATGGCATATCAAAGAAGAGAAATAACCCTTCATACAAGAATTGCTATTCCTGTAAAATCATTTAAACATAAGGTATTTTTAGATAACTATAAAGATAAATATCTAGTAACAACTGCCGGTAAAATAATCTTTAATGAAATACTCCCAGACTCATTCCCATATATAAATGAACCATCAAGTGATAATATTGAAGGAATAACTCCAAGTAAGTATTTCATAGATTATGGTAAAAATATCAAGGAAGAAATTAGTAAATTAGATAGAGCTAAACCATTTAATAAAGGAGCACTAGAAAAAATCATAGCTCAAATGTTTAAACGCTATAGAACTACAGAAACTTCTATCTTCTTAGATAAACTTAAAGATCAAGGATTTAAATATTCAACATATTCTGGTATTACTATAGCTTATTCAGATATCGTAAGAAGTAAACAAAAAGACGAAATAGTTGAAAAGAGTAATAAAGAAATCAAAAAGATCAATAAACAATTCCAAAGAGGTTTAATTACCGAAAAAGAAAGATTTGATCTTGTTATAGATGTATGGAATAAAGCCAAAGAAGAAATTCAAGATGAGCTAAGTGAATATGCTAAAGGTGAAGAATTTGAAGATAATCCAATTTTCATCATGATGAATTCTAAAGCCCGTGGTTCAATTTCTAACTTTGTTCAACTTGCTGGTATGCGTGGAATAATGGCTAAACCAAATGGAGAACCAGTTGAAATTCCAATTCTTTCATCATTTAGTGATGGACTATCAGTATCAGAATTCTTCTTATCTACACATGGTGCTCGTAAAGGTAGTGCTGATACAGCATTAAAGACAGCCGATTCAGGTTATATGACTAGACGTCTTGTAGATGTTGCTCAAGATATGATAGTACGTGAAGAAGATTGTAAAACAACTCAAGGATCATCTGTAAGCGCCTTTACAGATGATAAAGATGGTATCATTGAACCATTATATGATCGTATCTTAGGAAGATTCACTAGTAAGAAAGTAATTAATCCAGAAACTAAAGAAGTTATTTGTGAAAAAGATACATATATTACTGAAACTATTGCAGATAAGATTATAAAAGCTGGTATTGAAACAGTTGATATAAGAACAGTTCTAACATGCCGTACAAATCATGGTGTATGTCAAAAATGTTATGGACGTAACCTTGCTACTGGAAATTTAGTAGAAATTGGAGAAGCAGTTGGTATCATGGGAGCTCAATCAATTGGTGAACCAGGTACACAATTAACCATGAGAACCTTCCATACAGGTGGAGTTGCTGGAACAGATATTACTCAAGGTCTTCCACGTGTTGAAGAATTATTTGAAGCACGTATTCCTAAAGGAAAAGCAACTATATCTGAAATAACAGGTACTGTTGATAAAATAGAAGATGTTAATGGAAGATTTAAAATATATGTTAAAAATGATAAAGAATTAAGAGAACATTTAACAATGTATGGTGCTAAATTAAAAGTAGAAAAAGGAACCAAAATAAATGTTGGTGAGCAACTAACTGAAGGTAGTGTATCACCAAAAGAATTATTAGCAGTAACTGATCCAAATACAGTACAACAATACATCTTAAAAGAAGTTCAAAAAGTTTATCGTTCTCAAGGTGTTGATATCAATGACAAACATGTTGAATTAATTGCCAAAAGAATGATATCTCAAATAAGAATAATCGAAGCTGGAGATACTAACTTTGTACCTAGTACAACCGTATCAATAAATGAATTTACTGAAGGAAATAAAGACGTAATTATCCAAGGTAAAAAACCTGCTATTGGTCAACCAATTCTACTAGGTATCACCAAAGCAGCATTACAGACAGATTCATTCTTATCATCAGCATCATTCCAAGAAACAACTAGAATTCTAACAGAAGCTGCCGTAAAAGGAAGTACCGATAAGTTACATGGATTAAAAGAAAATGTTATTATTGGAAAACTTATACCAGCAGGAACTGGTGCAAGAGAATATATGGATATCGGTTATACATTAGAAAAAGAATTCTATGATGAAGAACCATCAGAAGTATTAGAAGAAGAATTTATGGAATAACATAAATTCTTCTTTTTATATATAAATAATTATAAGGATAATAAAAAAAGATAAATTATTAATTATTTATCTCTTTTTTATTTAATTTAGATATATTATATTTAGCTTGTTGATATCTCTCATTATTCGATAAAAAAGCAAAAGAATAAGGTCCGGATGAATTTTTTCCAGCATCCCTTCTTAGTTCACATAATCTAATAAATGATTTATCATCAAGACAATCTTCATATTCTTTTTGAGCCTTAACTAACTCCCCAGCCATAGGAATACTTGTCCCAAAAGACAAATTTACTACTTTTCTAAAGTCATCACCAAAATTAAATCTATCAGGATGATAATTATCATATGGCTTCAATCCCAGCAAATCATTTTTATCTAACCCTAATTTATTATAATAATCTAAAATACAATAACGAGATTTACGATTAAGAAGTATCTCATCACAAAATTTATCAAAATCCTTAAAATATAACCCATAATAATCATGTTTTACTGCTAACGTAGTCAACTCAATAATTTGATTTGTAGATCTACCTATTGTAATAACTGTAGCTTCATCAATATTATCAATATCATCATCACACATTTGTGTATACCTAATAGCAGAATTTTTAACATTTTTATCATTAGAATCCTTATCTAAATTTACATAATTACTTCTAAGAAACACAACCTCATTTAAAATATCTTTCTTTACATCATCAAAAGTTTTCATAATAACCTCCTAAATTCGTCTATATTATATAATAAAAATAATAAAAGTCAATTAAAATATTCAAAAATAAAAGTTATCTCATAAAATTCATTTTAAACTAAATATAAAAACAGCATTAAGAGACAAACAAAAAAATAATATGTTTCTAATAATATTATATATACATAATAATAATAAGTATAAATAACAACGACTATTCTTAATTCGTTGATAAATAATAAATACTGTACCATAATATCTATTAAAATTAATTATAACTCACTCTACCTATTATGATTGTAAAATGTCAAAATTATATAATAATTATTTTGACAAAATAAACAATTATTAGTATAATTATATTAAGCTCATAATAAGAAAGTGTGTGATACGATGGAAAAAATAATTATAACATTTGAAAATGGAGCAAAAAAAGAATATCAAAAAGGAGTTAAATTATCTGAAATAATTGAGGATATAAAGAAAGACTATCCTCATAAAATTATTAGCGCTAAATTTAAAAATCAGATGATAAACTATGATGATGCCCTAATGAAAAGCGGGGATCTAGTTTTATATGATATGCTTTCTTCACAAGGAAACAAAATATATGAAAGAGGTCTTATCTTTTTATTTCAAGTATGTGCTCAAAAAGTATTAGGTAAAGATACAAAAATAAAAATAAGACATCCAATAGATAAGGGGATTTTTTGTGAAATAGATAAAAAAATTACAAGTGAAGATATAGAAAAAATTACAAAATTAATGAAAGAAAAAGTATCACAAGCTATTCCTTTTGAACAATTAGAAACTTCTCGAATTGAAGCTATTGAATACTTTAAAAAACTAAAAAGATTAGACAAAGTTAAAACATTATCTTATACAACATCTAATTTTGTAAAATTATATAAATTTGATGGTATATATAACTACATCATAGGGGATTTACCACATGATAGTAGCGTTCTAAATCTATTTAAATTAACTTTATTAGAGGGAAAAGGCATAGTTTTAAGATTCCCATTTAATTATGATAATGGAAAAATAAAAGAATACATATACCATGAAAAATATGTTAACAGTTTAGAAGAATACTCTAAATGGGGAAATCTTTTAAATATCAATAATATAGGTGAATTAAATGAAGCTATTACAAAAGAAGGTAGTGGAGAAATAATTAATTTATCTGAAACTATCCAGGATTTTAAACTATTATCTATTGCTCAAGAAATAGCAAAACATAAAAATAATATCAAAATGATTTTATTATCAGGACCTTCTTCATCTGGAAAAACAACAACATCAAAGAAATTAGCTCTATATTTAAAAACAATGGGATTAAAGCCATATCCATTATCAATGGATGATTACTTCTTAGAAAGAGATGAAACACCATTAGATGAGGATGGAAAGCCAGACTATGAAGGAATTAGAGCTATAGATACTAAATTATTCAATCGCCAATTAAAAAAATTGCTAGAAGGAAATGAAGTAATAACCCCAACTTTTAACTTCATTACAGGAAAAAAGGAATTTAATAGACCAATAAAACTAGAAAAAAATGGATTATTAATTATTGAAGGACTTCATGCTTTAAATGAAAAAATTAGTACTGATATACCAAAAGAAAATAAATACAAAATATATATAAGTCCACTAATATTCTTAAACATAGATAATGATAATAGAATCAGTTTAACTGATATAAGGTTATTAAGAAGAATGGTAAGAGATTACAGAACAAGAGGAAAATCTCCTTCACATACTCTTTCTACTTGGTATGATGTAAGAATAGGAGAAGAGCAATATGTCTTCCCATATCAAGATGAAGCAGATGTAATATTCAATTCATTCCTAGCATATGAATTAGGAGTATTAAAAACATATGTAGAACCATTATTATATTCAGTACCACCAGAGGATCCTGAATATCATACAGCTATGAGACTACTTAAAATATTAAGATTGGTAATTCCTATTCCAAGCACTGATGTACCACCTTTATCAATATTAAGAGAGTTTATAGGAGAAAGTTATTTTGAAAAATAACTTTCTTTTTTTTATAAAAAAAGAAAACTTATAATAGTTTTCCAATAATTCCATATGATAAAATACTCATAATAATAGAAGCAATAATAACTCCAATAATAATACATATAAAAGATTTTTTTCTATTAAGACCTAACATTATAGCAACTAAAGATCCTGTCCAAGCACCAGTTCCAGGAAGAGGAATTCCAACAAACAATATAAGTCCTAAATAACCATATCTATCAATTTGACCTCTCTTCGAATCAGCTTTTTTTTCTAACCATCTAACAATCTTTTTAGTAGGCTTCCATCTTCCCAATATTTCTAATATCTTTTCTAAAAACAATAAAACAAAAGGTATAGGCAAAACATTACCAATCAAACAAATAATTAACGCCCTAATATATGGAACCTTTAACAAAGAAGCAGCCAATAACCCACCTCTAAGTTCCAAAATTGGCATTAAAGATATAATAAAAATAACTAAATCTTTATTTAACCCCTTAAATAAATGAATAAAAAAACTTACTAAACTCTCCATAACATCATCCTTTGCTTAATTAATTATAATAATTAATTAATAGTATGTCAACCACAGTATTATTATCTATTAAAAATAAAAAATATATGTTAAAATTAAAGAAGAAAGTGGTGATAAAATGAAAATAAAAGATGTTATTGGAAGAGAAATACTTGATTCAAGAGGAAATCCAACTGTCGAAGTAGATGTTATATTAGAAAATGGAGTGTTAGGTAGAGCTGCTGTTCCAAGTGGAGCTTCAACAGGTGAAAGAGAAGCGTTAGAAATGCGTGATGGAACAGATCGTTATATGGGCAAAGGCGTTCAAAGGGCTGTTGAAAATGTAAATGGACCATTAAGGGATTTAGTAATAGGAATGGATGCATCTAATCAGAAAGAATTAGATTATGCCATGATTGATTTTGATGGAACTGAAACAAAATCGAAATATGGTGCAAATGCTATATTAGGAATCTCAATGGCTGCAATGAAAGCATCAGCAATTAACGAAAAAATTCCTTTATATAAGTACATTGGTGATGGAAAAACTCTACCAAAACCAATGATGAATATCCTAAATGGTGGAGCACACGCAGACAACAAACTAGACTTTCAAGAATTTATGATTATTCCAGAAAGAGATACAATTAAAGAAAGAATAAGAGTTGGTAGTGAAGTGTTCCATAATTTAAAAGCTGTATTAAAAGAAAAACATCTATTTACAGGAGTAGGTGATGAAGGAGGATTTGCTCCAGATTTAGAAAGTAATACCGAAGGATTTGAATTGATTATTGAAGCGATAAAAAGAGCAGGATATATACCAGGTAAAGATGTAAATTTAGCAATAGATGTTGCAGCAAGTGAATTTTATAAAGATGGAAAATACAATCTAGTAGGAGAAAATAGAACGCTTACTACAGATGAATTAATTGATTTCTATATAGAATTAACAACTAAATATCCAATAATATCTATTGAAGATCCAGTAGATGAAAATGACTGGGAAGGATTTACTAAAATAACAGAAAAATTAGGAAACAAAATCCAATTAGTAGGTGATGATTTATTCGTTACCAACAAAAAATGTTTACAAATGGGAATAGATAAACATGCAGGTAACGCCATCTTATTAAAGGTAAATCAAATAGGAACTATAACAGAAACACTAGAAACAATAGAACTAGCCAGAAAAAATGGTTATAAAACAATAATATCACACCGTAGTGGAGAGACTGAAGATACAACCATTGCTGACTTAGCAGTAGGTTTAGATCTTGGCCAAATAAAGACAGGTTCTATGTCAAGAACAGATAGAATATGTAAATATAACCAATTATTAAGAATAGAAGAAGAACTAAATAAATAATATAAAAATACCCTTATCCAAAAGATAAGAGTATTTTTATATCTACGATATTATATCACTACTTATTAAAGAAACATTTTTAGCTTGATATCCCTTATCAGTAGTAACCAAATCAAATTGAACTATATCACCAGAATATAAACTTTTATAACCATCTTTCTTAACTTGGGAATAATGTACAAAAATATCATCTAACTGATTATTTTCAATAAATCCATAACCCTTAATATCATTAAACCATTTAACTTTACTTATCATAATTCCTCCCTTAAAATATTTGTTTCAATTCATACATATAAATATTCTTCATCAACACCTCCTACTAAAATATACAACATTATTAAAAATGATTTAAATAATAATAGCTATAATACTAATAAAATGATATTATCGTTAAATTAACAACTAAAAGTTAATAGTTAAATATATAATATGCTATAATTATTAAAAGGAAGTAAAAATGAAAAAAGAAGAAATAATTAATAACAAACTAGCTGAATTATCAAAATCAAAGTTTAGAAGTAGTTTTCATTTAAATAATAAAATGAAAGAATATACTAAAAATAAAGGTTTGAATATTATAAAAAATCATACCTATGAATTAATTAAAACTAGATTAGGAGAAGCATATCCTCAAAATGATGGCAAACAAACTCCAATGAAACAAGTTCATCCAGTCTTTATTGCTCAACATGCATGTGCTTGTTGTTGTAGAAACTGCTTAAAAAAATGGCATAACATACCTAAAGAAAGAGCTTTAACCAACAATGAAATAAATTATATTGTAGAACTTTTAATAACATGGATAAAAAAAGAAATAAAGTAATAGAATTAACCAAAAGAAATAAACCTATTATTCTTTACATTATATTAACTTTTTGATATACTAATACTATATAATAAAGAGAAAGTAAGAGGGATATCATTATGAAAAATATATTTAAAATTTTAATTGTCATATATGCTATAGTAGCAATTTTTACAACAGTAAGCTTATTTACATATAATGATTATAATATATCAGAAATAGGTTCAAAAAGAATTATAAAATTAAATAAAAAAATAGACAAATACAATAAAGGAAATATGCTAATTATTTCTAAAAAAGATGAATACAAGGCAGGAGATAAAGTATTCTATTGCAAATTAGAAGAATCAAAATGCAATATAAACTACGGCAAGATTACAACTACAATGGGAGGAAATCCTGAAATAAACAAAGAAGAAATATCTAAAAAATTAATAATGGGTACTGATGAAAATATTAAAGTTATCCCACTACTAGGATCAATTATGGGAATTCTCGAATCTAGATGGATATACCTAATCTTTATTGTACTTCCAATCTTAGTAGCCTTTATATATGAAGTATATAGTATAACTAAAGAAATTAAAAAGCCACAAAAAAAGCACTAGGTGACCCCTATGAAAAGTAAAATATTAAAAAAAATAAACTTAAAGAATCAAAATGGAAAAATAAATAGAAAAAAACTTTTATGTTTATACTTAATAGTTTTCTTTTTATTGCCTATAGGATATACCTTCGCTAGATATGCCTATACAGAGATAAAATCATATTTTTTTCAAACAAAAAAGTTTTTCTTTAACTGCGATAAATTAACAGAAAATGGATCCGTAATTGAAATGACAAACTGGTCAGGAGTTGGACAATACTCTATAACTTTTAATATGAATAGCTATTCAAATAGTCTTCTAACAAGTGATGATGATATTGATTATACAATTCAATATAGTTGTTCGAATAACGTTGTTTGTAGCATAGAAAATAACAAAACAAGTGGAACAATTTCCAAAACAACTAACACTGATAGCTTTACTATTGTTATAACAGTACCAACAGAAACAACATTGCATGCAAGAGATAGAATAGAACTAAGTGTTACAACAAGCTCAACTAGTCCTTATCATAAAACATTAAGAGGCACTTTTAGATTAGTTGTAGGACATTATGGATTAAGCTATGAAATAGAAGATTCAAGAAATAATCCATATCTAAATATTAGAATAACTAATACACTAGATTACTATGTTGTAAGAGAAGCATTTTCAACCTATGCAATTGGCAATCAAATAGATATACCAACTTATCAAGAACTAACACCTGCCAATCAAGATAAATGTGCTTCCTCAATAGTAACCTTAGAATTTGACCCAACTAAAATTCTTCTTGATATGACAAGTCAAGACTATCAAGAAGCCGAATCAGTAACGAAGCAAACAATAAATAATCATGAATATATTAAATCAATATCATTTAAAATAGATGTTTTATCAAGTAAACAAATTAAATTCTACAAAATAAATACATCACAAGATTATACATATCCAAACAATAATAATCAAAGTATTATTAACGTATCATATAGTTAAGAGGTGAAATATGAGTTGTAATATAATAAAAGAATATGCAGATTTTACCAGTAAAAACTTAAAAGAATATACTCAAAAGATAATGGGAAAATACTACAATGAAGAGATATTTCAAAAATACATCAATAAATATACTGAAATAAGATATTACAACGAAGAACCAGCCATAAGAGCAACTTTAGAATATAACCTAAATCATTATCTAAATCAAATATATGAAAAAGATAAAAATGTTATATCTGAATTTATTTTAAAACTATTTAGATTATATTATTACATAGATAATGTTATAGATTTTGACTATCAAAAAGAATTATCTAGTTTTGTAACAACAATAAATATTATTAGAGAAGACAAAGTAGGTATAAAAGATACTAGTTTTGTTGAATATTTAACAAATCTAATATCAAATAATCACCAAAAACAAATAGATTTTATTAACAGTTTTGATTCTCATGAATTCTATTTAGACACTAAACAATTAAAAAATAAAGATATTTATAATGTAAAACTAAAATATGAAATTCAAATTCCCAAATTATATAGTAGATATGCCATAAGAAAGGTTTGGGAAACAACAATGATTTCAGAAAATAAATTAAAAATAGAATATTACTTATTAAATCAACAAATATTAAAAGACATTATAAATGGAATATATACTAAAAATTACTTAGTTGATTTAAAATCAACCCTATTAAAAAAAGAAGCTCTTTTAAGAAAAACACTTGAGATATTTAATAATGACATCGGTAAAGATCTAATTTCAATTAAAATAACATATGAAGATTTTGTAAGTAATAAAGATCTAATTTTAGCTTTAATCAAAGAAGGATATCAATTTGCATTGATAATTGATGATAAATATAACAGCAACGACAATCAAAATATACTTGACATATTCAAATACATAATAGTAAAAAATCAAGATAATATATCTTCTACATTGAAAGGAAGAGTAAACCTAATATCAACAGAATAGAGGTGAAACATGGACACATACTTAAGATTTTTATATGAATTTCTAATGCAATTCTTTGGTGGTATAGAATTAATAATATTAGGATTCATAAATGGAATAAAACAAGTATTCAATATAAGCAACTATATAAAAGTAATTAACTTCTATAAAGAAGATTTTAATGGCCCAGAATGGGTTTTTGTAGTAATAGCAATAATAGTATTACTAATAATTCTAGCCTTAATAATCTTCATAGGATATTTAATCATTCGTAAATTAATTAGAGTTAGAAAAACTATGGTAGAACAAGAAGAATTGCTTGAAGAAGTAGCCGTTCTAAATGACGAAGTATCAACATTAGTAAAAGAAAAAGAAGAAATACTTGCTATGAAAGTATCTCATCTAGGACTTAAACCTGGAACATCTGATACAGAAGAAGTAAGTGAAGAAGGAGAAACTAAAGATGACGGTGTTGCTGAAGGAGAAGGAATTCGTTTTCCAAAACTTCATTTGCTTGATGAAGAATTTGCAGGATATAAAGTACAAAATTACAATAATAACTTTACTTTACCAGAATTAGTAGAGAACTTCAGAAATTTTGCAGCATCTCAATTAGGATTATATTATAAAACAGAAATGATAAGATTATATATATCAGCCTTAGCTTCAACTAAATTAGTAATCTTACAAGGTATCTCTGGTACTGGTAAAACATCACTTGCCTATGCTTGGGGAAAATTTTTAAAACACGACTCTTGTGTTGCCTCTGTTCAACCATCATGGCGTGATCGTACAGAGTTATTTGGATACTTTAACGAGTTCACTAAGAAATTTAATGAAACAGAAGTATTAAAAGAAATGTACTTAGCTGGTTACACAGATGATGTATATACTGTAATACTTGATGAAATGAACATCTCACGTGTTGAGTATTATTTTGCCGAAATGCTATCAATACTTGAGATGCCTAATAAAGATGAATGGATTGTAGAATTAGTAAGTGCACCATGGAAAACAGATCCAAAAAATATAGTAGATGGAAAATTAAGAATACCAGCCAATATGTGGTATATAGGTACAATAAATAACGATGACTCTACCTTTATGGTAACAGATAAAGTGTATGACCGTGCTATGCCAATCGATATCAATGATAAAGGACAAGTATTTGAACCAGAAAATATACCTGCCCAAGATATTAACTATTCTTATCTTGATAAACTATTCACTGAAGCAATTGAAGGAAATCCAATTAGTCAAGAAACATTAGATAAAATAGAGGAAATGGATAATTATGTAATTCAACATTTCCGTATCGCATTTGGTAACCGTATTGTAGCCCACATGAAAAAATTTGTACCAGTCTTTATCGCTTGCGGTGGAACCGAAATAGATGGTGTAGATTATTTCTTAGCAAGAAAAGTCTTAAGAAAATTTGAACAATTAAACGTATCATATATACGTGATGAAATAGATGGTTATATAGAATTTTTGGATAACACCTTTGGTAAAGGCGCTATGAAAGAATGTGAAGAATACTTATTACGTTTGAAAAAATTATCATAATAATATGAGGTGGTAACATGGAAGAACTACAAATAATAAATCTTTATAATAATACACCAAATAGTAAAATAGAAAAATTTCAAAAACAAGTTAATTCTACTTTAAAAATAGTTGATGACTATGAAAAAGTAACTAGTGATACTGAATGGATAGATATTATGGAAGATACTATAAGATATTTAGATAATATCCTTAGAAATCCCAATCGATTTATCATAAATGAAGAAGATATAGTTAAAATAGAATTAGCAAGAAGAGTAACTGTTGAAAGTATAAAACACCTATCTAGAAATACCAATCTAATCCAAGATTATGATAAAAAAACAGGTGACGTAAAGCCATCAAAAATATTAAACATTAACAAGGAAGAAAGTTACAATACTTATGAAAATCGATTTATTTATAGCTTGATTCAAAATATGAAATCATTTATTGCAAGAAAAAAATCTATGGGTGTTGTAGATTCATCAATGAAAAGTAATAAAGTATTTGAATATGTTGGAAAAGCAAATATGGGAGATGAAGAAGTAAATATTTCCATGAATTTAGCATCAGCTTCAGGTAACAATTCAAATCCAGTTGCTTCAAAAGTAAAAGGAAAAGGAGAAACAGTAGCTGAAAGAATTGAAAAATTAGAATTAAGAATATCTGATTTAACAAATTCTGAAGTGTATAAAACAATACATAAATTACATATATCATTAGTAACATCACCAATCAAGAAAACAAATGTAATTCTTAAAAATGTTAACTTTCAATATGCTGTTAAACTATGGAATTATATGCAAGAACACTTAGATGATAATACTGCTACTGAATCTGATAAATTAGACTATGAAGATGAAGGAGAATTAAAGGATTATGCTGATGAAACATTCCTCTTAAATTACTTGATAATGGATACACTAAACAAAGAAGAATCTGAACCAGATGAAGAAAATGAAATCAGCAAAAAAATAGTCGAAAATATGGTTAAACAAGTGGTAACCTTAAATACTGAAATAACTCTAACAGACTTAAACAAAATAGTCGAAAAACAATACGAAGTAATAAAATATCAACAAGTAGCAACTGCAAAAAAAATAGAAGAAATATTTAATAAGAATATTGATAAATATCTAGAAAAAGTAGAAAATTTAAAATTATAAAGGAGTATAAAAATGATTAAAAAGAATAACCCTATATTAATACTATGGAAAATTATAAAAGGTATAGCAACTATACTAATTGTGCTAATAGTACTTACTATTTTTATTCAAAGATTATCTAATAATAAGCTAAGTTTAGCAGGATATAGTATATATACAGTTGTAACTCAAAGTATGGTACCAAAATATCAAGTAGGAGATATGCTACTATCAAAAAGTATTGATCCAGATACAATAAAAATTGGTGATGATGTAACATACCAAGGAAAAGAAGGAGATTTTGCTGGTAAGATTGTCACTCACCAAGTTATTGCTATTGATGGTACAGGACCTAATAAAATATTTCATACCAAAGGAATAGCAAATACAGCTGAAGATCCTACTATTACAGGAGACCAAATATATGGTAAAGTAGTTACAAAATTAACTGTTCTAAGTATAATAACAAAAATAATTAGTAATATATATGGTATGTTCTTTTTTATAATAGTACCAGTAGTAGTAATTATCTTCGGTATTATTATGGATGTAGTAAATGATAGGAAAACGAGTTGATTAATATGAAAAAAGAGCAAAATAATAATAAACTATGGAAAAGTATATTAAAAGCTCTTAAAAAAAGATTACATCTAAGATATATACTATTTATTGCTCTAGTATTAGCAGGCAATACCTTTGCATGGTTTATATATATGGACAAAATATCCGGCGATATAGATGTGAAGATTAAATCTTGGAATGTATCATTTAAATTAGATAATCAAGATATGACTGACTACATTAATTTTACAGTTGATGAAATATATCCAGGTATGACACCATATAATCAAACTCTATCTGTAACAAATGATGGAGAAGTAGATGCCCAATTATATTATGAAATAATATCTGTAAAAGTATTAGACGAATACTATACAACTGAAGACGGAGTAACAACCGAAGATCAATTAAAAACAATTATGCGAGAAAGATACCCATTTAAAATACAAATAACCACTAATCAAGCTTTAATAGGAAAATCTGGTGGAACAGCCATGTTCTATATTAATGTTACATGGCCATATGAAAGTGTGAATTCACATGGTGAATCAAATGATGATTTAGATACTTACTGGGGAGAAGGAGCACATGATTTCATAGCTAACAATCCTGGTATTCCATGCATAAAAGTAAAAGTAAAATTATCAGCTATTCAAGTACAAAGCACCACAACTGAAACTACTACAACTGAAACAACTACAACAGAGACAACCGAAACAACTACAACAGAGACAACCGAAACAACTACAACATAAAAAACAACCACTACTTATGTAGTGGTTGTTTCTGTTGTAGTTGTACTTGTAGTTGTAGTACTCGATGTAGGAAGTTGAATGAATCTCAAATTAACATTTAATTTAGCAACACTTGAAGTCGTTGTTGTAACTGTCGTATCGGCATTATTATCCATGACAGCACCATTATCACTATCATCATTCCACTTCAAATAAACTCTCATACTAAAAGTTTTATCTTGAGCATCATATGCAACAGTATTTTCAATTCTAAATCCACTAGTAGATGAAACTGCTTGTCTTTGCCCACCATCAATTTCATAACCAGATATTATTAAATCACTAACAGAACTTTCTGCATTAGGACTAGTAGTAATTTCATATCTAAAAGAAACATCAGTATTACTAGCATCTATATCAAGATCAAAATATCCTTCAGCTGTAGGAGCAATAACATTACTTGCAATATTACTATCACCATTAAAAACAGGTGTAATTACATTAGTCAAAGAACTACCTTGTGATATATCCTGATTATTAACCTCTATTTTCCATCTAGCAATACCAATTGAAGCATTACTACTAATACTACTAATATATTTACTATAAGAATTAAATATAGCAATTATTGCAAGTGTTATAGTAACAATAAAAATAGCAAAATGTAACAAATTAAATTTCCTAATTTTATTCATTAAATCATTCATATCCATCACCTATTTACAACATTATAGCATAAAACTATATATCCTACAATTAACAATTGAAACAAAATAAGAATTATGATAAAATAAATACAATAAGGAGGTTCCGTTATGAGTATAGTAAAAGTTACAGCCGAACAACTAAAAAAGCGTAAAAAAAGAGCTAAAATAGCTAAAATAATCCTCCTAGTTTTAGCTGTTATTATAACGATTCTTTATCTTATTTTAAGTATTATTTATAAAGGTGGAAGATTTACTATCACATTAGATCCAAACTTTTCTACCGAAAGTGGTATAATAATGTACGAACAAAAAGATAAAAGAAATATAACTACTAGATTGTATGCAAAAGATATAGATTTTATGGATAATATATCAGTAAAATGGATTAATGCAAATATTGATAATGAAAAAGATGGCTCTCATAATGGCCAAAACTATATAGCACATACTTTTTATCTCGAAAATGATGGAAATCGAACTATGAATTATTGGGTAGAATGTGTAATAGATGATGCTACAAGAAATGTTGATGAAGCAATAAGAATTATGGTATACTTAAACGGAGAACAAACTATATATGCCAAGAAAAATTTATTAACCGGAAAAGCAGAAGAAGGAACAAAAAAGTTTTACTCAGACGAATATGCCATTCTAGATCAAAGAAAGAATTTTAAACCTAAAGATATAGACAAATATACAATTGTAATATATCTAGAGGGAGACGATCCAGATTGTGTGGATAAATTAATAGGTGGAGAAATAAAAATGCACATGAACATACGTGAAGAACATATAGAACCAAAAAAGAAAAATAATAATAAGTAGGTGAATAATAATGAAAGATTCAAATTCACAAGAAAAACACTATTACTATGATACAACAAAAGAAGATAAAGATAAAAGAAAAATTAAATATTTACTATTATTATTGCTATTAACAGGTTTGTTATTATCAACAACAACCTATGCCTGGTTTACAACAAACCGTGTTGTATCAGTTGAGATGATAAATGTAAGAGTACAAACCGAAGGAAGCTTAGAAATATCAGTAGATGGTATAAATTGGAAACCTGGTATAACTCAAGATGAAATAATTGCTGCCCATGGAACAACTTATACTAGCAGCACTAATCAACTTCCAGCATTTATTGAGCCAGTATCAACTGTTGGAACCCTATCCAATAATGGGTTTATGGATATGTATCTAGGCATCATTTCATCAAATGAAACAGGTGATTATATCATAACATCTCAAAAAAGCATAGAAACTGAAGGAAATGGTGATTCATCAACAGGAAAATTTGTTGCCTTTGATATATTTCTAAAAATAACAGAAACTAAGCCATTGTATTTAACAAGTGAATCAAGAGTAGTTTATAATGGAACATCAACAGGAACTGAAAATGCTATTAGAGTAGCTTTTGTAATTGAAGGAAGTACTACATCAGGTAGTGATATAAATACTATTCAATCACTTAGAACAACAGACAGAAATAATGTCTATATTTGGGAACCAAATTATAATACTCACACATTAACAGGTGTAAGTAATGCAAGAGAAGTATATGGATTAAACATATCTGAAAATCATGCTACAAGATTAAACTATGATGGAATAAAAGCAGAATTTCCAGAAACTGCAAACGTAACATTTAGTAATGCTAAAGTAGCTAGTTTCCCTAATTATTTTGAAACAGTAACCCCAAGAATACAAACAGTCAAAAATTATACTGAATATCAACCACTTTGGAATTTAGAAGGAGGAATTACTAAAGTAAGAGTATACTTTTGGTTAGAAGGTCAAGATGTAGATTGTGAAAACAATGCATCAGCAGGAGATTTATCATTTAGATTACAATTTAGTACTAATCCAGCAGCTTAAATTATTATAAAAATAAAAGAACAAAAATCATAATTGATTTTTGCTCTTTTTATTTTAAATATTATTAATATATGCTATAATAAATAATAATGGATAGTAAGGCGGTGATACTATGAATATATCAAAAAGAATTAGTTCATTTCTTAAGAATGAAAAAGAATCACGCCTTGCAATTATTATTATTGTAGTATTAATAGTAGCCTTAACTATCAGAATCTTCTTCGGAAGTACATTTAGTAGAATTACTGAAGCTCCTAGCAATCAAAGTACAAGTAGAGTTGAAGGTAATACAGCCTATATAGATGACTTAGCAGCCGACTACCATTATCTTAAAGGATTAAACTATACAGAGATTAGAAGTACAAGTATTCCTAGTGGCAATAGTACCGGATATTTTGACAACGACTATCTAGTTAAAGTAACTATTATTTATGATGGTACTGATATTAACAACTCTTCATTAGTAGGAGCAGTATCTCCGATTAATAATGAAAATGTAAATAAATATATATATTATAAATATTTTGCCTTAGAAAGAAATTCTAATGGTACTTTAGCAACGGATAGCAACAACCATAATTATATAAGAATAGAACTTATTGATAATCCATTTAGTAAAAGACCATATGTTAATTCAACCGAATATGGATTTAATGGTTGGGTATGTAATCAAGCAAATGATACAACAGCAAATTTATGTAGAAATAGTAGTATAGATATTGATACTGATGATTACACAAGACACATGAACGTTCCAATATCTAATGAAAGTGAAATAACCATTCATCTTAACGCCAGTTGGTATGAAGCAGATGTTGTAACATCATCAGGTAATATTAGTAGTTTTAATTCTATGTCAATGCAATCTACAGCATATACAACAACGGAAACTATAACACATTACTATAATGCATATTGGAAACAAAATTATACTCAAATGGAGTATAACCGCTCATATAATTATAATGCTGGTTATTTACCAGTAGGCGTTTGGTATAGAACAAATAGAAACAGTGGAACATATAATTATGTATCTCGGGCTAATTCGGTTAGAGCTGATAGATACTGGGGTAACACAACACTATATACATTTAATGCAAATACGACAGCCATTCTAGAAGGTACAAGATATACTGGTGGATCAGTTACTTTTGTGGCTAATTTTAACCCTACTGGTAGTAATACTGATACAACAATAAATAACTATAATACGACGTATATGAACCTTGTTGAGGAAGCTAATGGAACTTATACGGATACTGAACAAATTAATCATTATCATACCTATATACCTAATAATGGGAATGCTTCTGGATTCTATTACCAAGTAAGTAATCCGACAACCGCGCAAATTAATACAGGAGAATACTATAATGCTAGTGGTACAAAATGTACTAGTGCAAGTAGTTGTACAACAGCATACAAGCTAATTCAAACAAATGACTCTCTAAATAAAACTAATGGCAATTCAATAAGCCTAATTGAAACATCAGGAAGTGACGATGTAGATGCTCAAAAATACTATTATTTAGTAACAAGAGACTTAAATATATTTAGATATACCAGTACAACAAGACTAAATGTATCAAATATTGAGGTAAACAGACCTTTTACAGTAACAGGAACAGCAATAAATGGAACTAGCACATCAGGTATATTAAACTTAAATAGTTCTGATTTTACAGCAGCCAATGATATTGTTATTGAAAATATTAAGATATATGGTCCAAATTCTGCTGGTACTAAAAATATAACAGCCGGGAATGATAGCAAAACAAGTAATGTTATATATGCTAATTCACATAACTTAAAAATTGGAAGAAATGTTACAAGCAGTAGAAATAATGATTACTTAGTTGCCGAATCAATACTTGGTGGAACCACTAGTTCTTTATCAGGAACATTTAGAGTTATCATTGAAAGTGGGAAATACTATTCTTATCACAGTGGAACAATGAATGGTTCTGGTAACTATACATTTAACCAAACTACTATTTTAGGTAATGATTATGATCGTATTGTAACTGCAAATAAAAGTAAATTAAAATTCTTAATAGGTCTAGATGGATACACAGGAGGAAGATATACCGCCGGAAGTGATTCATTATTCGCCTCATATACAGTCTTTAGAAGTGGCTTATTTGGCTATAATGATGATGGAACACCAAATAACGATACCACAGCAGGAATGTATATTGGAGGATATAATGGATTAATTGTTAATTCTTTAACAGGAGTTAAAATTGAAGGAGGCGACATTTCTTATGCCACTGGTGGATATGGATATAATGGATCCGCAGACACCAATTCAACCTATATAGGAATGAGTGGTGGAACTATAAGAAGTATCTATGGTGGAGCTGGTTATAGTACAACAAAAGGAAATCGTATAATAAACATAACTGGTGGAACCGTAAGCTATAGTATCTTAGGAGGATCAGATAGTTATAGTTCTAATAGTACAACTGATGGAGTTGTTGATGGAGACACATTAATTTATGTTGGTGGAACAGCATATGTTGGTGGTGGAACCGGTACAGTTCAAGGAGTTGAAGCAGGAACAGTATTTGGAGCTGGTGGAGGAAACTCTAATTCAACTCAAAAAGGAACAGTTAGAAATTCACATATAATTATTAACGGTGGAACTATCACAAACTCTGTCTATGGTGGAGGAAACTATGGTTCAACAGGAACTCAAAGCTCATCAGCAGCCACAACTAAAATTGATATATATTCTGGAAATATTGGAAATGTTTTTGGTGGATCTAAATCAGCTGGATTCAGTAAATCAAATTATGCAAATTCAAGTATAATTGATATTAACGTATCAGGAGGAACTATCACAAATGTTTATGGTGGTTCTAATGAAAAAGGACAAATATATGGTTCAGTCGATATTGATATTACCGGCGGAACTATAACAAATAATGTTTATGGCGGTGGACAAGGAGCCCAAACATTTGTAAGTAATAATGTTGATATAACAATCGGTACAACCGGTGGAGGAAACGTTCCAACCGTAACTGGAAGTGTATATGGAGGTAGTGCTTTAGGTACTGTTAATGGAGATACAGCCTCTAGTAATGCAACTAGTTCAACTACAAAAGTAACAGTTAAATCAGGAACAGTAGGCAGTGTCTTCGGTGGTGGACAAGGAGATGCTAGTAATACTACTCCATATGTAAGAGGAAATGTAACTGTAACAGTAGATGGAGGAACCATCACAAATGTTTATGGCGGTAATGATTTAAAAGGAACTCCAAGTGGAACTGTAACAGTAAATATAAATGGCGGAACCGTAACAAATGCTTATGCTGGAGGTAATCAAACCTCAGTAGCAACACCATATATAAATGTAACTGGAGGAACCGTAACTAATGCTTTTGGTGGAGGTAATAATGGAACCGTAACCACAAGCCATATTACAGTATCAGGAGGAACCGTAACAAATGCCTATGGCGGAGGAAATAATGCAGGAGTAACAACGACCAACCTTTCCTTAACCGGTGGAACTGTAACAAACTCTTATGGTGGAGGAAACAACGCCGGAGCCACAACTACTAATGTCACATTAAATGGAAGTAGTTGTACTAAGGTATTTGGTGGTTCAAACGCAAGCGGAACTGTAACAACTTCAAATGTAACCTGTACAAGTGGAAGTGCCACAAGTGTATATGGAGGTAACAATTTAGGTGGAACAACCGCTACAACTAACGTAACAGTAAACGGAGGAACCATAACCAATGCCTATGGTGGTGGTGAAAAAACTGATGTAACTACCCAAACAAATGTAACAATAAACAATACTGTAGAAAATGTTTATGGTGGCTCAAATACAAGTGGAACCGTTGCCCAAACAAATGTAGCCATCAATGCCAATACAACAAATACTTTTGGAGGAAACAACGTAGGAGGAACAACAACAACCTCAAACGTAAATGTTAATTCAGGCGGTTTTGGAACCAATATCTTTGGAGGAAATAACTTAGGAGGATCCACAATAACTTCACACGTAAATATGAATATAGGTGGATCAGCTGATAACGTCTTTGGAGGAAACAACTTAGGAGGAACAACAACCACATCAAATGTTAATATCCAAGGAAGTGTAATAGGAAACACCTATGGTGGTGGATTGAAAGCAACAACCACCACAAGTAATGTTAATCTACTATATGGATATTCTAAAAATATATATGGTGGAGGAAGTGAAGCTGGAGTAACCACAACTAATGTAAATATAGCTAATGGTTATGCTGACAATATCTTTGGCGGATCAAACAAAAGTGGAAATATAACTAATAGCTACATTCAAAACATAAATAGCAATGCCACAACAAATAATAATTTAACAGCAACTATAACTAAATCAGTTAGTACGATCAATCAAATAAATGCAACAGATATAGAATCAAGTGAAAAACTAACAGTAGCAATCACTAATAATACTGGAGTAAATCTTCCAACATGGGATGCTTACATCATAACAAGTGATGCTATCTTTGATTCAAACTGGTCTGGAACAACTGTAACCGAAGAAAATGGATACTTCCATGCTAATGAAGTAAGTCAATGGTATGGAACAAACCCATTAAATAATGGAAGTACTCATCAATTTGAATTTAATATTCATTCAACTGTATCATATGATGATTTTAAAATAATAGGATACCTAATAGTTGGTGAAGATGCATCTCACAACAAGTATTTCAATTATCAATTTGAAAACAATAAATATGCTGAAAAAATTCTAGGAGGAAATAATGCTGGAGGTGTAACCTCTACTAGTCATGTAAATCTAACAAAAGGACGCTATGGATCAGTATATGGTGGAGGAGAAAAAGCCGTAACAGGAGAAACAAATGTTACGATTTCCACAGCAACTGTTGAAAACGTTGTTTATGGTGGAGGAGATCAAGCTCAAGTAAATACAGATACTAACATTACTATAAATCAAAATGCTCAAATACTAGGAGATGTCTTTGGTGGAGGTAATGAAGGAAAAGTAGCAGGAGACACTAACATAACAATTAATACAGCTAGCGTAACCAAAAATGTTTATGGTGGTGGAAATAAAGCAGTTGTTGATGGAACAACAACCATAAATGGAAATCATGCTACAGTAGGTGAAAATGTTTATGGAGGAGGTAACGAAGCCGCAATAGGCGAAGATACAAATGTTACCTTAATCGACTCAAATATTACCCAAAACGTCTATGGAGGAGGAAACAAAGCTAAAGTAACAGGAGACACTGACGTTACAATAACAAGAACTACAGTATCAGGTAATATCTTTGGAGGAGGAAATGAAGCTCACATAGAAGGAAATACAAATATAGATTTGATTTCTTCAACAATTAACGGTTCCACCTTTGGTGGAGGAAATAACGGAATGGTTTTCCAAAATACAACTACTAAAATTACAAATACAGAAATAAATGGCAGTGCTTATGCTGGAGGTAATGGACAAACAGCAACCGTTATTGGAAACAACAAAATAAATGTTGAAGGAACAAGTGAAATAACAAATCATGTCTTTGGAGGAGGAAATGCTGCTGAAACAGGATGTACATCTGATAAAGAAGATACACATGGAAATCTAATCGTAGCATGTTCTAATCCAAATACCTCAACAAGCATCGTAAATATAGCAGGAGCTACTATTGGTGGTAACGTCTATGGAGGAGCTAATACATCAGTAGTGTATGGTGAAACATTTGTAAACATAGGAAAAAATACTATCCAAGAAAATCTAACTAAAGGAAACATCGATATAGATGGAAATGTCTTCGGCGGAGGAGAAGCAAACGCAGCAGGTAGTGAAGACTATGACTTCAACTTCATAAGTGTCACAAGAGGTATAAATATTCATATTGATGCCAATACTCATACAACATTTGATATAGATGGATCAATCTTTGGTAGTGGTAATGCATCTTCATCTGGAGGTTACAGTTATATTAATATAGATAACTATGGTACCTTAAGTAGCCCTAAAAATAACATATCTATTCAAAGAACAGATATAGTAACATTAAACAATAGCTCTATCAAATTAGAGGGAGCTAAAGATAGAACAAATAAATATAAGAATGAATTATTTACTCTAAGTAGAATAGGAGAATTAAAACTAAAAAATAATTCTAGCCTATTCCTAGAAAAAGGAGCTAACTTATTAGAAAGCTTTTCAAGTCTTGTAGATGTAAATGGTACAGAACAAGAAGCAACTGTTACTATCAATAAAGAAACAGGTACAGTTACTAAAAATGTTGATAATAGAGTATATATGATTGAAGGAAAGAATTTAAATATATCAGATGATGAATCACTAGCAACATATGGAGATGTCGTAGGAATGACCTTCTTTGGTATGTTCAAAATAGATCGTAATGGTAATATAGCAACTGGAAGATATTCTAGTTCATACAATTATGGTTCTACTATAAGTGGTTCTGAACAATATTATTTCTCAAGTGGTAGCTATGTCGTTGGAAAACATAAAGCTAATCATGATATTGAAGCAGATGGATTCTATAGTAATTTCCCAAGTGAAGATGGTTCAAAAATAGTAGTTGATTACATTGAACCAACACCACCTGATGCTACATACTATCGTTGGGTAATTGGAGAAGCAGTAGAAACATTAGAAGTAAATATAACAGCATCTAAATATTCAACTTTAGGAACCACAGAATTACAATTAATGGATTACTATCATCCAAATACTCAAATACATATTTTAGGTGTAAACTATGATGATCTAGCAAGTGATGTAAATCTATTAGAATCAGATGATATACCAAGACATGCTGCATCAGCAAATGATGCAAATACAAATTATGGCCTAGCTATAAAAAATGGTAATACAGGTTGGATTACAAGAGGAACCACAGAATTTTTAACAACAGGTCAAGATATAAATGGAACAACAACCTACCAAGCTGAAAACTCGAACGCTATTCCAAGTTTTATCTTTTACTTCTATCATTCTAAAAACATAACTGAAAGCAAAACACTGGGAACGGTAGTAATATCACTAATGGTCGTAACGCCAGTAGATGATTTAAGTAATACAATTCAAAGAATAAATGTTGAAGTAAATCTTAATACTGCTTTATATGAAGGAGAAAACTATGAAGGTAGTATAGCACCAGGACCTCAATATGAATTATTTGCCAACTCTAGTGTTAATATTACTACTAAAAGTACTTTTAGTACTTACTTCTCATTATATTCTGATAGTGCAACCAATATTTATAGAACTGGATACACAAGAAGCTTAGTTTCTAGTTATGCATTACCAGAAAACACAAAAATAACAATGATAGATTTTGCAAATAGCAGTAACCCAGAATACTATTATTACATAATTGATTCAACCGCTTATCAGCAATCTGTTCAAAATATACAAACACAAGGAGAAACAAGCTATCCATTATCTAATTTTATTCGAATGGGTAGCTCTAGTCCAACTAATAATTATAATGATGCAATAGCCAACAATAATTATTATGATAGTACTAATCAAGTAGCAGAAGAAGAATTTATCTTTATTGTTGACCTAAAAGATACAAATTTAAATACCAATGTCTTGAATCAAAGCTTATTATTAGAATTAAGGGATGCAAACAACAATCCTGTAATACCAGTTTTAGATATCTCTCAACAAAGAATGTTTTATAATTTATATACTAATAAAGAAGCAGTCATAACATCACAAGCAACTTTGAGTAATAGTAATTTATATATAGGTAAAAGTGTTGATCTTAATCTAATAACTAGTTTTACTCAACAAATGCAAGGAAATACAACAATTATTGATACAAATTATTATGAAAAAAGATTAGGTATTAAACTATCACTATATAATAGCCAAAATCAATTAATAAATGGTGCTGGATTACTTGGAACAACATTTATTTATAATGGCGTTAGCTATTTCCCTAGTCAAGATGGAACAGTAAGATTTAATATAGCAGAATCTATTGCTAATGTCTCAAGCCGTATCAAAATAGATACCTTATCCAGTAACATTCCAAGTGGTAATTATAAACTAGTAATAGAAACATTTGGTTCATCAGATGGAATATATTATGGAGTTAATCCAACAACTAGAGTTGAAAAAAATATTACTATTGTAAATGAAGCATTTGGATTGACTGCAACATTACCAGATGAAGATGTTCTAATAGATAAAGACACAGGATTATCGCAAGATAAAAATAATTATCTAGATTTCCAAATTCAATATTCATCAGGATTAACAAATCCAAACATAAGACTATCTTTATATAGAAGAACTTACACGAATTCAGATGCCTATGAGTATTCATATACATTAGTTGATATTAAAGATTACATAACTAATGAATTAACTACTACCAACGAACAAAAAGTATATTTAATAAGAAGTATGCCTACTAATAGATTCCAATACATTATGACAATGAAAGATCATCTAAAAACAGGAACATATCAAATAAGATTTAACCTATACGATGGAAATAACTATGTAGGACATATAAATAAATATATAATAATAGAATAAGTACTTAATAATTTTATTAAGTACTTATTTTATACTAGACTAATTAACTTTTTTTAGCTATAATATATATATAATAGGAAGGGTGCATATAATGAATAATGGATTAAATGAAATACCTAAAGAAGAATTATTAGAATTATATAAGGAAGAAACAGAATTTATTAAATTCTTAGAAGGCTTATATAAAAAGGGAAAAGAAGAATTAGAGGAAATAAATGAATAAAGAAATAATAATAAATGAAATTAATTCCATTAAAGAAGTTATTTCTAATATGCCCCAAACAACAAAAAAGAACAAACAAAAGTACTTAGCATATTTAAAAGAAAAAATAGATTTATATCAAAAAAAAGAAGAAGAATTAAAGCAAGAGATAAAAAAAAGATATGATGAAATAAGTCAAAGAGAACAAACTAATAGCACAGATTATCAAAAATTAGAAGAAGAAAAAAATATGCTATTTAATAATTTACTATCTTTAAACGAATACAACACTTCTTATGAAAAACTAGGTTTAGATAAAATAATATATAATATAAATCATTATTATGAAGAAAATTTAGAATCTTTAAATGAAGAAATAAAAAAAGCACTCAGTTGCTTTCAAGAAGCTGGAATAAAGCTATCAACAAGTGATTTTTGGTATAGTAATTACATAAATGAGTATATGAATATATATTTAACTGAAAAAGATGATCAAAAAGTAAAACAAAAATTAGATGAAATATACTGGAAATCACCAAATATAATTAATGAAATAGCAATTAGTATAATTGATTTATATAATAAACATGAAAAAGATTTTAATACATATTTTAATAAAAAAAATAATAATATTTTAAAAGATAATAATTATAAAGAATTAATAAATAAATATAATGATTTAAACAATCAAATATCAGCACAAGTTTATTCAATTAATTACTTATCTCAAAAATTTATTGAAGGAAGTGAAAGCGCCAAAGATTATACACAAGAAAAATATGAAACTTACATTAGTACCATTACAAATACAAATATAGATCCAGATACTCTTGATAAGTTATCTAATACTCTATATGAATATAAAATATTTAAAGAATATAAATTTATAATTGACAAATTTATTGAAGTGTTTAAAGAAAAAGAGAAAAATAAAAATATATATAAAAACTTATTAAAAGAAATAAATAAACAAGAAAAGAAAATCAAAAAAATAAACAATCAAATAAAAAGACAAAAAAAATGGTTTAAGAAACAAGAAAAAATAGATATATTAGAATTGTCTCTTAGAACTGAAATAGCATCTCTAAAAGAAAAATATCAAGATATAGATATAACAAGAATAAATGAATTAATCACAACATTGAATAATAATACTACATATTTTGATATTTTTAAAACAATAACATCTAATTATACATATTTAAGAAAATTTTTAGAAGAAGAAAATCCAGAAATAACAGATGAAGAAGTAGATAATAAACAAATATTTTTACAAGAATTTCTTCTCTCTAACAAACTAGATATATTAGAAAATATAACAATACTAAATGAAACAGATATATCAAGTATTATTAGCAATAGATATAAATTATTAAATATAAAATTAGAAAGTGAAGAAATAGATAATAATTTAGATTCTATTATAGAAACAATTAGAAAAATAAAAGTCACAAATAGTATAAATAATAGTAATATCAAGATAGATGAATTCGAATTTCAATTTGAAGCAAAAAAAATAATAAATTAAATAAAAATAAATTGCATAGAAATAAGTTCTATGCTATACTTAAAATAGAGAGGTGTAGACAATGAAGAATTTTTTAAAAGTATTGGGAGTAATACTTCTAGTTCCATATATTATAATAGCAATTACACTAACTGTATTTCTTTTAAATTATAATGAATATGGAGTAACAGAAATTGGGGGAAAGACGTTGATAAAGGTTACTGATGATGAGTTATCACCAACCTACAAAAAAGGAGACCTATTAATTGTAAAAAAACAAGACCCTGATGAAATAAATGCTAACGATTACATCTTCTTCTACGAAAAAAATATAGAAAAAAAGACAATTACAATTAACTTAGCAAGAGTAATATCTAAGAAAAAAATAAATGATACAGAAACAACTTTCAAATTAGAAGGTGACGTAGACTTTTCAAGCGAATTTGTCATCGGAACAAACAAAGATATAAAAGTGTATGAGTCTCTAGGAACTATCTTATCAGCATTAGAATCAAGATGGGTATTCTTATTCCTTATAATTGTACCATTACTATTCATTTTCCTATATGAAATATACGAATTTGTAATAGAAGTAAAGAAAAATTTGAAAGAAGCATAATATGAATAAAAAGAGAGTTACAGCTATAGGTGTTACACTTATAGCTGTTATCTTATTTATAGCGACATTAAATACATACGCTTTATTTGAAAGCAATAAACAAATAACTGTATCAAGTGATATTGCCAAATGGCATGTAAAAGTAAATGACACAATGGTAACACAAAATACATCAGCAGCTAATACTTTCAATTTAGGTAGTATAAGTTGGAACAGCGGTGGTCATGTTAGACCAGGAAAAGCAGCTCCAGGATCAACTGGAACAATCGAGATTGAGATTGATCCAACCGATACCCAAGTATCATTTACATATGAAATAATAATTAACACATCTAGTTTAGAAAACGATGAATTTAAAATAACAAGTGTAAGTGAGACAAATGGAAACCAATTTATAAGAACTGGAGAGTATACCTATGTAGGAATAGCAAGATTAAATGATAATACAAATGGAGAAAAATATAATATAGAAATAGACATAACATGGTACAATAACGAGGCTAATAATGATAATGATTATAATTTAGGAAAAAAAGCAGAAATAGAAGTAGATATTCCAATAAGTCTTAATATTACACAATATACAGGACAAGAACAATTTACTGAATATCAAACAACAGGGTGATAATATGTTTACAAAAAAAAATATACTTTTAATAACTAAAATAAATTTATTTATAATTACAGCTTTTTTAACATTAGCTCTTTTTCCTATTACATTTTCAAAATATCAATCAACAGCTACTGGTAATGTAAATTCCAATATAGCTTTTTATTTGTTTAAAGCAGACTATCAAGTCCAAAGAATAAAATTAGCTGATTTAGAACCAAGTAACACCCCACATGTATATACATTCTCAATATCTAATCAAAATAACAATAAGACAAGTGACGTTGATATAGAATATACACTAAAAGTAGTAACTACAACAAACTTACCATTAAGATATCAATTATACGAAAATGAAGATTATCAATCTAATAATTCAACAAATCTAATAACCCAAAATAATTCAACAATAGCACCTGATGAAGATGGTACATATTTTCAAACATTTGAATTTGACCAAGAAGAATTATTATATACAACTCCCAAAACAAATAATTACACACTTGTAGTATATTTTGATGAAACAAACACAAATGCCAAATATCAAGATACAATTGAAAGTGTAAGAATAATAGTAGAGTCAAGACAAATAATTGAATAAAAAAATATTATAATAAATTTTTTAAAAAACATTGCAATAAATAACAACATATGATACACTATTCTTAGGATATAAGTAGGAGAATGTAACCTATCTATTCAAAAAATAAAATAAAGGATAAGGAGTACAAATATGGAAGAAAATAGACAAGTTGTGGAAGCTCAACCAAATGTTCAACAAACTCAAAATAATACCCAAATAGTAGAACAAAAAGTTCAAGAGCAACCTAAAAAAAGAAGTAAAAAGAAAATGATGTTATTATTACTATTACTAGTATTAACGGCTGTAATGCTATCAGCATCAACCTATGCATGGTTTACTTCAAATAGAACTGTTACTATTGAAGATATCAATGTTAATGTTGCTGCTAGTGGAGGTATTCAAATATCTGTTGATGGTAGTAGCTGGAAATCAATTTTAACTAATACAGATTTAGCTAATGCACATACAACATATGCAGCAGCTACAAATCAAATACCAAGTACATTAAAGCCAGTATCAACTGCAGCAAAAACATTAAACTCAGATGGATATTTAAGTATGTGGCTAGGAACTGTATCAACAAGTGAAACTACTACTAATCTCGGTGAATATATTCTATCAACAGAAGACGTAAGTACTGTTGGAGATAATAGTGTTACACCAGTAGTAGCAAACCAAGGTACAGCAGGAAATTTTGTAATGTTTGATGTTTTCTTAAGATTTGATTCATCAGATGCTACTGCTCAAATGTTATATTTAACAAATGGATCAAATGTTATAGTTCAACAAAATGCATCAGATTTAGGAACTCAAAATTCTGCAAGAGTAGCTTTCATTAAAGAATCATCTACATCAACTGGTTCTTCACTTGCTACAATCCAAGCATTGAAGACAACTGATGCTAGTAACATATTTGTTTGGGAACCAAATTATAATGCACATACAGCTACAGGATTATCAAATGCATACTCATACTATAATAGTACAAACAGTGGAACACAATATACTATAGCACAAACACAGGCTCAAGTACCATACTTTGGAGTAATTGGTGCAGTACAAGTTAGTGATGATGTATTATTAAGTAAAGCAAATGCTACTGATAATGCAACAAAATTCTCAGCTATTACACCATCAATTGCAACAGCATCAGATTGGAGTACTGGTAACACATATGAACAACTATTCTCATTAACACCAAATACTGTAACTAAAGTAAGAATATACTTCTGGATAGAAGGACAAGATATAGATTGTGAAAACAACGCATCTGGTGGACAAATTACATTAAAACTTCAATTTAGCTTAAATAGTGAGCCAGCTTCAACAACAGCTCCAGCAACAACATAATATAAGGAATAATAAAAGATTGAACAAAATGTTCAATCTTTTTTTATTATTCTTAGCCAAATAAAAAACCCGAACTCACATGTTCGAGTACACATCCAAATGGAGCAGATGAGGGGAGTCAAACCCCCGTCTCAGCCTTGGCAAGGCCGAATTCTAATCGTTGAACCACATCTGCATAATTAAGTAGGCAATATAAATTATAAAGTAATATTGCCTACATGTCAAGTATTCAAATAAATTTTTATTTCAAAAATTTCCCTGCCAAATCAATCATAGTAGATAAATCACTAGCATTAGATTTTTTGCTAGTTTTCTTTTTAGAAGACTTAGAAGAAGATTTCTTAGTAGCTTTACTAGTTTTCTTAGAGCTTTTCTTATTATCATCATCTAAAAAATCACCAGCAATATCAACAATTTTAGCAATAGTTTCTTTATTGTCTACTATTACATCTTTAATTTTATCTAAATCAATTTTAGATTTTTTCTTATCTTCAACCTTAACAATTTTCTTAGCCATTACTTATTCTCCTTCTCATCTTTAATTTCAGGAATACATCTTCTACAAGGATCAGTCAATCCTTTTTCAAATGCTTGTCTTACTGTACCCTCAAAAACAGTTTCACTTTGAGAAAAAGCAGGACAATCAGGATCTACGTGATATTTTTTACTATGAGGTGCCCAATAAACAGTTTTTCCGCCACTAACATTAACAACTTCCTTCTCAGCCTTATCTAATTGTTCTTTTGAAATAGGATTAAAATCATAACTAGATACACCAGCTATAATTAATGCTATTGCTGCAACGGCCGTAACTATAGTTTTAGACTTTTTATCCAAATCTTTATTTGTAAGAACAACTATTATAATTGGTAAAAAAGCAAGAACAGATAAAATAACACCCAAATTATTTACAGTCCAAAACTTAACCTTATCTTTTTCTGATGCAGGATCAATATGATTAGCCTTTTTCCAAAACAAAGATCCTGGAATAAAGAATAGCAAATCCAAAATAATACATATTACTAAGAAAGTTGTAATACTTAAGTTAGAAAACCAGTTTATTGCATTAACTAATCTTAAAATACCAATTAGTTCAAATATAATTGCTACACACCATAAACAAATAGCAATTATTCTAGATTTGAAAGCTCTTTCTTTAGAATCATTTTTATCTTCCAATTTTATTATTTTTCCCTTAGAATTAGTTCCATATCTACCTTTAGATTTCTTATCTTCTTTAGTAATATTAACTATTTCTTTCTTTTTAGCCATAGTAACACTCCTTTCTGAGTATAATATAGCATAATTAATAATAAAAATCTACAAAAAAATCATAACTACAACAAAATAGCTATGATTTGTTCTATAATCTAATTCTTACTTGGATCAAGAAGAGTTAAACTAACTTTTTTTCTCTCGATATTGACATCATCTACCCAACACTTAACTATATCTCCAACATTAACCACTTCCATTGGATGCTTTATATATTCTTTTGTTAATTTAGATATATGAGCAAGACCATCATCATGTAATCCTATATCGATAAACACCCCAAAATCAACAACATTTCTTACAGTACCTTCAAGTTCCATACCTCTTTTTAAATCTTCAATCTCTAATATATCACTTTTAAGAAGAGGTTTTTGAAAATCATCTCTAAAATCTCTATTAGGTTGTTTCAAACACTTAATAATATCTTCTAAAGTATATTTATCTATACCATTATCTAGTGAATATTTATCTATATCAACAGTATCAAGTCTCTTAACTAATTCCTCACTTCCTATAGCTTTAACATCAAAACCCAAATTAGAAAGTAATTTAATTGTATCATCATAGCTTTCAGGATGTATTGGTGTTTTATCCAATATATCATTACCATCAATAATTCTCATAAATCCAATAGCTTGTTCATATACTTTACTAGATAGTATTTTCTTCTTAAGTATCTCATCCCTAGAATTAATCTTACCATTATCTTCTCTATATTTAAGTATTTTATTAATAGTAGTTTTAGTCAACCCTGATACGTACTTAAGTATTGATCCACTAGCTGTATTAATATTAACTCCAACAGAATTAACAGCCTTACTAACAACAAAATCTAATGAATCATTTAACTTCTTTTGATTTACATCATGCTGATATTGTCCTACTCCTATACTTTTAGAATCAATTTTAACAAGTTCGGATAAAGGATCTTGAAGTCTTCTTCCTATACTAATAGCACTTCTTTCTTCAACCTGTAAATTAGGAAATTCTTCTATAGCAAGAGGACTAGCTGAATATACAGAAGCTCCTGCTTCACTTACTATTATATATTCTATCTTTTTATCATTATATTCATGACATACCTCAGCTACTAATTTTTCACTCTCACGTGAAGCCGTTCCATTACCAACAGCAATAATATCCACATTATATTTTTTTATTAAATCTTTTATAATTTTTTTAGCTTCATCCCATTTATTATGTGGTTCATGAGGATATATCTTACTAATATTAAGTATTCTACTTGCTGTATCAATAACAGCCAATTTACAGCCTGTTCTATAAGCTGGATCAAAACCTAATACAATTTTATCTTTCATAGGTGGAGTAAGTAATAATTTTTCTAAATTCTTACCAAAAACAGCTATAGCCCCATCTTCAGCCGTTTCTTTTAGTTCAGCTCTTACTTCTCTTTCTACACTAGGAAATATTAATCTTTTAAAACTATCTCTAATAGCATCTCTAACCAATTCTACAACAGGTGATTTATCATTTCTAATAATCCTTTTATCAAACCATGCCATAACATAATCTGTATCTATTTCTATACTAATATTAAGTATACCTTCTTTTTCACCTCTATTCATAGCCAATACTCTATGAGGTTTTATATATTTAACTTTCTCACTATGATCATAATACATCTCATAAATATGATCACTATCTTCAGCATTCTTTTTAATCTTAGACTTAATAATTCCATAATTCATCATATTAAATCTTAAATACTTTCTATAACTTGCATTATCACTAATCCATTCAGCAATTATATATTTTGCTCCTTGTATAGCTTCATCTATATTCTTTACTTTATCATTAACATATTTATTAGCTACATCTTCAATATTTATATCTATAGGAAAACTCATAATAATCTTAGCAAGAGGCTCTAATCCATTCTTAATAGCTTCTGTAGCTTTAGTCTTCTTTTTCTCTTTAAATGGTCTATATAAATCTTCTACTTCCACTAATTTTTGACATTTCATTATATCAGACTTTAACTCATCTGTAAGAAGACCCTTCTCATCAATAAGCCTAATAACATCTTCCTTTCTCTTTAATAAATTAACTTGATATTCATATACTTCATTAATTTTCCTAATCTGTTCCTCATCCAAAGCACCAGTAGCTTCTTTTCTATATCTAGCAATAAAAGGAACTGTATTACCATCTTCTAATAGTTTAAGAACACTTTCAACTTGATTATTCTTAACTTTTAGTTCTAATGCTATTTCTTTAATAATATCTTGATTCATTTCTACTCCTCCTAAATATATATTAATTATAACATTTTTAAATGAAAAATTAACAAAATTTACTAATAATAAATATATTTAAAATAAAAAACTCTGTAAATAAAAAGTAAAATATAACAAATATTATTGATAAAAAAAATATATAATGATAAATTATAATAAAAAGGAGGAGAAAACATGGACTATAAAGAAGTAAATGTTTTAGAATACGTTAAAAATGGTATTCAAAGTGGAGCTTTAAGCTTTAATGAAGCAAAAAAATTTCAAAGAATTTCTGCAAGACAAGGTGAAGTTGGTGAAAAGGTAAAAACAATTTTATCAGACGGAACTGAAGAAACAGAAGAAAGGGAAGTCATACTTGATGAGAAAACAAACGAACCAGGGTGGATCGTAAAAAATATTAATGGACCAGAACAATGGATCGTAGATGATAGTATTTTTAAAAAGAAATATGAAGCTGATCCAGAACAAGAAGGAGTATTCAAACCAAAAGGTGGACCAATGCTAGCTGCCCAAATATCAGAAAATTTACAAATAACTCCACCAAAATGGGGAGGAGACATACAAAAAATAAATGCTGGAGGATATTTGTTAATGGACCCAACAGATCCATCAGATGTATATGGAATAGGTGAAGAAGAATTTAATAATACTTATAAATTCACAGAAGAACAAAAACAAAAAAGTTTAAATTTAAATCAAGATTAATAAATAAGGGGTGTGCTTAATATCAATTTTATCTTAGCCATATTACCCGTCATATTAATAGCCATATACATATATAAGAAAGATAATAATAAAGAACCAGCAAAATTATTAGTAAAACTATTTTTCTCTGGACTAATATCAATTATTATAACTTTAGTAATAACAGTATTATTAAGTTTATTTATACCTAGTTTAATGTCTGCTAACCCAAAAAATATGAATCTAATACAATTATTATTTCATGTTTTCATTGGAGTAGCATTAGTTGAAGAATTCTCAAAATGGATAATGACATATTTAATATCTTATAATAATGAAGAATTTGATGAAATATATGACATTATTATTTATAGTGTTTTTGTATCATTAGGTTTTGCTTGTTTAGAAAATATATTATATGTATCAACTGGTGGACTTTCAACAGCAATAGGTAGAGGATTGTTATCTATACCAGGACACACTTGTTTTGGAGTATTTATGGGATACTATTTTGGATTAGCAAAAGTATGTGAAATTAAAAAAAATGAAGAATTAAAAAAGAAAAACATGATACTAAGTCTAGCAGTTCCTGCTATTCTACATGGTATATATGACTATTGTCTTTTTACAGGAAAAGTTATATTTGTCCTTTTATTTCTTGCTTTTATAGTATTCATGTATATGTATGCCAATAAAAAAATAAAGCAATATGCAAGTGTTACTAGAAAAATAAAATATAAAAACAACTACTGTCCAAATTGTGGTACTGTAGTTAATAATAATTATTGCCCCAACTGTGGGCACAAAAATGACTAAACATCTTTAAGATGTTTTTTTAATAGACAAATATAATAAGATATATTATACTTTAAATATATAAAAAATTACTTGAAAGGATTATAAAAATGAAAAAAAATAGCAAAATAAAAGATTATTTAAAACTAGTACGAATAAATCATTACCTAAAAAACGTATTAATTTTTCTCCCAATAATTTTTAGTGGCAATCTATTTAATAAAGAAAAATTAATAAATGTAATAATAGGCTTTATTATCTTCTCACTTATATCTAGTACAATATATATAATAAATGATATTAAAGATATAAATAACGATAAAGCTCATTTTCAAAAAAAGAATCGCCCATTAGCAAGTGAAACAATAAAAATAAAAGAAGCAATCGTACTATTTTTCATCCTAATAATAGCTTCAATTATTCTTATTTATTTTTCAAGTTTAAATATTAAAGCACTATTATATATAATTATATATATAATAATTAATATCTTATATACATTTTATCTTAAAAACAAGCCTATAGTAGACATCACGGTTCTATCATCATTATTTGTAATAAGAGTATTATATGGAGCCGCTATCATAAATGTAGAAGTATCCAATTGGTTAAATTTAACAATAATGTCAGCAGCATTCTACCTAGCATTAAGTAAAAGAAATAACGAATTAAAAAATACAATCAAAGCAAGAGAAGTTTTAAAATATTATAGTAATGATTATTTAAACAAAAATATGTATATGTTTTTAAGCATGGCTATTATCTTTTATTCATTATGGACTATAGACTTAAAATCAGTTACTAAAAGTAGTAATTACCTAATATGGACTGTACCATTCATAATGATAATAGCCCTAAAATATAATATGAATATTGAACAAAATAAAGATGATAATCCAATTGAAATAGTATTAAATGATAAATGGTTAATTCTGTTAATAGCAATCTATGGTATAATAATAATTAGTATTTTATACATATCTTAATCTTAGGAGGAAATATGAAAATAAATATATATGATTTTGATGAAACAATTTATAACGGAGATTCAACCGTAGATTTTTATTTATTCTGCCTAAAAAAGAAAAAATCCATAATAAAATATTTATTTCCTTTTTTTATATATTTTATTTTATACTTATTAAAAAAATCTACCAAAGAAACAATGAAAGAAAAATTGTATGCTTTTTTAAATGATTTTAATAATATTGATGAACTAATAGATGAATTTTGGGATAAAAATCAAAAAAAGATAAAAGATTATTATCAAGAAAAAAATCATCAAAATGACATTATAATATCAGCATCCCCAGAATTTTTACTAAATCCCATTGCTAAAAAATTAAAAGTAAAAAAACTAATAGCAAGCAGAGTAAATAAAAAAACAGGAAAATATACTGGAAAAAACTGCAGTGAAGAAGAAAAGGTAAAAAGACTATATCAGTATAAAAAAAATATAATTGTTGAAGAAGTATACAGCGATAGCCTTAAAGATACACCTATTCTTAATTTAGGTAAAAGATCATATCTTGTAAAAAAAGATAATATTATACCTTTTATTCATCAAAAAAAGCACAAAAAAATACTAGATTTATTTACAGCATTTATATTTGCTATTTCTAGTTCTTTTATGACAATAATGTTCATAAGTACTAAAGACTATAATTACTATTTAGTTACAAAAGTCTTATTTATCTTATCTTTTATAATTTCATTCATATTATATATGATAATTATTAGAAAACAAAAAATAAATATAAAACTAATTATAATCTCAATATTAATAGCATTATATTTTATAAGTAATATATATTTAGATACACAAATGGGTCTATATTTTATAAATAATATCTTATCCAACTATTTTAAAATATACTGGCAGCATTATAATATAAGATCTTTTATAGCCATTTTATCAATTCCTAGTATTAGCACATATGTATATTTAGCAATAATAAAAATTTACCCATATGCCATAGAAGAATATAAATCTTTAAAAAAAGAAGAAAAATATTTTTTGTTATTTATTACCATAATAGGAACAATTCTAACAACCATAATTTATACCAATGTTAATGCTTTTTATTTACCTAAAAGTTGTAACAAAGTATTATGTAGATTTGGCCAATATGATGTAATATATACAACAGATACAGGTTATTTAAACCAAGATAATACTTTTTATAAAATAAGTTCAAGAGAGAATGATATAAGGCAGCCATTGTTTGGCCTATTCGCCATGCCCTTTTCCTTATCAGCAAAATTCATATCAACTTTTTTTGCCTTTATTCCAAACTCATATTACATAATCTTTAATATAATTCAAATTATAACACTAGGAATCACTTTATTAATGATTAGTAGATTCTTTGAAAAAGATAAAAAAAACAAATATATATATCTATTATTATCTATTTGTACCTATAGTTTTATATTATTCTCTTTCATCCAAGAACAATATATAATAAGTTTATTTTATCTAATATTAGCAATTTATACATATTATAAATACAAGCCAAAAATTAATTATTTATACCTATGTTCCGTAGGAACCTTATTAACATCAGGAATAATAGTACCAACAATAACTACCGAAAAATTAAAAAACTTTAAAAAATATATCACTAATATTATTAAAACCTTTTTAGCTTTTGTATCCCTAGTAATATTAACAGGTCAAATTATAGTATTTTTTCCAGAAAAATTTATGTTTCTAAAAGGTTTTACAGGAGCAAGAATAATTTTTACCCAACGCCTAAAACAATATCTATTTTTTATTAGAAGCATATTCATAGGCCCATTAGGAGGACAAGAAAAAATAATAAATGCTGGCTATAAAGCTTATCACCTATACCATATAGATAACTATAGTATCTTAGGTATATTTATATTGATATTATGTATAATAAGCTTTATCAAAAACAGAAAAAAACTAATAGCAAAAATATCCATATTATGGATTATATTCTCATTTATAATCTTATGCTTAATAGGTTGGGGAACCAACGAGAATGGATTAATATTATATTCATTATATTTCTTTTGGGCCTTTGTAGCACTAATAAGTATGTTAATAAACAGTATAAAAAACAGTACTTTAAAAAGATTAATATTTGTAACAATAATAATAATTATGATAACAGCCAATTTAAGAAGTTTTATGGATATATTAAAGTTCTGTATTACTTATTATAAAAATTAAAAAAGAAAAATAAGTTTTATTTTTCTTTTTTAATTATCATCAATTCTATCCGCATAACCAATCTTATCATAACCATATTTCTTTTTTATTTTATCCAAAGCTTCTTGTAATTTATCATCACTTCTTTTATTATTAGTATTATTATCAAATAGTGATAATTGTTCATTACGTTCCTTACTTATATTATCAACACCAACACATAATCCCCTTATATAACTATCATTATCCCAAAGTTTGTCAAACAATTTACAAGCATAATAATATATATCATTATCACTACTAATACTATTGTTCAATCTAATCTGTTTACTAACTTTAATAAAATTACTATATTTAATCCATATACTAACTGTATTAGCATATAATTTCTTTTCTCTAAGCTTCATACCAGTATCACAAGAAAGCATCTTTAAAACCTTATATATTTCTCTTTTATCAATATAATTATATGGAAGTACTGTTGAAGTAGAAACACTCTTAGGATTATCTCTTTTAGATTCAACAGTACTATTATCAATACCATTAGCATATTCCCACATTAACTTTCCATGTTTATTAAATTTTTTTATCAAAGTATCTTCATCATAATTAGCTAAATCTCCAATTGTTTTAATACCTAATTCTTCCAATTTTTTACTTGCACTTTTTCCAACCATAAACAATTCCTTAACAGGTAAAGGCCACATCTTAGCTTTAATTTCATTATCAAATAAAGTATGTACCTTATCAGGCTTCTCAAAATCAGAAGCCATCTTAGCTTCTAATTTATTATTACCAACTCCAACATTAACTGTAAAACCATATAGTCTTTTAATATCATTTTTAATTTTATAAGCTAACTTAATCGGATCACCAAATAATTTTTCAGAACCAGTATATTCAATAAAACATTCATCAATAGAATACCTCTCAATCAAATCAGTATAATTAAGAAGATAGTTATACATCAAATTTGAATACTTCTTATATGTAAAAAAATCAGCTTTATAAACCTCTAAATAAGGACACTTGCGTCTAGCCTGATATAAAGATTCAGCTGTAACAACACCACGTTTCTTACAAGGATTACTCTTTGCAAGAACTATTCCCCGCCTAGAATCCTCATCACCACCAATAACTGCATATCTATTTCTAATATCAACCTTACTACCATTTTTAAGCATTTCCACAGCAGTCCATGATAAAAAAGCATTATTAACATCTACATGTAATATAATTCTCATAATATCACCTATAGATATTATAACAAACAAATGCTTGTTTTAAAATATTGTTTTATAAAATTATCACAAATAATTAAATTGTCTACATATAATTATTATGATACAATAAATACAGGTGATAATAGTATGAAAGAAATAATACTAAAAGAAAAGGAATTAAGAAAATTAAAAAGATTAGTAAGAAAATATAAATATGATGATAATACATATATAAAATTTCAATATAATAATAAACTATATAACAAGCCATCAAAAGAAGTAGATAAATATAAAAAATATCTAGAAGTAATTGAAGCCTTTAATATTAAAGATAGAAGAAAAAGAATATCATATATCTATGATTATCTTTGTAATTATTTTGATGAAGACATGAAAAAACATAACTATTGCGAATTTAAAGATGGAACATGTATTGCTAATAGATTAGGATATTCTGTCCATGAAGATAATGGATGCTGCTATCAATTTAGAAAAGGTCTATGTAAACATTTAACTCCAAATGGCTGTTCCAGCCCCAATCCATCATGTAAAATATTTATGTGTGAATACCTTGCTAAATATAAAAAAGTATCCAACTATGATACAAGAAAAGTTTATTTAACTAAATGTCTATTTTCATTCAATGAGCATGCCTTCTTTAGAAGACAATATTTTATAACCAAGAAAGAATATTTAGATAAATACTTTAAAATAGTAAAAGTGTAAAATAGATTCTTAATTATTTTTAATTAAGATTTTTTATGATATAGTATTATTAGAAAGAATATAAACATCATCCAAAACATAAAGGAGTGTGAAAAAGTGCTAGAAAAAGCGATTAAAGTACTACAGTTATTAGAAGAAAATGGTTATGAGTCATACATTGTAGGTGGATATGTTAGAGATAAAATACTCGGAATAGATTCTAATGATATAGATATTTGTACCAGTGCCACCCCAAAAGAAATAAAAGAAATATTTAAATCATCTTCCAGCCCTAATTATGGCTCTGTAAATATAACATATAAAAATACTAATTTTGATATAACTACTTTTAGACAAGAAATAAAATACTTTAATAATCGTATCCCAATTAAATTAAAATATATAAAGGATGTAAAAAAAGATTTATTAAGAAGAGATTTCACTATAAATACCCTTTGTATAGATTCTAAAGGAGAAATATTAGATATTTTAGATATAAAAGAAGATTTAGATAATAAAGTAATAAAAACAGTTGGTAATCCTAAATATAAGTTAAAAGAGGATGCTCTAAGAATATTAAGAGCAATCAGATTTTCAACAATTCTAGATTTTTCAATTGAAGAAACAACAAAACAATATATTCATAATTATGCCAATTTATTAAAAAGAATTTCATATGAAAGAAAAAAACAAGAACTAGACAAAATATTCTCTAATATCAATAATAGAAAAGGAATAGAATTAATAACAAGTCTAGGTCTTGATAAACCCTTATCACTAAATAAATTAAAAAAAATAACCCCATGTAACGATCTAATAGGTATTTGGACTCAATTAAATGTTGATGATATATATCCTTTTACTAAAAATGAAAAAGAACAAATGAAAAAGATAAGAGAATTATTAACAAAAGATATAAATGATGACTTCAATATTTATAAATATGGTCTCTATATATCAACAGTTGCTTTTCAAATAAAAAATAAAGATATATCTAAATTAAATGAAAAATATAAGAATTTACCAATACATAACCCAAAAGATATAGATCTAAAAGCGTCAGAAATACCTCTAATCTTAAATAGAAAACCAGATAATTATATAAAAGAAATAATGGAAGACATAGAAAAAAATATAATTAACAAAAAACTTATAAATAACTATTTAGATATAAAAGAATTTATAATAAAAAAATACAATCACAAAAAAGAAAATTAATTATAAAAATAACTTAACAAAAAGAAGAAATTATTATATAATCTTTTTACAAAGGGATGATGTAGATGAAGAATAACAAAAATACTATGATAATTAATATCATTAAGTTCTTAATACCAATAATAATCATAATATTAATAGCACTATTATCTTTATCTTATACAATTAATAATAATAAAGATTATAATAATCATTTAATTAAAAATATAAAAGAACACTATAAGATTAAAGAAAAAATAAATTATTTAAATACTTATAATAATTATTATATCTTTACCACAGAAAAAAAAGTAATTGTTCTAGATGGAAAATATAAAGAAGTTCATCAAGAAGAATTAGATAAATTAGCAAAAAACAAAAATAATTACGATATTATATATAAATCAAAGAAATTAATGTACGAAAATACTATTTATAAAAAAAATAGCATTATCTATGAATATTATGATATTAAAGATTATAAAAAAATCTCATCAACCAAATTGGAGAAGTAATATGAATACTAAAATAATAAATATACTAAAAGAAAAACCTCTAATCATCCCCAAAGTATTATTTAATAATTATAAAAAATTAAATATAACACCAGAAGAAATGATAATAATAATATATCTAATCAATACAGAAAATAGCAACGTTTACAACCCGTTAAATATTGCTAAAGAATTAGATATAGATAAATATAAAGTAATGGAATTAATAAACAATTTAAGTGAAAAAAACAATATTGAAATAAAAGTTGAAAAAAACGAGCAAGGATTAAGTGAAGAATATATTTATCTAGATTCACTTTATAATAAATTATTTAATATCTTAATAGAAGAAGAACAAGAAACTATTAATATAAATAATAAAGATTTATTTTCACTATTTGAAACAGAATTAGGTAGAACACTATCACCTATGGAATGTGAAATAATTAAAGAGTGGATCAATAACTACAGCGAAGAAATGATAAAAGAAGCCTTAAAAGAAGCAATATATAATAATGTTCGTAATCTAAAATATATTGATAGAATATTATATACCTGGAAAAATAAAGGTATCTCGACTAAAGAAGATATAATAAATGATAAAAAGAATTATCGAAAACAAGTAGATACATCCGAACTCTTTGATTATAATTGGTTGGAAGAAGACAATGAATGAGATATTAGATTATTTAGAAGAATTATATCCCAATGCCCACTGTGAATTAAAATATAACAAAGATTATGAACTACTAATAGCTATTGTTTTAAGTGCTCAAACAACAGATAAACGTGTAAATAAAGTAACACCTATATTATTTAATAAATATAATACAATAGAAAAACTAGCATCAGCACCAATAAATGACATTGAATTAATAATAAAAGAAATAGGAACATATAAAAAGAAGAGTATGTTTATAAAAGAAATAGCAACCAAATTATTAAATGAATGTCATGGAAAGGTGCCAAATAATAGAGAATATCTAGAAACATTACCAGGAGTAGGTAACAAAACCATAAATGTCTTTTTATCAGAATATTATAAAGTTCCTGCCATCGCTGTCGATACACACGTAGAAAGAGTATCCAAAAGATTAAATATATGTAGAAAAAATGTATCTGTAAAAGAAGTTGAAAAAGTACTTATGAAGAGAATTCCCAAAAAAAGATGGATCAAAACTCATCATCAACTTATTTTCTTTGGCAGATATAAATGCAAAGCAATTAAACCAATATGTCAAGATTGTAAGCTTAAAGAAATATGTAAATATAAATAAAGTTTTCAACAATTATGTTGAAAACTTTATTTAGATCATATAAACGAACAAACAATTGTCTATAATATTGACACCTCATTTCAGCTATGATAAAATTAAATAAGAATAGAAGGTGTAAAATGATAGAATATATTATATTAATTCTTTTAGGCATAATAATAGTATTACTAATAATATCACTAATAAAAACAAATGAAACAAAATCAATAGAAAAATTAGGTAAATTAGAAAAAAATATTGTTAAAGAATTAGCCGATTATCAAGTAAAACTAATTAAAAATATGAATGAAGAATTTGATAAAACAAATGAAATGTTAGAATATCGACTTACAACTATAAATGAAAAAGTAAATGAAAGATTAGATCAAAACTTTAACAAAACAAACAAAACATTTACTAGTATCTTAGAAAGATTATCAAAAATAGACGAAGCTCAAAAGAAAATAGACAATCTTTCAACAGATATTGTCTCTTTGCAAAGTATACTAACCGATAAAAAAACAAGAGGCATATTTGGAGAGATTAACCTAAATCACATCTTAAAAAGTATTTTTGGTGAAAAAAATGACCAAATATATCAAATTCAATATACATTCCCAAATAATACAATTGCTGATGCCGTAGTCTTTGCTCCAAAACCTTTAGGAACAATAGCTATAGATTCAAAATTTCCTCTTGAAAATTACCGTATTATGGTTGATAAAAATAAAAGTAAAATAGAAAGACTTAATGCCGAAAAGAATTTTAAATTAGATGTAAAAAAACACATAGATACAATTAGTAAAAAATACATTATTCCAGGTACTACATCAAGCCAAGCTATAATGTTTTTACCAGCTGAAGCCTTATTTGCCGAAATAAATGCTTATCATCCTGAAATAATAGATTATTCCAATAAAAAAAGAGTATGGATTACATCACCAACAACTCTAATGTCATCTTTAACTGTAATACAAGTACTATTAAAGAACATGGAAAGGGATAAATATGCATCCATTATTCATGATGAATTAAACAAATTAGGAATAGAATTTACCAGATATAGAGAAAGATGGAATAAATTATCAAGAAGTATCGAAACAGTAAATAAAGATGTTGAAAATATAAATATAACTACGGAAAAAATAAGCAAACGCTTTGCTTCAATATCAAGTGCCGATATAAAAAGTCTTGAAGATGAAAATACAAACTATATAGAATAATAAAATACGTTAATAAATAGGTGATATTTATTAACGTATTTTTAAATTATAATAATTAATTTAAGGAAATTTTTTTACCTTTAACACTAGAATTATTCTTTACCTTCTTTTTTTCTAAATCAGCAACCAACTTATTCAAATAATCTTTATCAAAATCAATCTTTAAAAAATTACCAATATCATTTAAAAAAGTAACAGCCCTATAATAACCATATTCAATTTTATCATTACTAGATGCAATTAAATCCATACAAACTTTCTTAATTATCTTATTTCTCATAGACAAATCTTTTTTCTTTCTAGATACATAATTAGAAATACTATTATAATTAAGACGTTCAATATGATCTTTTTTTAGTAATTCTAACAATTCTTCAATATTATAATCAGTATAATTATTTTTTATATTTAATGGCAACAAATAATCTCCATCAACATCAAGTATCTTACCATCATTTCTATCAATACTAATCTTACATAACTTATCAATTTTATTACCAAAAAAACCAGACGTAGTAAATATATCCATATTTAACTTATCATTAGAATAAAAACTACTACCATTACCATACTTACATTTAAGTAATAGCAAACTAGTATTTCTTCTAAATAATTGACCAAAAGTCATATTCTCATAATTAGTATAACTAATATCATCTTTATTTATTTCTAGTTTGCCATTATTATTAGTAAAAAGCCTATTAGGCATTTTTAATTTATACCAACTAATAAGCGTTTTAGTTAAATTATCAATCTCAATATGATTTAAATTTCCTAACACATCAGATTTAACAAAATGACTACTTTTATTATCCTTTTGCAATTTTACTTTATTATCACCATTAATTATATTTTTAACACTCTCATATATATTAACCATAATACCACCCTTATCTCATCTCTTTGGAATATTTGCATCCACAATAGTTTTGTCTATATAATTTATATTTTTTAGATAATTCAATAGATCTCTTATAACCATTATTCTTCTTAAAATCAGATACTAAATATTTTATATTATATTTTTTTTCAAGTTCTAATCCTATCTCATTAATTACTTCAGCATTTTTATAAGGACTTAAAGTTAAAGTAGTTCCAAAAAAATCATAATCACCATCAGCAGCAGCCATAGCAGTTTTCTCTAATCTTAATTTAAAACAAACAGTACATCTTTTGCCTCGTTCAGGTTCACATTCTAAACCCTTAATCTTATCTTCATAAATATCATTATCATAATCACAATCAATTATATCTAATTTATTAACTTTATCAATTTCTTTGATTAGTCTTATCTGTTCTTTCTTTCTTTTTATATACTCACTTTCAGGCGCTATATTAGGATTATAATAAAAAATAGTTATATCAAAATAATTTGTTAAATATTCAATAACATATGAAGAACAAGGAGCACAACAGCTATGAAGCAATAATTTAGGCTTAATACTACTTTTTTCTATATCATCAATTATTGAATTAAAAACACTAATATAATTCTTTTTCACCTGAACCACCAAACAAATTATAACATATTTATAAGAAAAAATCTTTAATAGCGATCAAAAATACTAAAAAGTTTACAAAAAAGTGTCAACAAAATCAATAAAAAAAGAAAAAAATAAAATAATAGTTAACTAATCTATCTTAAAATTAATTATATCTAATTATAAATAAATTACCTTTTCTTTTTTATAATATTTATCATAAAATATTTACAAAATATAAGATTCTTGATAAAATTAACTTACGGAGATGATATCCATGAAGTTTTTTAAAAAAGAAAGACAAATACCAATAAAAAATTATATATATTTATTCATTCTTCTTATTGGTAGCATATTAGTATTATTTTATGCTTACTATTGGTATAAAATATATCGCAACAATAGACTAAATACCAGTGTAATGAATGAATACTTAACAGTCATAAATTATAATGAACTTTCAGACTATATAGTGGAAAATAAAGATGCCATTATATATGTATCTATCCTAGGAAACGAGAAAATTAACAAATTTGAAAATTCTTTTAAAAATACTATAGCACGTAATAATTTAAAAAATACTATGTTATATCTAGATATAACTAATGAAAATAATAGTAATACAAGAGAAAAATTAAAAATAGAAGGTAAAGGATTCCCTTGTATAGTAGTTTATACTAATGGAATTATAACAGATACATATAGCATTGAAAAAACAAAATTTAATAATAAAAAAATAGTAAGATATTTAAATAGAATTGGAGCTATATCAAGTGATTAACATAGTCTTATTTGAACCAGAAATACCTGGAAATACAGGTAATATCATGAGGACTTGTGTGGCTACAAACTCTAAATTACATCTAATTGAGCCCTTAGGATTTAAAATTACTGACAAAACAATAAAAAGAAGTGGTGTAAACTATATTGATAAATTAGATTACAAACTATATAGTAACTTTAAAGAATTTGAAGATAATAACCCTGGAGAGTATTATTATTTTACACGATATGGTAAAAAACCACATACAGAATTCAAATATCAAGATTCATCTAAAGAGATATATTTAATATTCGGTAAAGAATCAACTGGTATACCCAAAAACATCTTAAAAAATCACATAGATAGATGTATTAGAATACCAACATCACCTAACGTAAGAGCTTTAAATCTTTCAAATTGTGTCGCCATAGCAACATACGAAGTTTTAAGGCAACAAAATTATCCCAACCTATCTAAAACAGAAACCCAAAAAGGTGAAGATTGGTTAATAGAAGAATAATATAAACCCCATTCCTAAACTTGGAAAGGGGTTTTTATAATTTATAATACTAATCAAAATATTTACATTAAATAATAAAAATGATATAATGTAGACGGTGATTTAAATGAAGATAGATTATACACTTGGCAGCATAGTAATAATGAAAAAACAACATCCATGTGGTACAAATAAATGGGAAATTGTAAGAATAGGTGCTGATATAAAAATAAAATGTCTTAATTGTAATCGTATGATAATGCTACCAAGAGTAGAATTTAATAAAAAAATAAAAAAGGTGGTAACTGATGAGAATAAAGAATAAAAAAACTAATCGAAATCGTATAAAGCTACATTCAGCATTAATCTTTTTAATACTAACAATTATAATAATGGTTATTAGTAGTATTGGTAGTGTATTAAATTTAGAAACAAGTTATTATACAGTAAATAAAATATCAGGAGAACTTGAAACAAAAGTAGTACATATAAATAATTTGTTTAATCGTACAGGTATTCAATATCTAATAAGTAATTTTCGAACTAATTTTACAAATTTTACTCCTTTAGGAACCTTAATAATTGGATTAATGGGAATAGGAGTAGCATATAAATCAGGATTTTTAAATACTTTAAATAAAATGATTGCCAGTATAGTACCAAGAAAAACCTTAACTTTTTTAGTTGTTTTTCTAGGAGTAATATGTTCAATGTTTTATGATGTAGGATATGTAATTCTAATACCATTAGCCGCCATTTTATTTATCGATATAGGACGACATCCATCCGCTGGAATATGTGCTGCTTTCGCAGGAATTACATTTGGTTATGGTGCAAATGTTGTAGCTAATTCCCTAGATAGTACTTTAATAGCATACACTAAAACAGCAACAACTATCTTAGATGCTACCTATAAAGTAAATACTAATGGTAATTTATTCTTCATGATTGCAAGTACAATAGCCATATCATATGTTGGAATGATTATAACAGAAAAAGTAACCATTCCAAAATTAGGAAAATATAATTTTGAAGATTATCAAGAAGAAATAAATAAAATTCCAACTTCAACTGAAAAAAAGGGAGTAATAATATCCTTATTAACTATGTTATTAGTATCAATACCTATAATATATTGTATAATACCTGGATTACCATTTTCAGGACTACTACTATATTTAAAAGATACAAGATATGTTGATCAACTATTTGGACCTAATTCATATTTTTATAAAGGTTCAGTATTTATTTTCAGTGCCCTACTAATGTTAGGGGGACTAGTATATGGTTTACGTGTTAAAAGTATTAATAATAATAAAGACTTTGTAGATGGTATGAATTATTACTTAAAAGATTTATCATCTTTACTAGTATTAATATTTTTTGCAGCACAATTTTGCCTAATATTTAAACAAACAAAAATAGGTTTATTTGTCCTATCATCTATAGTAAATTCCATTAATGGATTAAAATTATCAGGAATAGTTCTTGTCTTAATAACTTTTGCTATAGTAGCAGTATCAAGTATCTTAGTACCATCAGCTTCTATAAAATGGGCAGTATTATCACCTGTAATTGTTCCAATGTTTATGCAAAGTTCTTTAACACCAGAATTTAGCCAAGTAGTATTTAGAGCTGCTGACAGCTCATTAAAAGGAATAACACCACTATTTACATATTTTGTTATCCTAATAGGTTTCTTACAAATATATACAAAGAATAAAGACAACACCATAACAATATCAAAATCTATTTCTTTAATGATACCATATACAGTAGCATTTACATTCCTATGGCTTGTATTAACAATAATATTCTACTTCTTAGGAGTACCAATAGGAATAAATACAAATGTAACATTATAAAAGATATAAATAAATATAATTGTTATTTATATCTTTTTTTGTTATAATAAACAACAGAAAGAAGGAATATATATGAGTTTAACAGCAGGAATAATAGGATTACCAAATGTAGGCAAATCAACTCTATTTAATGCCATAACAAAACAAGAAATTTTAGCAGCAAATTACCCCTTTGCAACCATAGAACCAAATATAGGAACTGTAATAGTACCAGATAAAAGAATTGAAGTTTTAGAGGATAAATATCATCCTGATAGAACAATACCAACAACATTTGAATTTACAGATATAGCAGGACTTGTAAAAGGAGCATCTAAAGGAGAAGGACTAGGCAATCAATTTTTATCTCATATAAGGCAAACAAATGCAATTGTAGAAGTTGTAAGATGTTTTGAAGATAATAATATTATTCACGTCGATGGATCGGTAGATCCTATAAGAGATATCGAAGTAATTAATATAGAATTAATTTTATCAGATTTAGATATAATAGATAATAGAATAAATAAAATAGGTAAAAAAGCAACAACAACAAGAAATAAAAATGATTTAGCAGAATATAATCTATTAACAAAAATAAAAGATAAATTAGAAAATGATATTCCCATAAGAAAAATAGATTTAACAGAAGATGAAAATAAAATAATATCACCATTTAATCTAATAACAGCTAAACCAATAATATATGTAGCCAATGTTAAGGAAGAAGATATAACAACTGGCAATAAATATGTAGATAAAATAAAAAAATATGCCGAAACAGACGACGCTGAAGTCGTAATGATTTCAGCCAAAATAGAAAGCGAGTTAGCTGAATTAGAATATGAAGAAAAACTAGAATATATGAAAGAATTAGGAATAGAAGAAAGTGGTTTATCAAAATTAATTAAAGCTACTTACCATTTATTAGGACTAGAAACATATTTTACTGTAGGAAGTGATGAAGTAAAAGCATGGACCTTTAAAAAAGGAACAAAAGCCCCAGCTTGCGCAGGAATTATACATACAGATTTTGAAAAAGGATTCATTAAAGCCGAAGTTATGTCATACACAGATTTAGAAAAATATGGCACAGAACAAAAAGTAAAAGAAGCAGGTAAACTAAGATTAGAAGGAAAAGAATATATCGTAAAAGATGGAGATATATGTCATTTTCGATTTAATGTTTAATACTATTAGAAAGGATTACTTATGAATAGAGAAAAAATAGCAAAAGAATACAAGTGGGATTTAACAAAAATATATAAAACACAAAAAGAATTTAATCAAGATTATAAAGAAGCAGAAAAAAGAATAAAAGACTTTATAAAATATGAGAATAAAATGGCAACTAATGCCAAATTATTCTATCAAACCTTAGATGAATACTTTTCTATAACAAGACTAGTAGAAAAACTATATGTATATACAAATTTATTATTTGACGAAGATACAGGTAACAATATCCATCAAGCTCTTAATGTTAAAGTAAATAACTTATATAATAAACTAGTAAAAGCATCTTATTTTATAACACCTACAATCTTAAAAAAAGATTACAGTGAGATAGAAAAGTATTATAAAGAAGAACCAAAATTGAAAGAATATGAAATAGTTTTAGAAAGAGAATATCGTTACAAAGAACACACCCTATCTGATATAGAAGAAAAACTATTATCAAATATAAGCAAAATGTTAAACACCAATCAAGAAACATATGAATTATTAAAAGATTCTGATTTAACATTTGGCCAAATCCATGATGAAAATAATAATTTAGTAGAATTAACTTGTTCAAATTATTCAGTATATATAGAATCGAAAAACAGAGAAGTAAGAAAAGAAGCTTTTCTTACCCTATATAAAACATATAAACAATTTAGTAATACTTTTGCCTCAACTATATCTGGTAATATTAATGAAAATATAACTATATCAAGAATAAAAAAATATAAAAGTGCTATAGAATTCAGTCTCTTCCCTGATGAAGTTAATATCAGCATTTATAATAACTTAATTAAAACAGTTAATAATAATCTAGATATATTATTTAAATATTATGATTTGAAGAAAAAATTATTAAATTTAGATGAGTTACATTTATATGATATATATACTCCTATAATTCAAAATTATGATAAAAAATATCCTTTTGAAGAAGCTAAAGAAACAGTAATTAAGGCATTATCTGTTTTAGGAGACGATTATATAGATATATTAAAACAAGGAATAAAAGATAGATGGATAGATGTCTATCCTAATAAGAATAAACGTACAGGTGGATATTCAAGTGGCTGCTATGACACAAATCCATATATATTACTAAACTATCAAGATAAATATAATGATATGTCAACACTAGCTCATGAATTAGGCCATTCAATGCATAGCTATTATACAAGACACAATAATCCATTTCAATATGGAAGCTATGCCATATTTGTTGCCGAAGTTGCATCTACAGTTAATGAACTATTACTAGCCAAATATCTATTAAAAGAAAGCAACAACAAAGAAGAAAAATTATTTATCTTAGACAATTTAATGACACTATTTAAATCTACTATATATAGACAAACAATGTTTGCCGAATTTGAAAAAGATATATATAATGATGCTGAAAAAGATATACCACTAACAGCAGATTATTTAAGTGAAAAATATTATAAATTAAATAAAACATATTTTGGGAAAAATGTTATTGTAGATGAAGAAGTAAAATATGAATGGACAAGAATTCCTCATTTCTACTATAATTTTTATGTATATAAATATGCTACTGGATTATCAGCAGCATGTCATATCGTAGATGATATCTTATCAGGTAAAAAAAATGCTATAGATAATTATAAGAAATTCCTAAGTGCTGGTCGCACCAAAACACCACTAGAATCTCTAAAACTAGCTGGTGTAGATTTATCCAAAAAAGAAGTTGTAGAATCAGCTATTAAAATGTTTAATGATACTATTGAAGAATTTAAAAGCATCTATAATGAATAACAAAATATAGATTATTATTAATTCAAATAATAATCTATATTTTTTAATAAATAATAATAATTCTATTTACATAATGCCTTTTTTTATGCTATAATACTACCTGAGCGAAAGCTCCTTGCCTGAAAAGGCCGAATAGACCATAAGGAGGTGTAAAAATGTCAAAATATGAAATAATGTTCATTATTAGACCAAATATCGAAGAAGATACTAGAAAAAAAGTTGTAAAGGAGTTAGAAAAAACTCTAACAGATAATAAAGCAACAATTACATTATCAAAGGAATTAGGTCAAAAAGAATTTGCTTATGTAATAAAAAAGATGACATCAGGTTACTACTATTTATATAATATAGAAGCTAATAATGATAAGGCTATTAAAGAATTTGATCGTGTTGCTAAAATTAATGAAAATGTTATAAGACATTTAATATTAAATATCAAAGATTAGGAGAATGTTAATATGAATAAAGCAATTTTAATTGGAAGATTAACAAAAGATCCGGAAGTAAGATATACAAGTTCAAATCGTGCTATATGTCAGTTTACAGTAGCAATTGATAGACCATTTACTAATCAAGCAAGTGGTCAAAGAGAAGCTGACTTTATTAATGTAGTAGCATGGGATAAAACTGGAGAAAACGTTGGAAAATATATGACAAAAGGTAGGCTAATAGCAGTTGAAGGAAGAATTCAAACTAGAAATTATGAAAATAATGAAGGCAGAAGAGTATATGTTACAGAAGTTGTAGCAAATAATGTACAATTTTTAGAATCTAAAAATACATCCCAAAATAATAGTAATCAAATAAACTCAATGCCAGAACCACCAATGGAAAAGACACCATACGATTTTAATGATGAATCTAACACATCTTCTGACAATACAAACACAATTGATACAGAAGAAGATCCGTTTGCAGCATTTGGTGAACAAGTTGAAATAAGTGATAATGACCTACCATTCTAAAAAAGGAGGATAATATGGCAGAATTTAGAAAAAAAAGAAAAAAAATATGTCACATGTGTGCAGGTAAACCTGTTAATTATAAAGATGTAACTATAATTTCAAAATATATTGGAGATAATGGAAAAATATTACAAAGAAGATTTACTGGTACATGTGCAAAACATCAAAGAGAAGTAGCAAAACAAATAAAACTAGCAAGATTTATGGGCTTCATTCCATTTTGTAAATAGAAGGGTTTATTTTACCCTTTTTTTCTATATTAAAAATGATATAATAAACAGCAAGAGGTGATATTATGAAAAAATGTATTATTATTTATAATCCTAATTCAGGAAAGAAAAAAATAAAAAAATATTTGCCTGAAATAACAAAACTATTAGAAAAAAAAGAATATAAGTCAGAAATATATGTAACCAAATATAAAAAACATGCTATAAAAATAGTCGAAGAATTAAATGATGATATAGATTTAGTTATGTCAATAGGTGGAGATGGTACCTTTAACGAAGTAATGACAGGAAACCTAAATAGAAAAAAAAGATTATTATTAACTCATATTCCAGTTGGAACAACCAATGATATAGGTGCAATGCTAGGATATGGAAAGAACATTATCGAAAATGTAAAACTATCTCTAAAAGGAGTAGTAAAAGATTTTGATATAGGAATAATTAATAATCAACCTTTCATATATGTAGCAGGAATAGGTAAATTTACTAATCTTTCCTATGAAACACCAAGAGAATTAAAAAAGAAAATAGGTCACTTAGCCTATATAAAAGAAGGAATTAAAACATTTTTTCAAAAAACAAAACTATACGATATATCATATGAAATAGATGGTGAAGAATATAGAGGATTATTTACTCTTGTTTTAATATCTAATGCTAATCATATAGCAGGAATAAAAAATATCTATAAAGACATAAAACTAGACGACAATAGATTTGAAATAATCTTCTGTAACATAAAAAGAAAAAAAGATATATTCAAATCATTATATTTTTTAACCCTATATGGAACTAGCAAAGTACCAGGATTCTACTTTTATAGAACTAACAAATTAAAAATAAAAATTAATAATGAAGAAGAAGATACTTGGTGTATAGATGGTGAAAAATTAGAACAAAGCAATAATAATAAATATGAAATAAGTATTATAAATCAAATAAAAATATTAGTACCTAAAAAAAATATAAAAAAATTATTTAATAATAATTAGGAGGAAAAATGAAAAAAGAAATTAATAAACAAAGAGAAGAATACTTAGACTGGGATGAATATTTTATGGGAATAGCTGTATTATCAGCTAAAAGAAGTAAAGATCCAAATACCCAAGTAGGAGCTTGTATTGTAAGTAATACGAATCGTATTTTATCCATTGGATATAATGGTACTCCTAATGGCTTTGAAGATAAATATTTTCCATGGGATAGATCAGGAAGTTTTCTAGATACGAAATATGCTTTTGTATGTCACGCAGAAATGAATGCTATTTCAAATTTTAAAGGTGATAAAAAGGATTTAGAAAATGCTAAATTGTATGTAACTCTATTTCCATGTAATGAATGTGCTAAACTAGTAATTCAAAATGGAATAAAAGAAATAGTATATTTATCAGACAAATATAAAGATACAGATGGAAATATCGCCTCAAAAATAATGTTTAATGAATGTGGAATAAAATATACAGAATTTCCAAAAGTTAAAAGAAAAACAATAAAATTGAACATAGAATAAAAGACCTAAATAAAAGGTCTTTTTTAATATGTAAAAATAAACTGTCAAATAAAATGAAAACTATTTACAACCAAAAATTTAGTTGCTATAATTTAACTATAATACCAAGGGTATTATCAAATTAATCTACAAAGGAGGTTAAAAATGTTAAAGTCAAAAGTAGGTTATAGTAAAAATGCTGATGCCTTTGAAGCTGGAGTAGAAACAGCAAAAATGGCATCAAAAAATATAAATCCTAAATTTGGATTATTATTTAATTCTGTAGTTTATGATCAAAAAAAATTGATTGAAGGAATTAAATCTATCATTCCAGATACAGATATTGTTGGATGTACATCATCAGCTGGTATCTTAGTACCTGATGGTTACATGATAGATGAAACTGGAACTGCTGAATTATTATCATTTGATGATGATGACTTAACCGTAGCTTGTTATGGAATGGCTAAAAAGAAAAGTGCTAGAGAAACAGGTAAAGAAGTAGCAAAAAAAGCTGTTGAAAAAGCAGGAGTTGACTATGCACCAGATTACTTTTTTATGAGTGCATCACCAGCTGAAGAAGAAGAATATATTAAAGGTATTCAAGATATAATTGGTAGAGTACCATGTTTTGGCGGTAGTGCAGCAGATAATACTGTAGAAGGAAAATGGTCTTTATTTTATAATGATAAAGTATTTAATGATGGAGTAGTAGTAGCCTTCTTTTATACAGCAAAAAATATTGAAACTGTATATACTGGAGCTTATAAAGAAACAAAAGATATGGGTATCATAACTAAATTAAAAGATACAAGAGTATTAGCAGAAATAGATGGAGTACCTGCTACAGATAAATACAAAGAATGGAGAAAATTAGATGACGAAGCTGTAACTGGAGGAAATCTACTTGTTACAACAATAACTAGTCCATTAGGTGTAAAAGATAGATTAGGAAACCTAATAGCTATTAGACACCCAATGAATGGTAATGATGATAAATCCATGAATATAGGAGCAAACTTATCAACAGGTACTACTGTAATAAGAATGGAAGCTACAGTTGATGAACTAATAGCTTCAGTACCTAAAACATTAAAAGAATTAAAGAAAAAATGTCCAAATGCTGCATCCTACTTATTAGTACATTGCGGTGGACGTCGTTTAGGAATCGGAGATAGAATGAATGAAGTATATGATGCATTAAAAAAAGAAGCAGGAGATGTACCATTTATCACCGCCTTTACTTTTGGTGAATATGGATACACTGATGACGATCAAACCAATACAACCGGAGGATTAATGCTATCATTTACTGCGTTTGAAAAATAATAAATAAAAAGGGATTGGTAAGTGTTATAGCACCTTAACCATAAATAAAAAAGAATAAAAAGAATAAAAGAAGCATATTTCATGCTTCTTTTATTCTTTCCAATTACTCATAGCCCCCAAATCATATATATTATTATATCCAAGATCTTTTAATTTATCCGCAGCATTATTACTTCTTACACCACTCTTACAATAAACAATAATAACATCATACTTATCTTTAACAACTTCCTTAACACTATCTTCATTAATATCATCAACAGGAAGATTAACAGCCCCATCTATATGTCCATCAGCATATTCTTCTTTTGTTCTTACATCAACCAATATAGCACCATTATTAATTATTAACTCCTTAGCCTTAACATAATTAACCTTTCCATCATCACTTATTTTATCATCGGCACTTCCACAACCAGTAAATAAAATAATTATAAATAAAAAACAAATTAACTTTCTTTTCAATTTTCCTACCTCCATAATTATTCTACCATAATTATATTATAAAAAAACATTATTTTAAATATTTTTCTTAAAAATAGTTGTAAAAAAGCAAAATCTATGATAAATTATATATGCACCAGATTTATATATAGGGGTGTAGTTCAGCTGGTAGAACGTCGGTCTCCAAAACCGAATGTCGTGAGTTCAAGTCTTGCCACCCCTGCCATTTAGAAATCTGCTCTAACTTTTATAGTTAGAGTTTTTATTTGCACTATTTATAACTACGTGATATAATATGTGACAATTTAAGGAGAGGCATTATGTATAGAAAAATAGAAAACAATCCATTCTTTGAAGATATAAAATGTGCAAAAGCAAAAGAAAACTTTGATATACTGGTTGATTATTTGTGTTCTATGCCAGTAGCAGAAGCACCAGAAGAAGATATACTACTTGATGGTGACTTTTATAAAAAGCATAAAATTATTGCAAATAGTATATATAGTCCACGAAATAGAACATTAATAGAAAAAGTATTAAAAGAAAGAACCAAAACAGATACTTGTGACTCAATTGATGGCTTTTCATATATATATGAATTAGGCAAAGATAAAATTTTGGAATTGGGAACAACAAAGTTTTATAGAAGTATTTCCGTCTTAGAACATGAATTAACTCATATTGTTATGTCACTAAATAATAATAACCCTAAGCCACAATATAATGAAATATTAGGCTTTTTTGTAGAATTTTTGTCTTTACTTCAGCTAAGTAAAATGGAAAACAATCCAAATATATATAATAATGCTTTCATAAATAGATGTGTTGCCAGAATGTCATTCAGAGTATTTGCTCATGAGTTCAGTGATGAATACTTAAATGAACACAGTAATTTTCTAAATAATAGTAATCACAATTCTTATCCGTATATGTTGGGATTCATTTATTCTATTAGATTATTAGATATTTATGAACAGGACAAAACAGTATTGAAAGAGATTAATGATATACTTGAAGGGACAAAATCTATTGATGAATTACTTAAAGAATATAATATTTCACTTGAAAACTCTGAAACCATTAATTGTTTCATAAACATGTGTAACTATTATAGCCAATTAGTAACAAAAAAATATACGCAATCAAAACTGCATAGCGTTAGGTAATAATATATTTACCAAAGCAGTATTCTACGATATATTGTTTATAGCAACTGATAGCACATAAGTAGTTTCACAATGGGTAACTACTGGTGCCATTTAGAAAACAAAAGATTTAGGAAATTCCTAAATCTTTTTTTATTTATATAGTTTTTGTGTTCGTATAAATAGAAATATTCTGAACACCTATATTTATTTGTTTTTTTTCTTTATTCCATTTATTAAAGTTCCTTTTATTCCATTTTCAAGAAATCCTTTAACTACACCTCTGCTATCAACACCAAGTGTTTCGTCCACAGTATTTAATGCATTATTAACTTTATCTGAACCTCGAGAAAGTGCATTAGTTCCGGTTAATTCATTTTTTATAATATTACATATTTTTTTTGGATTAATTAATCCATTAAAAGTCAGCTTAATATTTTTACGTATTGTTTGAATATCAACATCAAAACCTTTAGAACTACACTGTACCTCGTTATTATGTATTTTTATATCGTTTAATGCAATTATATCAATCAATTCTTTCTTTGATTTAAATATTCCTTTTTTCTTTTCGAATACCATTTTTTTATTAGTTAAAGTCAAATAATCGTTAACAACATTCCTATTGTATCCAATTTCGCCTTCAAATAAAATTACCTCATCATTATCTAATGTATAATTCATAACTACCTCCATATAAGCATTTGATTATTTCACGATTTTACTCTTCTATTATATCATGAATTTATACTTATTTATCATCAATTTGACTGTTCGTAAAATCATCTATATTTCGAACAACTAGTTTATTAATTATGAAATTTATATTATACTTAAATAAGTTTGATACTCTTATTGATTCCGTGCCATTTTGATTATTAAGTAGCTTAGGCTATTTTTTTTTATGGTATAATAATTACAGGTGATAATATGAGTAATAATATACAAAAATACCTAGAAAATGATCCTAATAATCCGAAGTATTTATTTCATGGTAGTCCAATTATTATGGAAGAGTTAGAACCTCAGCAATCACATGATGCTATTAATCAAGATAATGTTGATTATGCCGTTTTTATGTATCCAGTATTTTATAAATGTATTCCTTATGCATTAAAAAAAGGATTTATATATAAGGAAGAGTTTGGAGAAGAATCTTGGTTTGAAACTTACAATAGGACAATTGATTATCCATATGCTGTATTAAATAATAGGGATATTGATATGAACACAATAGGATTTGTGTATGTGTTTGAAAAAACTGATGATATGATAAAAGATCCGATGAGTTATCAATATAGATGTTATCATTCTTTAAAACCAGTTGATATAGTTAAAGTAAATATGAGAGATTACGTTGATTTATTTGAAATAAGAAATTCTGATGTTAAGAAACTATAATTATAGAAAGTTTTTAACCCCTATGATTATCGTTCCATTAGTACTTATTACTCTAACTATCAAAGTTAGAGTTTTTATATTATAATTTTAAAGTTTATTACAAACTAATGTTAGAATATATAACATATACTATATTTATATTAAAATTATATTCATCTTTACTAATATTATTATAACTGATATAATATTTCATAGAATAGAGGTTATATTATGAAAGATAAAATAATGAAATATAAAAAAGTTTTAATATTATTATATATAGTTTTAATAATAATACTATTTATAATTATTTTTCTTGATTATAATAAATATATTAAAAGTAATAGTAATGATAACAAAAAAATTGATAATAAGGTTAATAATAATGGTATAGAAGAAGAAAATAATGAAATTAGTGATGATATAAAAGAAACAGATACATATAAATACTATGAAGAAAATAGTTCTTCAATTGAAAAAGTTATGGATGCTAAAAATGAAGAGTATAGTTTTTCTGAAAAAGAAGCCAAAATGATTTTAGAAGAAAGAGGATTTAAAAATTATCCTATTAATTATGATTTTTCTTTAGATGGAGAATATGTTGATGAGACTGAAGTTGATCCATCTTCAAACAAGAAACATCCAATGTATTTAACTAATTATCAATCAAAGGATGGTTCTATATGGACTGTTTACTTAATAAGTAAATCTATTTTTGCATATCCTGCTTCTTATATTTTGAATAATTCTCCTAATATAGAAATACTATTATCAGAGACTAGTACTATTACATCTTATGATAGTGAAACTAATGCCTTTTTTGTAACAATACCAAATGGAAAAAAAACAAAAGGCATAACTATTGAAAAAATAACTTCTTCTTCTTTAGACAATTACAAATTTAATTAAAACACTAGTTTATCAACTACTAGTGTTTTTTTTGTTATATTATCTTTTCTAAATCTACAACTATTTTATCAAGTACATCTTCTCTATTGTGCGATGTATCATAATTTTTAATATTATATTCATGAAATTTTTCATTAAATATTTTATTTTTATCAATAATATATTTAGCATTGCTCATTAATTTTTCATCTTCAACCCAATAAGTCCAATCATCTTCAGTATCATATTTTTTCATATTATTGTATAAATCTTCTGCTGTTTCATTATTTATTGTTAAACCAATTATTTCATACTTTTCTTTATACTTATCACTTTGTAATAAAGGCATCAATTTTTCAAAATCTATATGTGTTCCTTCTATAACAAATTTTACTCCACCATAAAAGTTTGATCCTTCTGATAATTCAATAAAATATTTTTCTAAAAAAGGTCCAAGATTTTTCGTAGTTATATCTGTATCACCATCATGATGAATATTTAATTCAGGATATGCTTGTAAGCCACTTACAATATCATCTATGCTTATAACACTATATCCATATTTTTTATTTAGTTTTCTTGCTAATGTAGTTTTACCACATCTAGCAGAACCAATTATCAATATGTTTTTTTTCATAAATATCACATCCAGTTTTTATTATATCATAAATATTAAACCTCCATAAACAAAGTATAACACATATAATAAAGATAAAAAGAAAATTAACACTATAATTAATTTCCTATAACAATGAAATAGTAATAATTACTTATATGTTATAATAATTGACATTTTAATTCATTAGTTTATAATAAAAGTTCAATAAAGAAAGGAAATAATAAATGAGACAAATAAGATTATTTTATAATAAAACATATCCAGATAAGAATAAAAATTCTGAACAAGATACAAATGTAGAAATTGAATATCTAAGTAGAGATAAATTTGATATTGATTATTGTTTGAATGTGAGAGGTGAAATCCTTAAATATTTGAAAAATGAATATGATAGCAACAGAGACGATATAATTGATATAATAAATAAAATTAGAGATATTACAGAAGGTATCATTGAAAAAGAATTAAAAGTTTCTATAAAAAAAGAAAACTATGAAGGAAATGGAATTCAATATAGAGAATGGGTAAGTTATAAAAATGGATTTTTTTCATCAGCTGGATCAAACAAAAGATATTGGGACGATGAAATAGAAGTAAGAGCAAACAGTCAAGGAATAAATATAACTTATAATGAAAAACATTTTGGATTTAACTATGAAAAAATAGACTATGTAAAAGAAAGACTAAAACCATTATATGTAAAAGTAATGACATTATGTAGTATGACTAATGAAGAAGAAAAATATAAAGAAACAGAACAAGAACGAGTTTATCAAAAAAAATTAAAATAATAATTAATAATTAGTTATACAAAGGAGAAAATATATGGGAAAAGAATTAAAAAAAACAAACATGAATTTTATAGAAAAGAATGAAAAGAATGAAAATTATTATAAAGTTGATTATGATAAAGAAAAATTAAAAGAAATATTAGAAAAATTAAAAGATTATAGTTATGCTACAACAGGTCAAGGAAAGATATCAGGTGATTTATTCACATGCTTTCTAGCAACTAATAATAACATCAAAAAAAGAGTTATATCTTACTTCAGTAAAACTGAAAAAGGAAAAGGTAGTATAATAGATCCAGAATCAATAATCCATCACAAAGATGATAATAATGATTATATAACATTTAATTATAGATATAATAAACTACCAGATTTATATTCATACATAGAAATAATACTAAATGATGATTTCCAAACATTTAAAAAAAATATAGAAGTATTTAATAGAACCTTTAATAGTTCTATTTATGCTTATAGTATATCTGATCAATTAGTATTAGAAGGATTACTAAACTATATTAATTCTAATGAATTAACAAATAATAATTCTATTATTGATAATAACAAATATGATTATAAAGGATTAAATGAATTATATAAAGAAACATTAAATTGTTTTAAATTTAATCTAGTAGCAACTAAAGAATATCTAAAAGAACCAATACCAACAGATATTAATAAATTACAATTAAAGAAATAATTATTATATATAAAAGAATGTTAGTTAAAATCTAACATTCTTTTATTGCTATATTATTTAGCTAATAATATCATCACTTTTATTAGTGCTATACATAATAAAAATAATTATTGCAATTAACAACATTTTTGCTATAATAAAATTGAATTAGGAGGGATATTATGAAACAAATAACATTAGTAACTGGAAACATGGCCAAACTAATAAGTACAAGACAATTTTTAGAACCATATGGAATAAAAGTAGATAATGTAAAAATGGATACAACTGAAATCCAATGTGATTCCATAGAAGAAATAGCAGCGTTTTCAGCTAAAGAAGCTAGTGACAAATTAAAGTGTACTGTTTTAAAAAATGATACAGGATTTTTTATAGAAGCCTTAGATGGCTTTCCAGGTCCATATACCCATTATGTAATGGAAAGAATAGGTACTGATGGTATCTTAAAACTAATGAGAGGAATAACAAATAGGAAAGCCTATTATAAAGAAGCCTTTGCCTACTGTGAATATGGAAAAGAACCAGTAATATTTACATCTATTACAAAAGGAAAACTAGCAATAAGAAAAAGTGGAAAATACGGTATGAGAATAGATCCCATATTTATTCCTGATAATTATACTAAAACAATGGCCCATTATAATGAAGATGAAAGATTCAAAATGTGGAATACAAAAGTATATGATGAAATTGCCAAATATATAATAAAAAAATAACTAAAAACTAAACAGTATGAATGTTTAGTTTTTATTGTAAATAACCTAATAATATGCTAAAATCATAATGTGAGGAGGTTTAAAATATGATTTACAGTGAATTAAATGAAGAAACTAAAAAATACCTTAACAAAGCAATGGATATATATACAACAATAAAAGATAAAAACATAAATAAAACTATTAAAGATCTGCATGGTGAAAAAGAATATAAATTTACCAAATTTGATAAGAAAGTATTAGCACTTTTTATTGCTGGATTATTAGTTGATGGAAAATTGAAAGATATTATGTCTCAATATGATGACATAAAAAAAGATGACATATTTGAGTTTATCAATATTAAAGAAAGTGATATAACAGCAGTAGAAGGGGAAAAATATGAAGATTTTTTTCAAAATAATATAGCAATTGATTTAGCACTTATCGTCGATAAAAAATATTATAAATCTCCACAAGAAAGCAATAGAATAACACCTGAAGTTATTATAAAAAATTTAAGATTTGTTGGTTTAAAAGGTACAGATATTCTATATTATTATGGAAAAAAATATAATTTATCGAATTATATATTTGACCATCCTTTATTTAATGCTTTAGATACTTATGTTTTGATGAATGAAAGTGATAGTGATGAAGAAAAAATAAAAGATCATAATTTCATAAAAAAAGATGATCTATTTTTTACTTCCCCTTTAATCAAACCAGAAATTCAAAGAGGAGTAAAAAGACCAATATTTGAACGAGAATTTCATGAAGTACCAAAAAAGCCAAAAAAGCCAAAAAAAGAACTTATACTTGATGATAGTATATGGCTACTACTAGATGATATTCAAGATAAATTTATTGGTCAAGAACAGGCTACAGAAGAATTATTTTATAATATTATTACTAATCAAAAACTTGCCGAAAAAAATAACGTTATTGATGGTGCAAGAGCTATAATATTTATGGATGGACCAACAGGAACAGGTAAAACAGCTATAACAAAAGAAATAACAAAAAAACTAGATATTCCTTTTGTATCCACATCCATAACAAACTATTCTGCTACCGGCTATAAAGGTGGAGATATTCCAGATTTAGTAAAAGTATTATATAAAAAATCAGATGGTGATCTAGAAAAAGCACAAAGAGGAATTATAGTAATTGATGAAATTGATAAAATTGCCTATTCTAGAAGTGGTGAATTAAAAATGAAGAAGGCAGTTCAACAACAATTATTAGATTTTTTTGGTGGAGGAAAATATATTATTCGCGTTGGTAGTAGCGTATTTGATACAACTGAAATTGAATTTGATACATCAAAATTAACTTTTGTATGTCTTGGAGCATTAACTGAATTACGTTCAAAAAAAACTGAAAACAAGCAACCATTTGGATTTAGTATACCTATTGAACAAAAAAAAGAAATAGAATATAACATAACACCACAAGATTTAATGAAAATTGGATTTGAAAATGAACTTGTAGGTAGATTTAATACATATTTACATACAGATGAATACAGTAAAGAAGATTTAGAAAAAATATTAAGAAAATCAACAATTAGTCCACTAATAGGATTAAAAGAATGGGTAGAATCAATGGGCAAGAAATTAATTGTAGATGATGATGTCTATGGATTAATAGCAGACCAAGCATATGAATTTAATACTGGTGCTAGAAGCCTCCAAACAGTAGTAAACAATACTAGAACAACTCTACTTAAAGAAGTATTAAGAGGCAAAAATGCTACAATTCACTTAAATGCAGAAAGTGTATCTTACATAAATAAAAGAACAATGAATAGAAAAGGAAGGGGATAATATGGATTATGAATATAATGGCAACTTATTAGAAGATGAAAGAATTAATCAAGTTGCCAATGAAATAGTAAAAAAATATCCCAATATTAAATTTAAAAAAGCAAAAGAAGCAGCTATGCTTGAAGGAAGAATATCCTCTCCTAAAACTATTAATGATGAACTTAATAGATTATATAATATTATGTTAGTTAACAGTAATAAAAAAGATATAGTATCATTAGTATATAAAGATTATTTAAAATTATTAAATAATAATTCTAAAGAGATTAATAAACAATTTATAGAAATAACTAATGAAATAGATAATTATCTTAATAGTTATGAAGAATTTCCCATTATAAGTGACTATCAATAAAAAAGAGAATAACAAAAAAACATTTTCTCTTTTTTATTGTACTTATATTAATAATATGCTAAAATTATATTATAAGGAAGGTGAAATAAAATGCGTGATTTAGGTACAGTTGTAAGAGGTATTCGTACCCCAATAATTAAAGAAGGAGACGATTTAGCCAAGATAGTAGTTGACTCCGTATTAAATGCTAGCAAAAACAATAAATTTGAATTTAATGATAAGGATATAGTAGCCATTACTGAAGCCGTAGTAGGTATAAGTGAAGGAAACTATGTAACAGTAGATGAAGTTGCCCAAGATATAAAAAGAAGATTAAATAATCCTGAAGAAATAGGTATAGTATTTCCTATACTTAGCAGAAATAGATTCTCTATCATACTAAAAGCAATCGCTAGAAGTACAAAAAAATTATATGTACAATTATCTTTTCCTAGTGATGAAGTAGGAAATGGAATCCTAGATGAAGAAAAACTATATAGAAGTAAATATAATTTAGATAGTATAATAACAGAAGAAGAATACAATAAAGAATTTGGTGACTGGCTTCACCCATTTACCGGTATCAATATGGTTGATTTCTATAAAGGATTAATAGAAAATGAAGGTTGTAAAGCTGAGTTTATTCTATCTAATAATGCCAAAGACATATTAAAATATACTAATAATGTTATTAACTGTGATATACATACTAGATATCGTACTAAAGAATTATTAGAAAACAGTGGAGCTAATGTAATAGGTTTATTTGAAATAATGAATAAATCTGTAAAAGGTAGTGGCTATAATGAAAATTATGGCTTACTAGGTTCAAATAAGTCAACAGAAGAAAGATTAAAACTATTCCCAAGAACTGGCCAAAAATTAGTAGAAGATATCCAAAAAAGATTAAAGAAAGAAACTGGAAAAACTATCGAAGTAATGGTATATGGTGATGGAGCTTTTAAAGATCCAGTAGGTAAAATTTGGGAATTAGCAGACCCAGTAGTATCACCAGCCTATACAAAAGGCTTAGAAGGAACACCTAACGAAATTAAATTAAAATATGTATCAGATAATAAATATAGTAATCTTGAAGGAGACGAATTAAAAGAAGCCATTAAAGAAGAAATAAGAAAGAAAGATGCTGACTTAAAAGGAAAAATGATTACGCAAGGAACAACACCAAGAAGACTTACAGATCTAATAGGATCTTTATGTGATTTAACAAGTGGTAGTGGTGACAAAGGAACACCAGTAATATTCATCCAAGGCTATTTTGATAACCTAGCAAGTGACTAATAAAAAACACTAACTTAAATGTTAGTGTTTTTTATGACCTATAAAATAATCATAATTACCCACATATTCATCCATAATCATATCATGTATATATAACACCTTATCAGCAAGTTTATTAATAAAATATCTATCATGAGATATAAATAATAAAGTACCCTTAAACTCTTTTAAAGCGTCTTCTAATGTCTCTTTTGTATATATATCAATATGATTAGTAGGTTCATCTAGGATAATAAAATTACACTTATCTTGAATTAATACAAATAGCTTTAATCTAACTTTCTCACCACCAGATAATTTAGATGTTTTCTTAAATACATTTTCCCCATAGAAATAAAATTTACTTAAAGCACTTCTTAAATGAGCCTCTTCTCCATAATAATACTTTCTAGCATATTCTAATATAGTCTCATCCTTATCAAAACTAATCTGTTGTGGTACATATCCTATCTTAACACCAGTACCCATTATTATATTTTCACTATTATTATTAATAATATTCTTTATCAAAGTAGTTTTACCACAACCATTATCCCCAATAATACAAACCTTATCCCCATAACTAATCTTTATTTTTATATCCCTAATAAGAGTATTATTACCAATACATAAATCATAATTATTTATTACCAAAGCATCTTTACCACTTCTCGTATCAAAATCAAAATTAATAGGCAAACTATTCTTAACAATAGGCCTATCTTTTAATTCAATTTTTTCTAATCTCTTCCTTATATTTTCAGCCCTTCTAAAAAATGGTTCTCCACCAGGATAAGCTAATTTACCAAAATTTTCTAATTGTTTTATTTTCTTCTTCATTGCCATTATTAATTTCTGTTGATCTTTATACTCCTTAAATTCTCTTTCAATCCTTAATTCATTTTCTTCCAAATACTTAGAATAATTACCATGAAACACTATTGCCTTACCATTTTCTATTAATATTGTCTTATTAGTAACCTTATCCAAGAAATATCTATCATGAGATACTATTAATATAGTACCATTATATTTATATAAATAATCTTCTAACCACTCTAGTGTACTAATATCCAAATGATTAGTAGGCTCATCCAAAAGTAAAATAGAGGGCTTTTTAATTATTATAGAAGCCAATATAACTCTTTTTTGCTCTCCACCAGATAAAATATTAAATTCTTTATCCAAAAGAGTATCAATATTAAGCCCATGTGATACTTTATCTATTAAAGTATCCACTTCATATCCCCCCATATTCATATATTTATCCTGTATATTTAAATACTTATTAATAATATCCATATCATTAGGATTCTTACTCATCTTATCTTCATATCTCTTTAAACTATTCTGAATTTCTCTAATATCATCTAAACTATCATATAATATATCTCTAACTATTTTATTATTATATATATTTTCAGGTTGCTGACTCAAATATCCTATCGTAGCTCCCTTTCTAATCATAACATTACCACTATCAGCTTCCTCTAAATTATTAATAATATTCAATAATGTCGTTTTCCCACACCCATTTTCTCCAATAAGAGAAAATTTATCTTTTGAAAATATTTCTAAACTTAATCCATCTAATATATTTTTAAATCCAAATGTTTTCTTTATATTATTTAAACTTATCTCTATCATAATCTATCACTCCTTTAATTCATTAAAAAACCAAATGAACGCACTAACATCCATTTGGCGGATGCAGGCACGACAAAAACGCCATACCTGCTAATAGATTTTTTTATTACCAGGTATGACTATATTAAAGTATACAAAATAGTACATTTGTAATAATTTAACATAGCACTTCCTCCTTTTTCACCCATAATTTTATATCAATAACAAATAAATGTCAATATCCATATATTAGGCTTTCTTAACTAATATATACATTATTTTATCAAAATGATTTTCTATCTCTGTTATCCCGTATTCTATAATATCCAAATTATTTCTCTTAGCTTCTTTAAAAATAGTATCAAAATCAACAATTCTACAGCTAGTAGTAGCCACATCTATCTCTTCATCTAATTCTTGATGCCTTCTCTTTACGTTATCAAAAGCCTTATCTATATCTGTTTCACTATTATCCTTACCATTCCCCATACTAAGTATTAAAGAATATCCCTTATCTTCTAAATGATTATAAATATACTGATAAAACTTATCCCTATCTTCATCTAACACTAACATATGTATAACAGCTATTGTATATATATAACCGTATTTATCATTAGTTTTATCATCCTTTAACACATCTAATACCTCATATTTATCTTTATGTTCTATATCATGTTTCTTACAATATTTAATAGCTTCCCCAGATACATCTGTAGCAAGTACATCATATCCCTTATTTAATAAATACCTAGCATCTCTACCTTCACCACAACCAATCTCTAACATCTTAACATTATCTAAACTATATTTATTAATTATATCTTCTACTATTTTAGTATTATTATTAGTAGCCCAAGCAATACCTTTATCATGAACTTGTTTATATCTTTTATCATATGCCTCATAATAATTTCTCATAATATATTCTCCAACAATTCAATCTTTTTTTAATTTCTTTAAATATATATTTCTAGGACCTCTTGTAAATGCTTTAGTATTTACATATTCAAAACCATCTTTAATTAAATTATTAATAGAATAAATATTATCTGGATGAATAGTACTAGCAGCATATTTATATCCCATACTATAACAATATTTATCCAACTCTTCTAACATCTGGTATTGTAGTCCATTACCAATATAATTATAGTTAACAAACATAGGTCCATAATCAGCTACTTCTTTATAATTAAGATCAATACCAAATTTTTTTAAATCTTTATCTCTAGCAGGAATAAGCATCATCGAACATACTGGAACATCCTTTTCATAATATATCCATATCTTAGAATCATTATCTAATAAATATTCTATTTCTTCATAACTAAAATCTCCCAGCCATTCAGGATGTTCCATATATCTCTTAACATCCTTCCTAAACATAATATATTTTTCTATATCAATATTATTATCAATACAATCTAATTTATCTAACATAATCCTTTTCTTCATCTTTATCTCCTAATTATTATCCAAATACTCTATTACAGTCCTACTAATATCCATATCTCTATCTATCTTAATAGTATTAATACCCAACTCTTTAGCCCCATCAACATTAACTTTGCTATCATCTAAGAATAATAATTCATGAGCTTTTATATCATATTTATCTAATATATATTGATAGAAATCTCTATTAGGTTTAATTTTATTTATTTCAGCAGATATAATAATATCATCTAAGTATTCTTTATCAAATACCTCCTCAATATATTTTCTAACATAAGATACATGATTAGTAGCTATTATTATTTTAATATCTTTATACCTATCTTTAATAGTTTTAAATACATCCTCTTGTCTTACTCTATATAATTTAGAAATAATTTTCTTAGTAATTCTAACTATATCTCTATCTTTTCCAATTATTTCATGACCTTTATCTATATATTCACTATCACTAATATTAGGTCCAAATAATCTCTCTAACTTATCTTCATTATTAGATAATTTTATATCTTTTTCTCCAATTAAAACACCTATTAAATCAAAAGCAATTATTTTAATCATATAAAAACTCCTTTCAATCAACTAAATTATAACATATATTTACTTAAATAATAAATTATGTTATACTATACCCGTTGAGAAAAATATAATTACATTTAGGAGGTTTTAAAATGAATAAAGAAAATAATGATGAAAAAAGAGTTCAATTAAATGATATTGTAGTGATAGAATTAACTGAAGAAAGAACAAAACAACTAAGTAATACATATCGCTACCAAATAATAGCAGATTACGATCATAGTCGTAAAGATAATGCCAATAAAGTAAGTTCAACAAGTCCTTTAGGTATTCGCCTAATCTCTGGTAAAGTAGGGGATACAGGTAAATATCATGTTCATGAGTATCATTATGAATATAAAATAGTAGATATAATTAAGAATAATGAACAAATTAATAATGAATCTGTAGTTGAAACAAAACCAAAAACAAGAATTAAAACTAAATAAAAACGAATATAATTCGTTTTTTTTAGTTGATTATTAATACTTATTTGTTATAATAAAAAAACAGGAGGTTATTATGGCACATAATTATTATTTATTAAACGGAAAAGATGGTAAAGGGAAAGCATTAAATGTATTAGTAGATGGAAAATTACACAGAAACTTTATTGATATATCAACACTAGATTTAGCTACTTTAGATATAAAAGAAGAGGATGCTGTAAAAGTATTAAAAGAATATAATCCCAAATTAGATTTAACAGGCATGTTCTATAATGCATCATATCCTCATTCTAAAACTAAAACTAAATCATATGCAACAATTTTTAATCAAGAAAATGATAAAACAAAAGATTATCTTGATAGTCTAAGATATTTTGCAGAGCAAAGAAATTATAAAAAAGAACATAAACAAGTACTAAGATTAGATATGGATAGAAAACTAGAAGATTATATAAGAAAAATTATTTATAATATCATAAAAAACAATGCTTTTAAACTAACTGAGTATGAATCTCTAATGTCTTCTAAATTAAAAGAAATAATAACAGATAAATTTTATATATATTATGATAAAGATATTAATAAATATATAAATTCCAGAATATATACCTTAAGGAGTATTCTTAATAGTTATACAGAATTAAGAAATATAACCTTAGAATATATACTATATTTACAAAATGAAAATACTAATCTTAGAACTGCTATTAAAAATACAGAAAATTGGGATAATATGGGAATGGAAGTAATAGAACCAATTATTTATACAAAAGGACAAGATATTATTATTCCTAAACAAATGGAATTAGCCGATTATCTTCCTAACTTTCCCAAAGTAAGATCAAGAAAGAAATAATTAATTAAATATACTTAGTTTTCTAACAGGAGCCTCTTTAGGCTTCCTGTTATTTTTATATTCATTTTTAAAATCTATTAATAGCTTAAGATTAATAATCCCATTTAATATTTTATCAACATCCTTATCATCTAATAAAAATCTATTTCTAGAATATTTCTTATATTTCAAAGGACTAACCCCTATAATCTTCTTAAACATCTCAGAAAAATATTCTAAAGAATAAAAACCATTATATAAACCAATCATCAACATAGAATAATTACTATCTTTAATTAACTTAGTACTATTATATATTCTTATATTATTTATATAATTATTAATAGATACCCCAATCTCTCTTTTAAATAACTTCATTATATAGTATCTATTATAATAAAACTTATCACAAATATCTTTAATACTAATCTTATTATTAATATTATTATCTATATATTCTAAAATATCACATACCAAATCATTAGAAAACATCCCCATCACCACCTATATTATATCATAAAAGCCACTATTGTTTAAAAAAATAGATAATTTTAGATATATACTTATCCCGAAAGGAGAGATTTATATGTATTCAAGATGGGCTAATACCAACGAGTATAGCAATATATTAACAAAAATAGATTTAAAAAAGAATATCGAAAAATCTGGTATTCAAATGATGTATAAAGGAAATGATTTATACATTGATGATAGTGAAGCTCATTCACTAGTAATAGGAGATACTGGAAGTGGTAAAACTCAAACTATTATTTTTCCATTAATTAAAACAGCTATTAATGCATCAGAATCTTTTATAATTAATGATATCAAAGGTGAAATATGTAAAGTAACAGGAGACATTTTAAAAGAGAAAGGGTATAATACTATTATTATTAATCTTAAAAATCCAAATTTAGGAAACAACTGGAACCCATTATCGTTACCTTATAATATATATAAAGAAGGCAATAAAACAGAGGCTACAAAACTATTAGACAATATCGGTTATTATTTCTTTTATGATAAAACTAGTATGGATCCATTTTGGACTAATTCTGCAACAAATTATTTTGTAGGCCTATGTCTATATTTATTTGAACATGCTAAAGAAGGAGAAATTAATCTTAAAAGTGTTTTCTCTTTATCAAATACTATTAATGAAGGAAAGAATTTAGATGATTTTATTAAAAAACTAGATAAAAATTCAAGTATTTATTATAATCTATCTGGAACAATCACAGCACCAATCGAAACTAGAGGAGGAATAATATCTACTTTTATTGAAAAATTAAAAAAATTTCTAGTTTCAGATGAATTATGTAGTCTATTATCTTATAATGACTTTGATATGTCTAAAATACAAGATGAAAAAACAGCAATTTTTCTAATCACTGGAATTAATGATTATGGCAATTCACTTGTTCCATTATTTATTGATGAAACAATTCATGCCATAGACAATAATGAAAAACACGATAAAAGATTAAATATTATCTTAGATGATTTTGAAACATTAGATTCAATTAAAGATTATACAAAACTATTAAGCTATTCTAGAGGACTTAATATCCGTTTTACTAATTTAGTAAAGAATTTAAAAGGTATTAATAATATATATGGTAAAGAAAATGGAGAATTATTAAAATTAAGTTTTACCAATATGATCTATCTGTTCTCTAGTGACTTAGATACAGTATCAGAAGTAAGCTATCTATGTGGTAATATTGAATCAAAAAATAAAATAAAACCACTAATAACACCAGAAGAATTAAAAGTTATAGATACTTTTACAGCAATTATCTTAAAGCAAAGAATGATGCCATTTAAAACAAAACTATTACCAGACTATAAAATAGATTGGAATATGTCTAATACAAACTATACAATACCAAAAAGAGATATAAAAAATATAAAAATATATAAGTATTAATAATTAAATAAGGGGGGGAAATTATGAATAAATATATAAAAGATACAACTGATTATTCAAATTATAGATATAGGATAAAAATGAACAAATTAATATCAAGTAATTATGAAATGCCTAATAATGAAGAATTATTACAAATACTAAATGGTGGAATAATAATAAGTAATAATTTATTAATAAAAATATATCAATTAGAAAGTGATTATCAAAATAGTTATACTTTCTTTGAATATTCAACACCAAAAAAGAAATATAAAGCCTTATACTGGACAGATTATAATAAACATCCACAATTAGTAGCAGATACTAAATTAGGTAATTTTGATAATAATTTAATTCAGCCAGTCTCCCATAAATATAAGAATAAATCAAGAGGTAGATCAAGAATATTAATGATATAAAGTTGCTTATTGCAACTTTATTTTATTATACATTTCATAATTTTACACTTTATTTGTAAATAATTAATAAAATCATAAAAAAACAGATATGTAAATTCAATAAATGATATAATAAAAATATAGTAGGAGGTATAATATGAAAAGAATAAAATTATTATTATTACTTTTATTTTTTATAAATATAAAAAATGTATATGCCTCTGAAGATATATACTTAGAATATAATGATAATAGCATTAAAATAGATATAGAAGATACCAATATAAAAACTGATAAACAAACAAATAATCTTGAATATACTTATCATGATAATAAGAATAATACTGGATATTGGTATCTTAGTAATAAGAATATAAATAATAATTACTTTAATATAAAAGAGTATTCTAATAATAAGATAACAGGAGATTTAGTAGTAGATTCAAATATTTTTGAAAATATCTCTATAGATATAAATAATAATACTGGTAACATAAATATAACAAATAATGACAATAAATATTTAAAAGGATCTATTTCTATCAACAAAAGCAAATATATATCAATAATACTAAAATCAAATATTAAAATATATGGTATTGTTGGAGATTATGTCAATAATAGAAGTCTTAAAATAGTAGATTGTATAAGTAATGATTTTGAAATATCAAAAGAAGATAATAGAATTCTATTTGAAAGTGTTAAAGGTATTGAAAAAGGAACAATTGGTATTTGCAAATTTGAAAAAATAAATGATGATATAGGTTATTTCTATTTTAATAACATTACTTCTAGCAATAAAACAAAAGAAATATACTATAATAATATTCAATTAAAAATAACAGAACCAAAAATAAATGACATAATATATAATAAAATTAATAAATATGTAAATAATTCTAAAAATAATTCTACAATTAACAAAATAATTATTACAATTGTTACCATAACAGTAGTAATACTATTAATTTTATTATATATAATATTAACTAAAAATAAAAAGAAAAAAAGACATAAAATAAAAAAGAAAATAGCAGCCCTATTATTATTACTATTACCACTTAATACATTTGCTATTACACAGCCTCAATTTGACGATAAAGATTTAGATAAAATAAGATCAAGTATTCTAAATAATACTAAATTAAATAATGATGATTTAATTAAATTGGATTTAGACAAAGATAATAAAATAACTATTAATGATTTAATTATAACCAAAATAGAATACAATATGCCAATTATAAACATAAAAGATGTCAATATTAATAAGAAAGATAATTATAAATACTATAGTAATGTAAATAAAGAAATAGAAATAACAAGTATTAGTAATTTAAAAGAATTAAAATACTGTTTTACAACAAGTGATTATTGTGAACCAAATATAGATTACAACTATCAAGATAATAAAACACTAATGAATATTAAATTTGAAAGTAACAAAGAAGCTCAAAAACTATGTATCAAAGCAAGTAATGATTATGACTTAGAAAGTACAGAATGTGAAAATAAAACTTATTTAGTAGATCTTCAAAAACCTATAACAAAGCTTAAAAGAAGTCAAGTCATAATCAGTGAAGATGACAAATTTGATCTTAATAGTAATTTAGAAGCCCAATATGGTGTAAGTGGAGGCACTCATAAATGTGAAGGCCAAACTAAATTAGGTAGCAACAATATAAAATGCACTGCTATAGGTAATAATGGCCTTATAACAGAAACCAATTATGAATTAATTAAAAGTACCACATACAATAAAAAAGCTATCTTCTTTGGAGATTCAATTACATATGGATATGCTAATAATGGATATGGATGGGGAAACTACATAGGAGATAATTATGATTTAGCTAGTGCTACTAATGCCGGAAAAAGTGGTTGGTTTATATCTAATAATCTTAATAGAGATTGGATAGTTGATATAGTAAAATCACACAAAAATGAAAACTATGATTATATTATCATGCATGGAGGTTGCAATGATATTAATAAGGATGTACCATTAGGTACTTATACAAACGATGATTTTTCAGGTAATTATGATACAACAACTTTCTTAGGAGGATTAGAGTATTACCTTTATAATGTTACTACAACCTGGGAAAATGCCAAAATAGGTTACATCATAAACTATAAAACACCAAATGACCAAGGAAGAACTAATGAAAAATCAGCTCCATATTATCATGAAATGAAAAAAGTATTAGATAAATGGAACGTAAGTTATCTAGACCTATTTGAAGGAACCAACAATAATGGAATAGAATATTCTGAACTATTAAAAGTAAACACTAATGAATATTTACCAGATAACCTTCATCTTAACAAAACAGGCTATGATATTATCTCTCCATATATTTATGAATGGATGAAAGAATTAAACAAATATACACAATAAAAAGAATTACATATTATGTAATTCTTTTTATAATTAAATAATACTAAACTTATCTTCTATTATTTTTTCCTTTTCTTTGACCAATTTTACTACTACTATTCTTTGTAGTATTTTTCTTAACAGGTATATCTTTCTCCACTTTTTCATCTACATAACATTCCTTATCTTCAGGTAATACTATATTAAGTATAATACCTACTATAGATGCTAGACTCATCCCAGAAAGTGTAATAGATAAATCTCCACTAACAATAGATATAGCAGCACCACCTAAACCTAATACTAACATAGATGAAGCAACTATAACATTCTTAGAATCTTCAAAATTAACTTGATTTTTAATCAATACCTTTAACCCATTAACAGCAATAAAACCATATAATAATAGTGATACTCCTCCTAAAACAGCGTTAGGAATAGTAGAAACCAAAGCTGTAAACTTCCCAAAGAAACCTAATATTATAGAAAATATAGCAGCAAGTCCAATAACTTTAACTGATGCTACTTTTGTAAGACCTACAACAGAAGTATTTTCACCATATGTCGTATTAGCAGGACCTCCAATAAATCCAGCAACAAAAGTAGCTAATCCATCACCAAGAAGTGTCCTATCAAGTCCTGGATCTTTAATTAAATCCTTTCCTATAATATTTCCCAAAGATGTATGATCACCAATATGCTCACACATAGTAACAAGAGCAATTGGTGCTATTGTAAGAATAGCAGCAAAATTAAGATTATAATCTTTAAATGGAATCTTAAATGCTGGAACACTAAGAAAACTAGCTTCTCCCACAGTTTTAAAATCAACTAATCCAAGCACTACAGCAGTAACATAACCAATTACTATACCAATCAAAAATGGAATAATTTTAAAAAATCCCTTAGCTCTAGTCATAACTAAAGCTGTTGTTAAGAATGAAACAAAAGCAACAGCCACAATCTTAACATCAATAGTATCAGTGCTTAAACCCATTTGTGATACAGCAGAAGGTGCTAATCCTAATCCAATAATCATAATCATTGGCCCTATAACTACAGGTGGAAGTAATTTTTCTAACCATTCTTTACCAGCAAACCTAATTATAAAGGAAACTAATATATATATTAAACCAACAACCATTATACCAGTCATAGCACCTGATCTACCACCTTTAATATAAGCAGCAGCAATTGGTGTAATAAAAGCAAAAGAACTACCTAAATAAACTGGAGATTTGCCTTTTGTACACATTATATATATAAGAGTTCCAATTCCTGATGCCACTAACGCAACCGGTATTGTTAATACTTCAGCCTTAGCAGCACTATTTACTAGTATTGGTACCAATATAGTAGCACCAAACATAGCAAATACATGTTGAAGTGCCAATATAATCCATTCCTTTGTTGGTGGCACTTCATTAATATCATAAGTCATTTTTTTCATTTTTATCTCCTCCTTCTATGGCGTGAACATAAAAAAAATGAAGAAATTATCTCTTAAATAATATCTTCATTAATATTAAAAACAACAATGCTAGAAAAAAGTCCACCATCAAATAATAAAAGCTTATCTATTTTATTACCTCTTTTTCCTACCATTATCTCACGTCCTAGATTAATAATACCTCATTCTTTTTAAAAAAACAATAGCAAATTAAAAATATTAATAATAAATAAAGATAGAATTAAGAAAATGAATAATTATATATACAGTATTCTTTCTAAAAAAATAAATGAGTTATAAAAATATCTCTATTTTTTTATCTGAATATGCTATAATTAAATAAAGAAAATATAATAAAGGAATGATAATTGTATGATTGATTTAAAAGGTGAAGAATTTTTAAATAAATGTTACAAAGAACTACATATGAGTGAAGAAGTAATGCATACAGCACAAAACAAAGATAGTAAAGCTGAAAAAGTTCATAGATACATGGATAGATTAGAAAGAGTAAATAAAAAAGCTATTAAAAGAAAGAATGATATAGCAAATTTAAAAAAATTATATCACAAAAAATATGTAATTAAAGAAGAAAATATACCAGACTATATAGATGAAAAATCTAAAAAACAAATTATCAAAGATCAAGAAGAATCACTAGATAAATGGTTGGATTATCTATTAGATTCCAATTCTCCATATCCAACCTGGGCCAAATATTGGGTGTTTCAAGGAATGTTAAAAATAGGAACCTACAATGAGGCTAATAATACTTATCATAAAAGAAATAAAAAAACAATTAACCCTTTTATAGAAGCAAATCCTGAAGTAATTGCCAAGTGTATTGATTTAGTAACAAAGCATGTTAATTCAGAACAAATAAATGATAATGATTTAGAAAAATTAATAGAATCAGGAAGCTTTGCTAAAATATATACTCTATGCTCTAAAAAACAAAAAAATAAAGTTTTAAGAAGAAGTAACATTAATGATGGGATTTGGATAAAATATAATTATGAAACAAAAGAAGAAGTAGAAGAAAAAGAAAAAAAGGGAATAATACCAGAATATATGAAATTATTTAATTCATTACAAGACTATAATACTGGCTGGTGTACAGCAGGTAGCAAACAATATGCTAAAGATCAAATAAGTGGTAGTGATTTTTATATAGGAGGAGATTTCTACGTTTATTATACTAAAGATATAAATGGTGAATATAAAGTACCAAGAGTAGCCATAAGAATGGTAAAAAATAATATTGGAGAAATTAGAGGGGTAGCAGATGAAAGTCAAAACGTTGAAGAAGGATTCGAGAATATAATTGAAGAAAAATTAAAAACATTTAACAATATAACAGAAGAAAACTTAGCTAAGAACATGAAAAAAGTAAATGATTCCCGTAAATTAACAGAATTAAATCAAAAAAATAAACGTAAAGAAAAATTCACAGAAGAAGATATAGTATTTCTTTATGAGTTGAATGATATAATAACAACATTTGGATGGAATAATGACGAAAAAATTGATAAAATACTATCAACAAGAAATATTCAAGAAGACTTTGATACCTTAAAAGAAAAAAAGAATCAAATTGAATTTATTGCTCATGCAGAATATAAAGATATTACTAATCTTTCAATAAAAAATAAAGATCTCGTACCCGATATAATAGATAGAAATTATCATAGTCTAATATATCTAGACCATTCCTTAAGAAAAGATAAAGAACTTATATTAGAAGCAATAAAAAGAAATTACATGACACTATCTTATGCAGATTCATCCTTAAAAAAAGATAAAGACTTTATATTAGAAGCGACAAAAATAAACCCCCAAACTATAGTATATGCAGATTCTACTTTAAAAAATGATAAAAAATTCTTAAAAGAACTAGGTTATCAAACAAATAGATATTTAATTAAAGATAATAAATCCTTCTTCAAATTATCATTAAAAAAACTTAAAAACATCATAATAAATAATAGTAGCAACAACAATAAAACTAGATAATATAATACATTATATTATATTGTAAGAAATAAGGTGATTATATGATAGAAGTTAAAAATATTAAGAAAAAATTTGAAAAAAAAATAAAGAAGAATAAAACTACTAGTTTTTATGCTGATAATGATATATCTTTAAAAGCTGATACAGGAGAAATAGTAGGTATATTAGGGCCTAATGGAGCAGGCAAAACCACACTTTTAAGAATCATCGCTGGAATTATGGAACCCACTGATGGAACTATTACTATTGATGAAGAAACATATAAAGATAATGCTATTAATATCAAAAAGAAAATAGCCTATTTATCTGGAAACACCAAACTATATAAAGATATATCAGTCTACGAACTATTAATAATGTGTGGTAATTATTATGAAGTTCCAGATAAAATATTAGAAAAAAGAATAAAAGATATTACAAATAAATTTGATATGACATCTTTTATACATCAAAAAATAGAAAACTTATCTACTGGTCAATATCAAAGAACAAGCATCGCTAGATGCCTTATCCATAATCCCAAATATTATATCTTAGATGAAGCTACTAGTGGTCTAGATATAATCTCCAGTAAAGTCATATTAGATTTTATCAAAGATGAAAAAAAGAATAATAAAGGTATTATCTATTCAACTCATTACATGGAAGAAGCCGAAAATATCTGTGATAAAATCATCATGATAAATAAAGGAAGAGTTATTGCAACAGGAACCCCTAATAGCATAAAAAAAGATACTAGAACAACCAATTTAAGAGATGCATTCTTTAAGATAGTAGGTGAAGATAATGAATAAAAATAGTATTATAGTAACTATCAAAAAAGAATTAAGATCAATCCTAAGAGATAGAAAAACACTAATAACACTACTATTATTTCCTCTTTTTATCCCAGCTATGATTTTTCTATATGCTTATATATATGACAGCCAAGGTGATAATAAGTTTTACACAGTAGCTGTGGATTACAAATTAAATACAACAGAAAAATCCCTATTTCATGAATGCCATCTTAAATCCAAATATTATAAAGACCTATCTTCAATGAAAAAAGCTTATTCCAAAGGCAAAGTATCTGGTTACATATCTTATAACAAAGATAATAAGAATTATATATTATACACAAATAAGGATTCTGAAGAAGGAATGTATATCTCAAACTATGTAACCACCTATCTAGACTCTTATAATAATTATTTAGCCAAATTATATTTAACAGGTGAAGACATAGATGTCGATAAAGCCTATAATAACTTTACTTATAAAATAGAAAATTTAGAAGGAGAAAACTTTATCTTAAATATGATCTTCTCCATATCATTTACTTATATTATAATGGCTATTGTCCTAGCAACCACTAATATGGCAACATCTGCAACAGCTGTCGAAAAAGAAAATGGAACTCTAGAAACACTACTAACTTTTCCAGTTAAAGCAGGTGAACTAATAACAGGCAAATACTTAGCAACTACCATAACTGGACTTATAGCCTCCCTAATAGGACTAATCCTAACCATTGCAAGTATTGCCATAGCATCATCATCATTTAAATTATTCAAAACAGTATCTTTTTCCATAAGTCCCTTAACTATTATTATAGGAATAATTACCTGTATAGCAGCCTCATTATTTATATCAGGCATGTCTATCTTAATAACATCTTTTGCCAAAACCTATAAAGAAGCCCAATCATCATCTCAAGTATTAAGTATCATTACTATAATCCCAATGATGGTATCCATGATGGATATAGATATATCTACTAAATATTACCTAATTCCAATCGCCAACTATGTCCAATTACTAATGGATATTTTTGCCGGTAACTTTAACTATCTAAATATATCACTGGTTTTAATATCGTCTATCATATATGTCATAATCGTCATCAAATATATAACTATCCAATACAAGTCAGAGAAAGTACTATTTGGTTCTTAATGCCATATATAAAAAAAATACTTATCTTTCTAACCTTAATCTTAATAACAGGTTGTAAGTCTAATAATCTATCCCCTAAAGATGACTATTATGACTACATCAATAAGAAAGATATAACTAATACTAAACTAAATGATGACGAATTTATAAAAAGCACCTTTACTATAGCACAAGATAAAACAGATAAACAAGCCAATACTATTATAAAAGACTTAATTAAAGAAAATAAAGATATGTCAATTATTTATAATAATCTTCTTAATATCAAAGATAATATAACAACTCTTAAACCTTATCTTAATAAAATAGATAATTCACATAATATAAAAGAATATATTAATAATGCTATTGATATAGAAAATGATTTAAATATAGATATCTTTACTAATATAACTATTGATAAAGACTTTAAAGATACCTCTAAAAATATTATTTATCTAGAACCCATAACATATGATTTTGGAACTTCTAGTGACTATTATGCTAATCCTGATTATATGTCTTATAAAGCCTTAATAAAGCAATACGGTCTTAAATTATTAAAAGAATATGGTTATGATACAAAAAAAGCTAGATCTATATCTACTAATATTACTAATATGTATACTGATATAGCTTCTAACTCTAAAATATCTAAAGATCTAGAAGATATATCTAATTACTATAATATTATAACTATAGAAGACTTACAAAAAATCTATCCCAATATAAATATTAATAATTACCTAAATAATAAGAATATACCTAATAATACAAAATTTAGTATTATAGATATAAATAACTATAAAGAGATAAATAAGTACTTAACAAATGATAATCTACCTATCTTAAAAGAAGCTTTAAAACTAAAAATATTAGAAAACTATGCCCCTTATTTATCCAATAAATATGCTAGTATTGTATATGAATTAAATGATAAAATATCAGGAACTACTAATAATAAAACTAAAGAAGAACATGCTTTAGATACAACTAAAGCCATATTTACAAATAGTTTAGATAAATCTTATCAAGATAAATATTTAACAAAAGAAAAATACAACTACATTAATAATCTTATTACTGATATTAAAGAGTTTTATTATAAAGATATTAATTCTTTATCATGGCTTAGTTCTAAAACAAAAAATCAAGCCAGAAAAAAAATAAAACATCTAACTATTAATATAGGTAATGATTATTATAATATTACTAATTATAATTTAAATACTAATTCTAACATCATAGATAATATAATAACTATCTCAAATATAGAAAAGAAACAAGAAATAGAACGATTAACAAATAATAAAAATGTATCTAAATTATCCCAAACAACAGTTAATGCTTATTATAATCCAAGTAATAATTCTATTAATTTTCCAACTGCATCTCTAAATTTAATTGATACAAATGATAATTATTACCAAACTCTAGGATCTATTGGCATGATTATAGCCCATGAAATAACTCATGCTTTTGATGATAATGGGTCTAAATTTGATGAATTAGGTAATATGAATAATTGGTGGACAACTAAAGATAGAACTAATTTTAATAGATTAAAAAAGAAAACCATTAATTATTATAATAAATATGAAGTATTAGATGGAACTCATATTAATGGTAAAAAAACTGTTAATGAAAACATAGCAGACTTAGGAGCTATATCTTGTATTACTAACCTAGCTTTATCTAAGAAAGCTACCTCTAAAGATTTAAAAGAAATGTATAAATCTTTAGCCAAATTATGGTTTGAAAAAACTAATAAAGAATATCAAAAACTATTATTATTACAAGATACCCATTCACCAGCCAAATATCGCGTTAACGCCACTTTATCATCAACAGAAGAATTTTATAAAATATACAATATAAACATATTTAATAAAATGTATATACCCCAAAATAAAAGAATTAAAATATGGTAAATTAACTAGCAATAAATAATTGCTAGTTTTTTTAAAAAAATTTAAAAATTTTAAAAAACAAGAAGTAAAACAAAAAAATCACGTCTAATAATATAATTAGAGGTGATAAAAATGAAAGGAATAATAAAATCAACAAAAAGAATAAAAAGAATAATGTTAGTGATGATATTAATAACTATTTTAGCTTTAGTTAAAGTTAGTGCCAATACTATAAATCTAACTAGAAACAAAATAGATGGCATCTATGCAATAGCACCCTTATCTGATCGAACTCATCTATATAATTTAGAAATCTTTAAATTAGGAACAGATACAGCCTATTGCATTGAAATAGGAAAACCAGTATCAGACACCTATACAGGAACTCTTGATATGAATGAAGCATCTAGAGTAACTAATATTAGCATTGATAAAATAAATTATATCAGACTAATAGCTCATTTTGGTTATGGATTTAGATCCCATTCTGATTATAAATATTATATGGCTGCTCAAGAATTAATCTGGGAATCTTTAAATAATATTGACATCACATGGACAAATGAACTTGACACAAATGGACCAAAAATAAATATTGAAACTTATAAAAATGAAATAAAAAGTCTTATTAATAAATATAATTCTACACCAACTTTACCAGAAACAATAAACTGTAAAATAGGTGACAATCTTACTTTAACAGATAATAATAAATCTCTAGATTTATATACAACATCAAACAAAGGAAAAGGTAACGCCTATATACAAGATAATAAAACATTTATTATAAATGTAGCAAATAATTATATTGGAGAAGATAAGATTGAAATAAAAACAAGCAACAATTATAACGGAAATACTTTATTTTATTATGCTAATAACTATCAATCACTGTTAACAGCTGGAAATGTCAATATAAAAACCAAAACAATCAATCTAAATATTACAGGAGAAACTCTTACTACTAATTTGATAGATAAAGATAATAAATCTTGTACACCTAGTGGACAAGCTACTTTAATAGGAGCCCAGTATGAATTATATGATAAAAACAACAATCTAATCACAACATTTACAACTGATAATACATGTACTAATACTATACCAAACTTATATTATGATACTTATTATATAAAACAAATAAAAGCCAGTACTGGCTATAAAATAAATGATAAATTAGTTGAAATTAATCTAACTAAAGATAACACAAGCATAACATTAGAAGAAGAAGTAATAAAAAGCAATATTGAGATTAATAAATTATATGAAATAGATGATAATTATCAAAAAGAAGAAGGAGTAGAATTCAACATTTATGATTATAACAATATCTTATATAAAACCATAACAACCACAAAAAATAAAGATATTGTTACCTTACCATATGGATCCTACATAATTAAGCAAATGACCACTAGTTATGGATATGATATGGTAAAAGACATAATTATAACAATAAATGAAAATACTAATCCAGAAATCAAATATGATTTAGTTGATAAACAAATAAAAAGTATTTTACATATTACAACAAAAGATAATAAAACAAAAATAAATATAAAAGAAAAGAATATTAAATATAAATTAAAAAATAATAAAACAAACAAATATATTTATACATTAGACAATAATAATAAAAAAACAACTATCTTCACAACTAATAGTGAAGGAGAATTAACAATACCAGTACCACTTCCATATGGAGAATACACAATTGAACAAATTAGTTCACCAAGAAAATACTTAAAAAATGATGAAGTTATAACTATAAAAATAGATGAGAATTCAATATATTCTTATATTGATAATCAAGTAGTCATAAATGTAGATTACTATAATGAGCCGATTATAGGAAGAATAAATATTGCAACTACCATAGAGACAATTAACAACAATAATATACCTCAAAAAAAGGAATTAAGACCAAATATAGAAGTAGAATTATATAAAGATAATAAATTAGTAAATAATTACAAAACAGATGATAATGGGAAACTAACAATTGATAATCTACCACTAGGTAATTATTGTATAAAAGAAAAAAATAATTCTAATAAAAAATGTCTAGAATTAATAAATACAGATAATATAACACCAATTATAGAAAAAGATATTGAGCTAAAAATAATTAATAATTTATCACTAAATAGTATAATTCCAATACCTAATACCTTAAGTAATAAGAATAATAGTCTTATATTTATACTAATAACTATTGTATTAATAGGAGCAATTATTTATAAAAAGAAAATTAATAATATTAATAACTAGCCTTATTATAATATTTATACCCATTCCATTAAAAAAAGAAATAAAACAAACCATAAAAGATAAATATATAACTATTATCAATAGTAAAGACAACACTAAACATAAACTATTAACTATATCTATACCAAAAATAAATTTAAATAAAAATATATATCCCATTAATAGCTCACATAATAATATTAAATACAATATTCAAATATTATATCCATCAAATAAACATAATAATACCTATATATTAGCCTCACATTCAGGTACAAATAATAATGCCTATTTCAATAATTTATATAAATTAGATTTAAAAGATAAAATATATATAATTAAAGATAATAATATCTTCATCTATAGAATTAATAAAATATATTACATAAACAAAACTGGATATTTAGAAATAGAAAAAAACTTAAATAATACTTTAATATTAATAACATGTAGCACCAAATATAAGAATAAACAATTAATAATAAAATCTAATTTAATAAATATAAGTAATGTAAAATAGAATTATATTATTAATACTTATTTACTAATAATTAATTAATTGTTATAATATAATTGGTGATAAATATGAAAAATATTATCGAAGATATAAAAAAAAGAGCCAAAAAAAACAAAAAAACCATTGTTTTACCAGAAACAATGGATAGAAGAGTATTAGAAGCAACTGATAAAATATTAAAGGAAAAAATTGCTAATATCATTTTAATTGGTGACAAAGATGAAATAAAGAAAAATAGCAAAGGACTAAATATTGAAAAAGCCATTATTATAGATCCAAATAAATCAGAACATACAAATAATTTAGTAAAAAAATTATATAAACTTAGAAAAGAAAAAGGAATGACTATAGAAGAAGCAAGAAGACTACTACTAAATGATTACATGTATTATGCATGTATGCTAGTAAAAACAGGATTTGCTGATGGAGCAGTATCAGGAGCATGTCATTCAACTTCCAACACATTAAGACCTGCACTTCAAATATTAAAAACTGCTCCTAAAACAAAAATGGTATCTGCTTTCTTTCTAATGAGTGTTCCAAATTGCAAATATGGAAATAATGGAACTTTCATTTTCGCTGATTCAGGATTAGTACAAAACCCAAATCCAGAAGAATTAGCTGTTATAGCCGGCACATCAGCTAAAAGTTTTAAATTATTAACAACAGAACTACCAAAAGTAGCAATGTTATCACATTCAACCAAAGGAAGTGCTAAACATGAAGATATAGATAAAGTAGTTAAAGCAACAAAAATTGCAAAAAAAATGTATCCTAAATATGATATAGATGGAGAACTTCAATTAGATGCAGCTATAGTTCCTAGCGTAGCTAAATCAAAAGTAGGAAATACGAAAGTGGCAGGACATGCTAATGTATTAATATTTCCAGATTTAGATGCTGGCAATATTGGGTATAAATTAGTTCAAAGACTAGCAAATGCTGATGCTTACGGACCAATAACTCAAGGAATATCCAAACCAGTAAACGATTTGTCACGAGGTTGTACAGCCGACGATATTGTTGGAGTGGTAGCTATAACATCAGTCCAATCTACTAAATAAAACTAATAGAGCACCAAGTGCTCTTTTTTAATGTAAATCTAAAAATATATTTATAAAAATAATAGACTAAAAAAATTATTTATGATAAAATAAAAAAAAATAAGGAGGATGAAAAATGGAGAAAAAAGAAAATGAAAAACTAACAACTAGCATATCTAGCAATGAATTAAAACCAAGGACATGGCTATTATATATTCTAATACTCATATCAATTGGAATAGTATTCTATTTATCATATAGTGCCGTTACATATTTAAAAGGAGCACACGATAAAGAAAAATCAAAATGGGAAGATATTGATAAAGAATTTAAGAACTTTGGTGAAGAATTTGACAAAGATAGCTTTAATATGGATTTTGAACATCATACAGGTACAGAATCAAGTACATCCGTAGGATGGCTTCTAGATGATGTTATAACCAGTAATAAGAAAAACAAAGAAAAACTAATAACTGTTGTTTTTGGAAGTACAACAACATCTGATCCGGAAGAAATTAAAAATTTGAAAAAACAATTAACTAAAAACAAATATGAAATATCAGTTGATTATGATGAAAAAGGCTTTGTTAATAAAATAACAATAGAAGAGCTTGAATAGTAGGAGGTCAAAATGAAAATTATAATATATATAGCTTTAATTATTATTTTAATCATTAATATATTTATTTTTAGTAATTATAATAAGTTAATTTATTTATTAAATAGAGTTAAAAAAGCTCAAGCTAGCATAGAAATATATCTAAATAAAAGATTTGAATTAATCCCAAATTTAGTTGAATGTGTAAAAGGATATTCTAAATATGAAGGAGATACTTTAGAAAATATTGTTTCCTTAAGAAAAAACTACTCTGAAGAAAAAAGTATAGATATTAAGAAAGCTAGCAAAATGAATAATGATTTAACCAAATATTTGGCAATAGTAGAAGCCTATCCTGAACTTAAAGCCGATTCTCAATATATGAATTTACAAAAAGAATTAAAAAATATTGAAGATGAATTAGAAAATGCAAGGCACAGATATAATGATGTAGTAACAAATTATAACACTACAATAGAATCTGTACCAAGCAATATAGTAGCATCAATATTTGGTTTTAATAAAGCAGAATTATTCCAAGTAGAATCAAACAAAAAAGAAAATGTAAAAGTTGAATTATAATACACAAAAAAAGAGAAAAACTTTTCTCTTTTTTATTTGTTTAGTTGAATTAATTAAAAAAAAAGACTATAATAATATAAAGAAAGTAGTGATTAATTATGCCAAAAAAAGCAAAAGAAAAAAAGCTAAAAGGACAAAAAAGAAAAAAAGAAACTGAGGATAAAAAATCAAAAGTAAATTCTATTATTAGCAAACTTAACAAACAAAAATTGTATTATAACATTATTGCCATCATAGACATATCATTTATAATATATTTTGCAAGACATAATTACGCCAACTATGTAACCACCAAAGCGGATGGCTCATTCTTTATAGGAGATAGTAAAGATTTATTATTTGGTAAAAACTATATAACCTTAATTTTTTCAAGCTTTATTTATATATATATACTTCTATCATACAAAATCCATTTTAATATAAAAAAAACAAAAAAAGAAATTTTTATACTATTTATAAAAGTATTCTTAATAAATATAATACTATTCTGTATATTTACTAAAAGAATATACTAAAGGAGGCTCATATGAGAAACATATATGACTATACATTAAAAGAATTAGAAGATTATTTCATATCTATAAATGATAAAAAGTTTAGAGCCACCCAAATATACGAATACCTATATAAAAAAAGAGTCAAGTCTTTTGAAGAAATGAATAATGTAGGCAAGAATACAATAAATATATTAAATAATAGTTTTTCTTTTTATAAAATAAAACTAATCCACAAACAATCAGATAAAGATGTAAAAAAATATTTATTTGAACTCATTGATGGTCAAAGAATAGAAACTGTTCTTATGTATCACAATTATGGAATAAGTATTTGCGTATCATCACAAGTAGGATGCAACATGGGTTGTAAATTTTGTGAAAGTGGTAGATTAAAAAAAGTAAGAAATTTAGAGGCTTATGAAATAGTACAACAAATATTATTTATAGAAGAAGATATTAAAAAAAGAATATCTCATGTAGTAGTTATGGGTATAGGAGAACCATTTGATAACTATGATAACGTAATGAGATTTGTCAGAATAATAAATTCCCCTAAAGGAATAGATATAGGATCTAGACATATAACTATCTCAACATGTGGCATTATAGAAAAAATAAAAAAATTTATGACAGAACCAGGGCAAGTAAATCTAGCTATAAGCTTACATGCTCCAAATGACGAACTAAGAAAACAAATAATGCCAATCGCAAAAGCCAATAAATTAGATGATTTAATGAGTATTATTAAAGAATATATAAAGAAAACAAATAGAAGAATAACCTTTGAATATATAATGTTAGATAAAATAAATGATAGCGACAATAACGCTCAAGAACTAGCAAATCTACTTAAAGGAATTAATTGCTACGTAAATCTCATCCCATATAATGAGACAGAAAATATTGGATATAAAAGAACAAAAAGTAAACAAATTCTTAAATTTTATGATATACTTAAAAAGAATAGAATAAATGTAACAATCAGAAAAGAATTTGGTAGCAAGGTAGATGCCGCATGTGGACAATTACGTGCTAATCAAAACATAGGAGGTTAAAAATGCAAACATATTATTTAACAGATACAGGTAAAGTAAGAGATCATAATGAAGATAATGTTATAATATTGAATAACGAAAATGAAGAATACATTTTGGCTGTAGCCGACGGAATGGGAGGCCATAAAGCAGGAGAAGTAGCTAGTGCTATAGCCATAAACCATTTAACAGAAGAATTTTATCGACTAGATACAATAGGTGATAAAGAAACAGCAATTGATTGGTTAAGAAATATTGTAACAGAGATAAATAACAAAATATTTGATTATACTAAAGAAAATCCAGATAGCAAAGGAATGGGAACCACATTTGTTTGTGCCATAATAACAAAAGATTACTTGCTATATGGAAATATTGGAGATAGTTCTGGATTTGTTATAAAGAATAAAAAGATAACTAAAGTAACTAAAGATCATACCTTAGTAAATTTACTAGTATCAACTGGGGAATTAACAGAAGAAGAAGCTAAATATCATCCAAGAAGAAACGTTCTAATGAGAGCACTAGGTGCTAATAATCCAATAGATATAGATATCTTCGATGTTGATACTAACATATCAGGTATATTCTTATGTAGTGATGGTTTAACAAATATGGTAACACCAGATCAAATAGAAAAAGTACTTGATAGCAAACTAACAATTGAAGAAAAGTTAGAAAAATTAATCAAAAAAGCTAATGCCAGAGGAGGTAACGATAATATAAGTGTTGCTTATTTAGAAAAAGAAAGTGGTGAAGTATAATGCTAGCAAAGGGTCAAAAAATAAATGATCGCTATGAAATAATTAAATCCATTGGTGAAGGTGGAATGGCTAACGTTTACCTAGCACAAGACACAATTCTAGATAGAAAAGTAGCCATAAAAGTATTAAGAGGCGATTTAGAAGATAACGAAAAATTTATTAGAAGATTTCAACGTGAAGCTAAATCTGTATCAGATTTATCTCATCCAAATATCGTTGAGATATATGACGTAGGTGAGGAAGATGGACAACATTATATAGTAATGGAATATATAGATGGCAGAACCTTAAAACAATTAATCAATAAAAGGGGTGCCTTAACAGTAGCAGAGGTACTAGATATAATGACCCAACTAACAGACGGAATATCTGCCGCCCATGATGCTTATATAATCCATCGCGATATAAAACCACAAAATATAATGATACTTGATGATGGATTAATAAAAATAACAGATTTTGGTATTGCTATGACTCTAAATGCAACCCAATTAACACAAACAAATTCTGTCATGGGATCAGTTCATTATCTACCACCAGAACAAGCAGCTGGTGAAACAGCTACAACCAAAAGTGATATCTACTCTGCAGGTATCTTGATGTATGAATTGCTAATGGGATCAGTGCCATTTAAAGGTGAAAATGCAGTAGAAATAGCTTTAAAACAAATGAAGGAAAAACTACCTAGTATTAGAAAACAAAATCCATTAATACCACAAAGTATTGAAAATATTGTTCTTAAAGCTACCGCAAAAAACCCAAAAAATAGATATGAAACTATCAAGGAAATGCATGATGATTTAGTTCATGCCCTAGATGAAGACAGACAAAACGAAACAAGATATACTTATCCATATCCAGAAAGTGAAATGGATAAAAGTAAAGAAATACCAATAAAAGAACCAGATAATATAAAAACACCAAAAGCAAATTCAATTGATAAACCACAAGATGAAGAAGATATTGATGAGGAAGAAGAATACTATGAAGAAGACAATAAAAAAAGAAATATAATCATCTTAATAGTTTTAATAGCTTTCTTACTATTAATAGGTTTAATATTCTTCTTTAATCAAAGAAATAAAGCATCTGTAGTAATAGTTCCAGACGTATCGAATATGAAAACAGAAAAAGCTGAACAAAAATTAAAAGCCAAAGGATTTAAATTTACAGTAGAAACTGAAGAAAGTGATGAAATAAAAGAAGGTCATGTAATAAAAACAAATCCAAAAGCTGGTTCAAGCAAGAAAAAAGGAAGTATTATTACTATAATTGAATCATCAGGACCAACAACACTTGTCTTAGATGACTATACAGGACAAAACGTCAAAGACATCGAAGAAAAATTGAAAAAATTAGGTGTTGAAGTAAAAATAGAAAAGAAAACAGTAGACAAACCAAGTGATTATGTTGGCAAAGAAAACACAATTATTGATCAAAATCCAAAATATGTTAGAGGAGTAAAGAAAAAATTAGAAAAAGATGATGAAATAATACTATATATACCAGATATATATGCTGAATACCCAAATATGAAAGACGAAGGTTGGACTTTAGCAAAAGCAGAAAAATTTGCTGATAGTTATGGCTTACATTTAGTTGTAAAAGATTCAAGTGGAAAAACATTAACAGATTACAGTCAATATTCATCAAAAGCTATAACTAATCAAGATCGTACTGGTCCAATTTCAAGTGGAGTAACATTTACTGTTACAATCGATGCAGACACTGAAACATATAGCCTTCTCATAAATTACTATGAAGAAGGGACAACAAATTCAATTAAAGATTCAGAACCAAAAACATGTAAAAATGGTTGCAAAAATGGAGAAACAGGAACGATATCCTGTCCAGGAATAAAAGGGTATACAACCAAAACAGAGAAAGTAAACTATACTATTGATAAACAAGACGCGACTGTAAATTGTTACTATACAAAAGAAGACTCAAGCAATAACAATTAGTAGGGGGAAAAATGGAAGGAACAATAATAAAAAATATCAGCAATGATTATACTGTACAAAGTAATAATAATATATATATATGTAAAGCAAGAGGTAAATTTAAAAAAGATAAAATAGTACCTAAAGTAGGAGATAAAGTAACATTTGATGAAAAAAATAATTATATCTTAAAAATACATAAAAGAAAGAATAGTCTTATCAGACCAAATGTTGCAAACGTAGATCAAGCTCTTGTTGTAACAAGTGTAAAACAACCAAATCTAGATACTAATCTACTAGATAAACTATTAACAATAATTAGTTATAATAATATAGAACCAATAATATGTTTTACCAAATTAGATTTATTATCTAGTAATGAATTAGAAGAAATAAATAAATACATAGATTATTACAAAAAAATAGGATATACCGTAGTTACAAATACAAAAAAAGAAAATTTTAAAAATATATTTGATAATAAAATAACAGTCTTAACAGGTCAATCAGGTGCTGGTAAAAGCAGCCTTCTAAATTTCTTAAATCCCAATCTTAAACTTAAAACTAATGAAATATCCAAAGCTTTAAATAGAGGTAAACATACAACAAGACATACAGAATTATATTATCTATTAAATGGCTATATTGTCGACACACCAGGTTTCTCTAATGTAGATTTTCATAATATGGAAAAAACTGCCATTAGAGACAATATGAAGGAAATGTTTGATAACTTACATAATTGTAAATATAGAGATTGTATGCATATCAAAGAAGAAGGCTGTGCCGTAAAAAAACTACTTGAAGATAATAATATTATGCCAAGTAGATACAATAATTACAAACAATTCATCGAAAGCATAGATAAGACTAAAAAATAGTCTTATCTTTCTAGTTGTATAAATAAAAAAAATATGTTACCATTAAGTAAAGGAGTATGATAAATATGAAAATATCAACATCAATACTAAGTTCTGATAATAGAATAGAAGCAGTAAAGAAGTTAAATCGCACTAAAACCGATTATATCCATATTGATGTAATGGATGGTAAATTCGTTGAAGACAAACAATTTAGTAAAGTAAACGAAATAAATGCTATAAACATAATGTCTAATAGCAAATTAGATATCCACTTAATGGTGGAAAACCCTAAATATTACCTAAGAAAATTTAAAGATATGAACATAGAATATGTTACAGTCCATCTAGAAATTGAAAAAGAATTAAATTCAATAATAAAAACAATCAAAGGGAAAGGATATAAAGCAGGTCTTGCTATTAATCCAGAAACAGACATAGAAAAATTAGAACCTTATCTAAGTGAAATAGATTTAGTACTAATTATGGCTGTAGAGCCTGGTAAAGGTGGTCAAAAATTTAAAGCCTCAACCACTAAAAAAATACATGATTTAAAGAAAATAATTGAAGAAAACAACTATGATGTACTAATTGAAGTAGATGGTGGCATCAATGATGAATCTATTGAAAAAATAAAAGGTGCAAATATAGCAGTAGCAGGTTCTTATATTATAAAAAGCAACAATTATTATCAAAGCATAGAAACATTAAGAAATAAAGTAAGTCCTCCAAAAAGGTTACCAGAAAAAATAACAATAAACACTCAAGTATATATATTATTTATGATAATAACATTAATGCTACTAATAAATTACATAATTATTTTCTTAAAATAATACCTACGAAGAAATATTTATGAAAATTTGAAAATCTTGTTTAAATACCACAAAAAAAAGGTGATTTTTGCAAAGAATGTGGAAATGAATTAATAGATATAAATGAGTATAAAGAAAAAAAGGAACAGGATTTTCTTCAGCAATAATTGGAGGAATCAGTATAATAACAATTCCAATAATAATAATATATCTAGTATTTAATTTAATAATTTATTTTTTAATAAAAAAAGAATCTAAATATTAACATAGATTCTTTTTTATTATTACTAATTAAGCAGCATTCTTAAGATCTCTTATTTCTCTAGCACTTAGTCTAACTTTAGAAACCTTACCATTTTCATCTTTAACACTAACTTTTTGTAAATTAACCTTTTGTCTTTTAGGTGTAGCCTTTAAACAGTTTGGTCTATTCTTAGCAAAGTTAGTTTTTTTACTTGATATATTCTTAGCCATTACTATCCCTCCTCAAAAACATCGCATATTAACTTTATCATAAAATAACTATTAAGTCAAATAAAAACTTATAATTTAAAGTAATATAATAAAAAAATATACTAATAAACATTATTCAAACCAAATTATAAAATTAAAGAGAAATAATCTTTTCATTTTTATTTTTTTATTGTATAATTATAAAAAGAATAGGGGTGATACCATGGTACTAAGAAAACCATATGGATTTTTAATTAAACATTTTAAAATGATCCATTTAGTACTTACTGTTTTATATATTTATTTAGCAATGAAAGTAAATAACATGCTAAGATACTATAATAATTTCATTGCTGGAAAAGAAAGTAAATTAAACGCTATTAAATATGCAACAAACTATTATTTAATAGCCATTATACTATCCATAGCAATATGCTTAGTTATATATGCTTTAATGCGCTATAAAAAGAAACCCAAACTATTCTATGTAGTTTTAATGGCAATTTATTTAGCTATAACTCTTGTAATTATTTTTGCACAAGGTGGACTAAATACCATATATATTGGGGAAGTTTCATCAAAAGAATTAAGGCTATATCATGATTTATTACAAATAATAATAATATTTCAATATTTAACAATTTTAGTTACCTTAATTAGAGGTTTAGGCTTTGATATTAAAAAATTCAACTTCAAAGAAGATATAGCAGAATTACAACTAGATGTAACAGATAATGAAGAAGTAGAATTAACAATAGGAAGTACAGAAGGTATTCTAAGAAGAATAAGAAGACAGCTAAGAGAATTAAAATACTATTATAAAGAGAATAAATTATTTATAGATGTAATAGGAATATTATTTACTGTAATTATAGTCCTATCCATAATAGTAAATATAAAAATTGTTCATAAATCATTTAAAGAAGGAGAAGAAGTATCAACAGATAAATACTCATTTACAGTTACAAATAGTTATTTAACCAATAAAAGTTTCGATGGAGATAGTATTTCTGATGCTAATAATACCTTCCTATTAGCCCAAATATTTATTTATTCAAAAGTAGGAAGAACAGAATTAAATACTGGTAATATAACCTTAAAAACAGAACATAATACATATACAATTAATACAAGATATACTACCTTATTTAAAGATGTAGGAGTAGGGTTTAAAGATCAAATAATCTCAACACCACGATCATTCTTATTTATATTTGTAATCTCTAATGCTGAACTAAAAGATAAAATGCAAATACATTATATTGGTGATATAAAAATAGATTTAAACCCAATAAATCTAGATAAGTCAGTCAAAACAACAAATCTACAAATAGGTGAATCTATAGATTTAGGAAAAACAGTATTAAGCAGTGGGAAAATTGCCATTAATAGATTTGACGTTAAAAATAGTTATACATACAATTATGAATATGAAATATATGGTAAAAAATATACAAGTAAATTAAATATAATAAGTCCAAATAAAACAATTCTTTATTTAAATCTAACAAATCAAAACATTAGAGGTATATCTGATTATGATTTAATAAAGACTTATGGAACAATAAAATATAAAATAGCTGATACAGAATTTACAATAAAAACGCCAATTAATAAGACACCAACAAGCTATAAAGATGGTATATTTATAGAAGTTGATAAACAAATGGAACAAGCAACAAGTATTTGGATAGAATTTAATATACGAAATCAAAAATACATATATACACTTAAATAACTTGTTATTAAATCAAAAATATAGTATAATGTTTGAGAGGTGAAATAATGCAACCAATTTATTACATTATAATTTTTGCAATATTAATAATTATAGCTTTAGCTGTTGTAAGAGGAAATAAAAAAGATTTTAAACTTGAAATTAATAAATTAGTTGATCTTCTAGGAGGAAAAAATAATATTATTGAGACAGAGGTAGAAATGTCCCGATTTAAAGTAACCCTAAAAGATATCACAAAAGCTAATAAAGAAGGAATAATGAAATTAGGAGCAAAAGGCGTTGTTGAAATAGATGATCAACTAAAAATAATATTTGGCAAAGATGCAAAAAAATTAAAAAGATATATTGATGAATTAAAATAGAAGATAATCTTCTATTTTTTTTATAAGTAAAACAATTATAAATACCAAAAAACAAAAGTAGTTGTAAAACTACTAATAACCATGTTATAATGATCTTGGTGATAAAATGCAATTAAATAACATATTTTTAGATAATCTTCCCCAAATAGATTTACATGGATTTGATCGAGAAAGTGCTAGAGTAGCAACTAATGATTTTATTGATGAATCCATAAAACTAAAACACGAAAAAATATTAATAATTCATGGTATAGGACAAGGTATAGTTAAAGAAACTGTCCACGAAGAATTATCAAAAAATAAAAGTGTTCTATCATATCAATTAGACAGTTTTAATACTGGTTGCACAATAGTACAATTAAATACTAATGAAAATTAATAACATATTAATCAAACTAAAAAAGAATAAAAACTATTTAAAAACACAAATAATTAAAAAATACTTGCTAAAATCATAAATATATGCTATTATTAATCAAGACGGACCCTTAGCTCAGTTGGTTAGAGCATCCGGCTCATAACCGGGCGGTCATAGGTTCGAGTCCTATAGGGTCCACCACTTAAGCAGGTGTGGCGAAATTGGCAGACGCGCTAGACTTAGGATCTAGTGGTTTATCCGTGGGGGTTCAAGTCCCTTCACCTGCACCAATTAATATTAATAAAGACTTTAAATAGTCTTTTTTTAGTATAATAATTATAGTAAGATTGTTATAGAAATAATTTAAAGATGAGTATGTAAACTTGACAAAATTTCTAAATAAGTGTATTATGACTCTATCAACACATTGATGAGGACATAATTTATATATAAATTATCATAGAGAATTATCGTTTGGTGGAAGATAATATAATCTATATAAATTGCTACCTCTAAGTGAAATGAAAACATTTCCGGTTAACAGCCGTTATCTAAATTAAGTTAAATAAAGGATGGTACCGCATTATTTGCTCCTTGCAAATAATGCGTTTTATTATTTAAAAATAATAAAGGAGTGAATTAAAATGAATTTAAAAGATAAATATATAGATTTTTTTATAAGTAAAGGACATAAACAAATACCCAGCGCACCACTAGTACCAGAAAACGATCCATCTGTATTATTTAATACAGCAGGTATGCAACCATTAATACCATATCTAATGGGACAACAGCATCCATATGGCACAAGACTATGTGACTATCAAAAGTGTCTAAGAACTACAGATTTAGATGAAGTAGGTGATTCTTTTCATCACACATTCTTTGAAATGCTAGGTAATTGGAGCTTAGGCGATTATTTCAAAGATGAATCAATATCTTGGAGCTTTGAATTCTTAACAAAAGTTTTAAACATACCTGTTGAAAAACTAGCAATAACAGTATTTAAAGGCAATGATATAATACCATTTGATGAAGTATCATACAATAAATGGAATTCACTTGGTATACCTGAAGAAAGAATTGCTATGACAGTTGAAGATAATTTCTGGATTGCAGGAGATACTGGTCCATGTGGCTCTGATACAGAAATATTCTATTGGAGAAGTGATGAACCAGCTCCAACAAAATTTAATCCAGAAGATGAAAGATGGGTTGAAATATGGAATAATGTCTTCATGGAATATGAAAAACATAAAGATGGATCAATTACATTCCTAGATAATAAAAATGTTGATACAGGAATGGGAGTTGAAAGAACAGTATCTATTTTAGAAAGTGTAAATGATAATTATTTATCATCAATATGGAAAGATATAATTGAAGTAATTGAAAATGTATCTCATCTTCCATATGAAGGCAATGAAGTATCAATGCGAATTATAGCAGATCATTTAAGAACAGCTACATTCATTCTAGCTGATCCAGCAGGCATTAAGCCTTCTAATACTGACCAAGGATATATTCTAAGAAGAATAATAAGAAGAGCTATTAGACATGCTAAAAAGTTAAATATTGATATTAATTCAAACTGGGAAGAACAAATTATATCTAAAATTATAAAAAAATATGAAAACTATTATTCAGAACTTAAAGATAACAGAAATAATATTTTTGAAGGATTAAAAAACGAAAAAGAAAAGTTTAATAGAACACTAGAAAAAGGCTTAAGAGAATTTGATAAAGTAACAAGAAACAAAAAAAATATTGATGGTACAACTGCTTTCCATTTATTTGATACTTATGGATTCCCATTAGAATTAACAATAGAATTAGCAGAAGAAAAAGGATTAGAAGTAGATGTTGATGGATATAATCAAAAGTTTAAAGAACATCAAGAATTATCAAGAAAAGCATCTCAAGGTAAATTTAAAGGAGGTCTTTCTGGAAATAGTGAAATAGAAACTAAATATCATACTGCAACTCATTTACTTAATGCTGCTCTAAAAGTTGTAGTTGATAAAGATATCCATCAAAGAGGCTCTAATATAACACCAGAAAGAATGAGATTTGACTTTAACTGTGATCACAAATTAACAGATGAAGAAAAGAAAAAAGTAGAAGAGTTAGTAAATAAATGGATTGAAGAAGGATTAGACGTAAGGAAAGATGAAATGACTAAACAAGAAGCTATTGATTTAGGAGCAGAATGTATGTTTATTGAAAAATATCCCGACATCGTAACTGTTTATTCAATAGGAGATATATCTAAAGAATTATGTGGAGGGCCACATGTAAAAAATACCAAAGAATTAGGAAAATTTAAAATAAAAAAAGAAGAAGCCTCATCATCTGGTATTAGAAGAATAAAAGCCATACTAGAATAGTATTTTTTACATTAAATATTTTATATAATAATAAATATAAGAGGTAAATATGGAAATAATAATAAAAGATACAAAACTATTATTTATATATAGACTTATGCCCTTTAATATAGTTAAATTTAAAACTAATAAAAAAGAATATCAAAAAATAGTAAAATTTTTAAATATAAAAAATAAAAGAAAAAGAATAGAATACATATATGATGAAGCCATAAAAGAAATAGATAAATATTATCCTAAGGATTTATGTGATTTTAAAGATGGAAGATGCATATATCAAAGATATTTAAAAACAGATAGAGTAAATGGTTGTTGTAGATCATGCCACCTATCAACAGATAAAGGCTGTCCAACAACCAATTTACCATGTAAAATAATATATTGTAGTTATATCAATAAAAAAATAAAACCCCTAAAATATAAAGATATAAATATACTAAAATGCCTATCTTTAAAACAACAACTTATCTTAAAAGGAAATTTTTATTCTACTAGAGAAGAAATAATTAATGATTTGCATTATGGCTTTATATATAGTTGCATTCATGAAATAAAAAAAGATTTTAGAATCTTTCTTCATCTCCAAAAAATGAAAAAATATAAATAGTACTTGCATAATTATTAATTTAATGTATAATTAAACATGAGAGCCAGAATATACTAGATATTTGCTATTCAAAGAACTAAATTACTTTATATTGACAACAAGCTATTAATTAATTAATAGTTTTTTTGCGTGTGTAGAAAAGGAGTGTGATCAAATGCAAAAAAACCAAGAAACAGAAGAGCAATATTTAGAACTAACTTTAAAAAAATTACAGGAACAAATTATAGAAACTAATCTAAAACTACAAAGAATCCCTTCCATGTATAAAAACGAACGCCTAATAGAAAACCTAACCAAACAATACGCCAGCAAATTAATATTCTTAAAGAAAACAGAAGATAAACCATATTTTGCTAGAATTGACTTTAAGAATATTAATGATTCCAAAGAAGAAGAACTATATATTGGTAAAACCAACATAACAGATGAAGACAATAATATTATAACTATTGATTGGCGAGCTCCTATATCAAGCTTATATTATGACAGTAACATAGGTCATGCTTCCTATAAAGCACCAGAAGGAATAATAAAAGGAGAATTATTATTAAAAAGACAATATGAAATAGATAATAGAAAATTAATAAGCTTTCAAGATGTTGATACAGTATCCAATGATGAAATATTAAAGCCATATCTAGGAGTAAATGCCAATAACAGACTAAAAAATATTATTGCCACTATTCAATCAGAACAAAATGAAATAATACGAGAACCCCTACATGAAAACATAATCGTACAAGGAGTAGCTGGTTCTGGTAAAACTACCGTAGCCCTTCATAGAATTGCCTATCTAGTTTATAATAATATCGACAACATAAATCCAGAAGAATACCTAGTTATAGGCCCTAACAAATTCTTTGTTAATTATATATCAGGAGTCTTACCAGATCTAGATGTTAATAATGTATATCAACTAACCTATGAAGAGATAGTAAAAGATCTGATCAAAGAAAATTTTATCTTACTATCAGATGAATCAAAAATAAAAAAATCTATCAACAATCATGATAAACTATCTTATCAAAAATATAAAAACACACTTATTTTTAAAGATATAATAGATAAATATCTAATAGACTATAACAATAACATTATCCCAAATAATGATTTCATTATCAAGGGAATTAGAATAATTCCCCATAACATCATCACTAACACTTATAATAGCATTGAAAAAAACACATCACTAGATTATGATATATTAACAAAAAAAATAGACAAAACCTGTCTATTATTAGAAAAATATATAAGTGATAATAAAGATAGAATTATATTAAATACCCATAACATTATCTCAAATATAAATCTAGAACAAAAAAGAAAAGACCTTAAATATATAGAAAAAGAATTAAAAAATAATTGCAAAACATCTTTAAAAAAATACTTTTCTAAATCTAAACCTAAAATATTAAAACTATATCTTGATTTATTAGAAAACCTTAATAAATATATAAATCCTATATTATATAATACTATCAAAGAAGATATAACTATTAATATTAAAAATATAAAGAGTAAAAAAGTTGAATTTGAAGATTTAGCTCCTATCTTATATTTATATTATAGAATATATGGTTCATCTAATTATAGTATTTATAGACATACTGTAATAGATGAAGCCCAAGACTTTGGCGAATTAAATTTTTATACATTAAAAAAATTAATGCCAAAGTCTACCTTTAGTATCTTTGGAGACTTAGCTCAAGAAATATATCAATATCGAAGCATAGATAATTGGAACCAAGTAATGGAACATACCTTTAATAATGATTGTACTATAAAATATCTAAAGAAAAGTTATAGAACCACTACTGAAATTATGGAAGAAGCCAATAACATAATTAAACATCTAAATCTACCACTATCAGAACCAGTAATAAGACATGGAGAAGAAGTAAAATATATCCAGGTAACAAACAATATAATAGAAACTATTATAAATATCTTAAATATCTATAAACAAAAAGAATATAACTCTATCGCCATTATAACTAAAGATGAAGAAGAATCTAATAACCTATATTCTAAATTAAAAGATTATAATCTAAATATTACTAACATAACTAATTATGACACTTATTACCAGGGTGGAATATGTATAATCACTAGTTATTTATCTAAAGGACTAGAATTCGATGGAGTAATAATAACCAACGCCTCATCTAATATCTATAATAAAGATAGCATTATAGATATGAAACTATTATATGTATCCATGACTAGATCCTTACATGAATTAACTATTCTTTATACAAATAGTATAACTAAACCATTAATAAATAATTAGTAAAAATATATATTTAATAACATAAAATATATTGGTGATAAATATGTATAACATAGAAGATGCTATTAATGTAGCCTCATTATTAAATATAACCTTTGATAAATTTACACTAGAAGATTTCTTAGAAGGAATTAATATAGAATTAGAACATGGACTATTAAATTCATATACCAATGTAACTGATAACGATATAATTAAAACAGCTAAAATTGCTTTAGCTCATTTAAATGAATATCCAAATTACTATAACAAAGAATATGGATTAAAAAAGTTTGAACAATTTCTAAAAACTAAATTATAAAAGATATCATAGCACTTCATATGATATCTTTTTATTTGACATAATAATATAAATTGTATATAATATGAATATATGAACAATTATTCATATTATAGGAGGTATATATGAATTTATTAGATGAAAATAAAGTAATAGATTTATCTGAATTATTTAAAATATTTGGAGACTCTACCAGAATAAAAATATTAAATGTCTTAATTAATAATGAATTATGTGTAAGTGAGATAGCAGAAATATTAAATATAAGTCAATCAGCCATATCTCATCAATTAAGAATACTAAAGACTTCTAAACTAGTTAAATATAAGAAAGTAGGTACTCAAATATATTACAGTTTAGATGATGATCATGTAGAAAAAATATTTAAGATGGGATGTGAACATATAGATGAAATGTAAATATAGAATAAATGAACTAGATTGTGCTAATTGTGCTAATGCTGTTGAAAAAGCTTTAAATAAGGATGAAAACATTAATAATGCTATTGTTAATTATTCTAAATTAACCATAACACTAGACACTAGTATTGAAAATAATGTCAAAGAATATGTCGAAGAAATTGTCAAAAAAACAGAACCAGATGTAAAATTATACGAAATGAATGAAAATATCAAATCTAATGATATCAAACCTGATATCATTAGACTATCTCTAGGAATAATTCTAAGTCTAATAGGTATGCTTATATTTAAAGGAACCATATCTAAATTACTAATTATTCTAAGTTATATAGTATTACTATCAAGAGTCTTTAAAAACGCCATAAATTTATTAGTTAAAACAAAAACTATCGATGAAAATCTACTCTTAACCATATCATGTATAGGAGCATATCTAACTAATAATATTCATGAAGGTCTAATGGTTATTATTCTTTATGAAATAGGTAAGATATTAGAAAGTATTGCCGTTAATAATTCTAGAAAATCTATAAGTGACCTAATGGATATTAAACCAGATTATGCCAACCTAAAGGAAGATAATACAACTATCAAAATTGATCCAGAATTAGTCAAAATAAATGATATTATAATAATTAAACAAGGAGAAAAAATCCCACTAGATGGTATTATAACTAAAGGCGAAGCCAAATTAAATACAAGTGCCCTAACAGGAGAAAGTAAATTAGTTAGTGTAAGTAAAAATGATGAAGTATTATCAGGTAGTATCAATGCCAAAGGCCTAATTGAAGTAAAAGTAACTAAACTATATAATGATAGTACCGTAGCAAGAATCTTAGAATTAGTAGAAACAGCTACTGATAAAAAAGCCAAAACTGAAAATTTTGTTGCCAAAGCTGCTAGAATTTATACTCCAATTGTATTATTATTAGCAACATTAACATTTCTATTATTACCTATATTCTTTAACACATCTTATAATGATTCTTTATATAGAGCCTTAGTATTCCTAGTAATATCATGCCCATGTGCTATAGCCATATCCGTACCCCTAAGTTACTTCTCAGGAATAGGTAAAGCTTCCAAAGAAGGAATACTAATTAAAGGTAGTAACTATCTAGATTCTCTATCTAACATAAATAAAATAATCTTTGATAAAACAGGAACTTTAACAACTGGCTCATTTACTGATTATAAATTAGAAATATTAGATAATAATTATAATAAAGATGAAGTAATAGATTACTTATTAAAAGGAGAATCTCTATCTAATCATCCCATCGCCAAATCTATAATTAACATCTTTAACAAAAAAGTTATCAACAATGATGTTGAAAACTTCAAAGAAATATCTGGTAAAGGAATATCTTTAGAACTAGATAACAAAAAAATAAAAATAGGTTCTCCTAAATTTTGTAACGTAAAAGAAAATGATAATTATATTTATATTAATATTAATAACAAAAATATAGCCAAATTAGAACTATTAGATGGTTTAAAGAAAGAATCTAAAAATACTATTAAAAAGTTAAAAGAATTAGGTATAGAACCCATTATGTATACAGGAGATAGTAAAGATATAGCAATGTCTATCGGTAAAAGTATAGGTATAGATAATATAGAATATGAACTGTTACCAGAAGATAAATATAAACTATTAGAGAAGAATCTAAATAATAATGATACAGTAGCTTTCGTCGGAGACGGCATCAATGATGCCCCATCTCTAGCCAGATCAGATATAGGAATATCTATGGGAAGTATTGGTAGCGCTTCAGCCATTGAAGCATCAGATATCGTTATAATGACTGATAATCTAGAAAAAATAGTAACAGGTATTAATATATCTAAAAAAACTAACCATATCGTAAAACAAAATCTTATCTTTGCTTTAGGTGTTAAAGTATTAGTCTTAATCCTAAGCTTCCTAGGATTAGCCTCTATGTGGCAAGCCGTATTTGCCGATACTGGTTTAACTCTATTAACAATTCTTAATACTACTAGAATATTAAAAAAATAAACAAGATATGATATAATAATCGTAGGAGATGATAAGATGAGAGAAATAAGATTATGTACCAATGATGCTTTTGATGAAACAGTAAAAAATTGTATAAATAATAAACTTGGAATAGAAGTACAATTATTTGCAGATATTATTCAAAGAAAAAGAGAAGATACTTCTGAAGATATTGTTAATAACAGAGTTGAAAAAGAATTAATAAAAGAAAAAGAAGTCTTAGACAAAATGAATTGTGGAAAAAGTCTACATGCCCCCTTTGCCGGTTTAGAACCTGGAAGTAAAGATTATTATGACCAAGAAAAAATAAATAGATACTTAAATAAAGCATATGAAGTAGCCCTAAAATTAGGATGTACAGAAATGGTTGTACATAATGGATATAATATAGGCACCTACTATGTACCTAAATATATTGAAAGATCAATTGATTATTGGAAAGAATTCTTAAAAAATAAAGATGATACAATAACAATATGTATAGAAAATCAATTTGAACTAGATAGTGAAATGATTAAAGAAATTATAGATGGTGTTAATGATAAAAGATTAAAAGTATGTTTAGATATTGGCCATGCTCACGCAAATTCTATTATGCCTGTAGAAAAATGGATAGAAACACTAGGAGATAGAATAGTATATTATCATTTGCATAATAATCATGGTAAACAAAATATACCAAAACATGATAATGATGAACACTTAGGCTTAAATCACGGGACTATTGATATTAAAAATGTTTTAGACTTTGCCGAAAAATATACCCCTGATGCCATTTGGAACCTTGAATCTAAAACATATTATCAACAAGAAGATATAGAAACACTAAAATCACTAGGGTATATTAATAATAATATTAAAAAAAAATAAATACTTGACAAAATTAACTTAATGTGTATAATATTAAACAAGTGAGGAGATATAAGCATTATATGTGAGCTATCTCGGGATTAAATCTTACACGTATAAATACGGAGTCACTATATAGTGTTTGCCGTATTTTTTTGTTCTTAAACGGTAAATAACAAGAAAGGAGAGAAGCTATGAAAAAAGAAATTGGTAAGTTCTATGCAATTGCATTCAATAATAATTACTTTGAATTTATTGTATACGATGACAACACCATGAGTTGTCCAACTTTAGGCATAAAGTCATTCAAAACCATTGAGCTTAAACCTAGATTTGTCTTAAAAGGTATAGGTGAAGAAAATAATTCTTATATTTATGATGCAAAATCAAATGAACCCGATTCAAGCCATCCCGAATTGATTGGTAATTATACTATTAGTGAAGAATTATTTAGTTTAATGAAAGAAAATAAAATGATTAAATATAGCACTGATATGGCATACCTATATGGCTTTACAGACAAAGATGGATATGACAATAATAAATATGGTGTTGGAAGTCCATATAAAAGGGCAAAAAAGAAAGGACCAATATTAACAAAACAAAAGAAAGGACAATTTAATTAATAAATTAGTAAGGGGGAATAAAAATGACAAATAATGAAATACAACAATTAATAAAAGGAAAAAATGAAAAAGAAAAATTTTATATTTTAAGAAGAGAATTAGTAAGGAATTCTTGCAATGAAATAAAAAAGAAAAGCGAAATGTATAAAAACTATATAAAAAAATATCCAGATAATGATTATATGGTAATAAATCCTAGTATTAGAACTAGAGCATTAAATATACTAGAAGATGATGGATATTTGAAAGAAGATAAAGGTACACAATACTTAGCAAGTTTAATAACTTTATTATTTCATGAAAGAAAACTATATAGAAGAAGAGATATAGAGGATAATGGATATTTTGATCTAAGTCTAAAGAATAATGAACACTACAGTATGCTAGGCGATAAACCAAATAAAGTAAGAGAAGAAATTCATAAAGCCATGGAGCATGCAAAAGATTATTATACACCAATTGATGAATTAGTGTATATAATCACAAATGATATTATGCATTTGTATAGAGAAGATGGATCTGAAAAAAATAATTCATATTCTAAAAGTATTAAATTGTTTTAGTGAGTATGTATAAGCATATTGTGAGCTACATAGGGTTAAAACCTACACGTGAAAACACGGAGTCACTGTTCCAAAAAAACAGTACTGCGTGTTTTCTTATTATCTAATACTATCATATTTATAATTTTTAAGTTATAATTATATTAAAATAGGAGGGAGTAACATGACTAACATAACAGAAGAAATAAGAAACATAGTCATTGCCAAAAGTAACGAATTCGAAAGACTTACCAAAGGAACTAAAGATGAATATAATCTTTATAATAATCACATAAAATATGTCTATGACTATATTCTTAAACTATCAAAAGATGAAAAAGCAGATTTAGAAGTATTAAAACTATCAGCTTTGTTACACGATATTTCTATGACAGAAAAGAAACTAGATAGATCTAAACATAATATATATAGCAGTGAAATAGCTGAAAAATTATTAACAAAGTACAATTATGACAAAGATAAAATATCATTAATAAAAAAATGCATTCTAAATCACAGTAGTAATCGTATCAAATATAGAGATACTTTAGAAGAAGAATTACTAGTAACAGCAGATTCTCTATCTCATTTTGATAACATTTATAGCCTTTACTCCTTATCTCATAACATTATGAATTTAAATGATGAAGAATCATTGAAATTCATAAAAAATAAACTAACCAAAGATTATAACGAAATAATACCAAAATATAAATATCTAGTAGAAGATAAATACAAAACAATAATGAATCTAACCACATTAGATGAATTATTAAAATATTTAAAAGAAGGTGATAACATGTTAATAGCAAGAGAATTAACTATCAATGATAAAGAACAAGTTATTGAAATGTCAAATGAAATCAAGAACTTTGATAATAATTATGAAGGCTTATCAAACACTATAAAAGATATTAAAGATTATAATTTGCTTTTAGAAAAATTAGAAAAGAACAAACATCAAGAATTAATAAAACCAGACCATTCTCCTCAAACAACATATGGAGTGTTCAAAGATAATAAACTAATAGGAATGTTTCATCTAAGACATGTTATTAAAGGAGAATTAATAAATCATGGAGGAAATATTGGTTATTTAATAAGACCATCAGAAAGAAAAAAAGGCTATGGAACAAAAATGCTAGAATTAGCTCTTGATAAAGCAAAAGAACTAAATCTTGATAAAGTATTAATAAGTTGTAGAGAAGAGAATATAGTATCAAGAAGAGTAATAGAAAAAAATGGTGGAATATATGAAAATAACTATTATGATAAAGCAAAAGATAATACATATAGAAGGTATTGGATACATCTAAAAGATAAAAAAAGGAGTGATAAAAATGAACGTAATAGAAGTAAAACATCTATCAAAAGAGTTTAAAGTAAAATTAAAAGAAAAAGGATTAAAAGGAAGTATTAAATCAATTATAAAACCTAAATATAAAACTATTAAAGCAGTTAAGAATATTGATTTTCAAGTAGAGAAGGGTGAAATGATAGCTTTCATTGGTCCCAATGGAGCAGGAAAAAGTACTACTATTAAGATGCTAACAGGTATTCTTCATCCTAATAAAGGATCTATTAAAGTCTTAGATATAGATCCTATTAAAGAAAGAAAAAAACTAGCTTATCAAATAGGTACTGTCTTTGGCCAAAAAGAACAATTATGGACCCATCTAACACCTTATGATAACTTTAAATTCTTTGGAGCTATCTATGATATACCAGACCCTGTAGTAGAAAAGAAAATAGAAGAATTAAGAGAATTATTTGAATTAGATGAATTTATCGACACTCCAGTAAGAAACCTAAGTCTAGGTCAAAGAATAAGATGTGAAATAGTAGCCTCTCTAATTCATGAACCAAAAGTATTATTCTTAGATGAACCTACTATCGGCCTAGACCCAGTAGTAAAAGAAAATATAAGAACACTAATAAAACGAATGAATAAAGAGTATAAAACAACCGTATTCTTAACAAGCCATGATGTATCTGATATAGAAAAGCTATGCAAAAGAGTAGTTATTATTAATAATGGTACCATCGTTTTAGATGATTCCATGGAAAACCTTAAATACCATTATCTTAACAAAAAGATAGTTGAAGTAAAAATGAAAGAAATGGTAAATCTAGATGATGAAGAAGGAATAACTATCCTAAAAGATAAAGGATATAATCTAAAAATAGAAGTAGACACTAAAAAGAAAAGCATAACAGATGCTATAAAGCTATTAAATCCAGATAATATTATAGATATAAACATTTCCAATACACCACTAGAAGAAATAATTAGTAGCATTTATAAAAAAGAGGATAAATAATGAAAAAATATCTATATATCTATAAATCTGAATTAATGACCAATTTGCAATATAAAATTGATATTATTTTTAGCTTTATAGGCTACTTCATCCATATATTTATTTTCTTAAATCTATGGAAATATATTTATAGTAATCCAGAAGAACTAATAAATGGTTATTCCATGACCCAAATGGTATGGTATGTAATAATAACAGAATTCTTATATACTATACTAGGAGGAAGAAAACTAGCTAAAAAAATAAGTGATGATGTTAAAGGCGGTAACATAGCCTATAACATAAATAAACCATATAATTATATATTATATTCTTTATCTAACCACTTAGGAAGTATTACTATCAAATCAGTATTCTTCTTAGTACTAGGCCTATTAACAGGATACATCTTCTTAGGAAGTATTCCGAACCTAAACATATTACAGTTTTTAATAGTATTATTATCTTGTGTCTTAGCAACCATTATATCTACACTACTAATAATATTCATAGGCCTATTCTCATTCCATGTAGAAGATTCAAGTCCATTTTATTGGCTATATAGTAAATTTATACTAGTTCTAGGAACCCTATTCCCAATCGAATTCTTTCCTAAAGTAGTTAGATCAATAGTAACCTATAGCCCTATCTATGTAGTATCTTATGGACCAGCCAAGTTATTTGTAGATTTCAACTATAATAAATGTATTCCTATCTTTATCTCACAACTAATATATATCTTAATATCATACCTACTATGTACAATTATTTATAAGAAAGGAGTGAAAAATCTAAATGTTAACGGAGGCTAAAAATCAATTAAAAATATCTATACTATCTATTAAATATGCCATAATGCGTGAAATGCTTAATAAAGTAACCTTCCTATCTAACATATTCTTTATGATCTTAAATAATGCCAGCTTTATAATTCAATGGATTATATTATATTCCATAAAAGATAATGTCGGAGGCTATACTCTAAAACAAGTATATTTATTATGGGGAATAGCAGCCAGTATATATGGTGTTGCTCACTTCTTTTTCAAAAATGCTTTTTCTCTATCAGAGACTATTAATAATGGTAAATTAGATAGCTATTTAGTACAACCTAAAAATGTCTTATTATCTGCTATTACTACTAATGTAGAACCATCAGCACTAGGAGACTTATTATATGGATACATCATGTTATTCCTATCAGGAATAACCATATCAAAATTTATTCTGTTTACAATACTATCTATCTTAGGAGGAATATCTATAACAGGTATATCTATCATATTATCTAGCCTAAGTTTCTGGTTTCAAAAAACAGATATGATTACATCAACACATCATAGTTTAATGACTAGCTTTGCTACCTACCCTGAAGGTATCTTTAAAGGAATAGTCAAAATAATTCTATTTACCATTGTACCAGTAGGAATAGTTAATTATATACCAATAAGAATACTAACAGAATTTAATATATACTTATTCTTAATAGTATTCTTAGTAGCAGCCTTACTTACAACATTATCATTTATAATCTTTAACATAGGATTAAAAAAATATTCATCAAGTAACTTGATGATAGCTAAAATGTGATACTAGCACTAATTTATAAAGGAAGTGATAATATGAATGAAAGAGAAAGAATTTTAAGTAAACACTATGAAGATGGAACAAATGAAGAACAAAGATTATCTAAAGATAAAGCCCATAGTGTTGAATATTTAACTACAAAAAAGTATATTGAAAAATACTTAAAAAAAGGAGATAAAATATTAGAAGTAGGAGCAGGTACAGGTGCATATTCCTTACATTATGCTAATTTAGGATATAATGTTAATTCAATAGAATTCTTAAAAGGAAACCTAAATATATTAAAAAGCAAAATTACTAAAAATATGAATATAACTGCAGAACAAGGTGATGCCCTAGATTTAAGTAGATTTAAAGATAACACATTTGATGTAACTCTAGTTCTAGGACCTCTATATCATCTATTCACAGAGCAAGACAAGAGAAAAGCTATTGAAGAAGCTATTAGAGTAACTAAAAAAGATGGATTAATCTTTTTAGCATATCTAACTAGTGATTCTGCATTTATAAGCTATTGTCTAAAAAAGCATCATCTTCTTGATAAAGATTTATATGACAAAAACTTTAAATTAAAAGATATACCAGAAGAAGTATTCAGTGAATTTCACATAGAAGAATTTAAGAATATCATGAATAGCTATAATATAGAATATTTACATAATGTAGCAACTGATGGTTTAGCAGGAATATTAAGAGAATATGTAAATGATTTAACAGATGAAGAATTCAATGTTTTTCTAAATTATCATTATTCAACCTGTGAAAGAGAAGATTTACAAGGATATAGCAGTCATATGCTCTATATATGTCGAAAAAAATAATTATAAAGGAAGTGATAAAATGAAATATTTTAAAAAAATCGAAGGAGAAAGAATTTACTTATCACCACTAAATATAGAAGATGCTGAAACTTATCTTAAGTGGCTATGTGATAGAAGTGTAACTGAAGGAACTCATGGAGTTCATAAAGTATTTAACATAGAAGCAGAAAAAGAATGGATAGAAAATGAAATGAAAAGGGGAAGATATACTTTTGGTATCGTATTAAAAGAAAATGACAAATTAATAGGTAATTGTAGTATCATGAATCCTAATTTTATTGATGGAACAGCAGAACTAGGAATCTTTATAGGTGAAGAACAATATAGAAATAATGGTTATGGAAATGAAGCATTAAAGCTATTAATTGATTATGGTTTTAATATCTTAAGATTACATAATATAGACCTACATGTCTATAGCTTTAACAAAAGAGCAATTAACTGCTATAAAAAATTAGGTTTTAAAGAATATGGAAGAAGACATGAATGTTACTTCCTAGATGGTAAATATCATGATCAAATATCTATGGAAATATTAATAGATGATTATAAAAAGAATAATTGATAATAAATCAATTATTCTTTTTTATTTTACTAATATTAATAATTATGTTAAAATAACCCCAAAAGGAATAAGTAGGTGTTAATATGAATGACAGTATAAATTATTATGAATTATTAGGTGTAAAAAAAGATTCGACACCAGAAGAAATAAAGAAAGCTTATCGTATGCAAGCAAAAAAATGGCATCCCGATCTAAATAAAGATAAAGATGCTTCTATTATAAGTATGCGCTTAAACGAAGCTAAAGAAGTATTACTAGATCCATTAAAAAGAAAAGATTATGATAAATACCTAGAAGACTTAACAAACCCAAGTTATAAAAAGATGAAAGAAAAAGAACAAGCTAATAATAAAGAAACCTCTAAAAAGAAAACTAATAATACTTATGAACAAAGAACATATACCAAGTGGGAATACTTCTTTACTTATCTAAAATACTATCAAGTATCCAAAATAAGAAAAATATTTGCTTGTATATTTGTTATCTTAGAATCTATTATTTGTAGTATCCTACAAATAATAAACTATATACTAGCCTTATTCTTAAGTTATACCATTAACCTAATAGCATACATAACATATTTAATATTAGGTTTCTATCTAATAATGCTAGCTTTATCATTTATTACAAATTCAACATCATCACCAAGTACTATAAATGATTGGATACGAAGTATCCTAATAATTATATCATTATCTATATTAGCACTCATCCCAGATATATTATTAAACATATTAATTAATAAAATACCAATATATCTATCTAATTTAAACATATTTTTATTTAAAAAATCAGTAGGTTATAAAGAAATAAACTAAAAAAAGGCTTATTTATTAAGCCTTTATTATTTTGGAAATATCAGCATGTTGTAAATCCCATACCAAACCAGCAATTGTAAACAAGAAGTCATTATTTATTAAACTAACATGACTCTTTTTAATTCTATCAATATAATCATTTACACTACCAAGATCTCTAACAGATTGTTTACCAAATTCACATATACCAGTTATATTACCTTTATTATCAATTTTAATACCTTCTAATCCTTCCATCTTACTATTACATGAAACAATTCTCTTTAAATGATCACCATTTTTTTCATATATTCTAATTCTTGAACCAATATGTTCAGACGAACTAGCAACAACTAAATATTCCTTACCTTTATTATCTTTATAAATAGAAAGTCCTTGAATATTAGAAGCTATATCATTAGATATTACTCTTGTATTTGATTTAATCATACCATTTTCAAACGAATATGTAATTTCTTTTAACGTACCTACAGAACTATAAGTTGCCGTATATACTTTTCCATCATAGCAATACAAAGTAGCTTCACTTTCCCCAGTATTAATATCATTTTTAATTTTATATTTAGCATATTTCTCATCAGAAAAATCTATAGTTTTCTCATTACCAAAATCTTTTTGCAAATCTTTTAAATTATATGTTTCAATTTTACCACCAGATTTAGTAACAAATAATATTCCATTTTTATCAACAGACATCCCCCCAACATGAGATTTATTATCTAATATTATTACATTTGATAAATTCCCAGTATTATTGTCATAAATATATATACGAGATTTTTCACCAGCTTTAGAATAACCAGTAATTAATACTTTATCACCATAAGTAGTATATCCCTGAGCAGTATAACCATCTTTCTTTAATTGATTATAATCTATTCCAGCTGGTGATTTAGAGCTATTAAGTGTAACACTAGAATTTAAATCTAATGTTTCAGTACCATTAGAACTATTAGATAAATTCATATTTTCAACATTATTTGAATTATTTATATTATAGTTACTAACATTACTAATAGAATTAGCTTCATTAACATGAAATTTAGTATCACTTACATTTGTATTAATCTTATTTATATTACCCAAAGAAAAGCCCTTAGCCCCATTTATTGAAAAACTCATATCTTAAATACACCTCCTAAATAATAAAATAAGTAATAATCTACATTGATTTAGTTATCTTATTATGTGATATAGCCTTTACAGGAAATACAACTAATTTCTTACCATCAAAAACTCTAGTAACATAAGCACTATTATCATTACATAATGCAGATATCATATCTGCATAAGCATATATCTTCTTATAATAATCATCATCACCATTATTAGTAACATCTAGATGATTTTTCCATTCATCACCATATTCAAGTGCCATATAAACAATAGGCCCTTTATTTTCTCTTGCCTTAACATAAGCTTGAAAATCACTTTTAGCTATCTTATCAGTTGCACCATTCTTATATGCCTGTTCCGCATAATTAGCATCAATCATAGCTCTTGCCTGAATAGAACCTTCAACTGTCTCTATATTAATAGTATTTTCTTTACCATACTTTTCTATTATATCACCAGACTTAGGCCTTTTATTAAACTCTTCATTATCTATAGTATCCTCAGCATTAGGAGCAATTAACCATTTTTCTTCATACTTACCAGTTTCAAAATTATATGCTCTAATACTAGTATTAACCCAAACTGCTTTCTCTAATTGAGCAACACCTATTGCAGGAGTATCCAATTCTAATTTATGCACGCCATCAAGCTCTTGAGCCAAAGTAGCAAGTAACAATCTATAATCTTCACCATATATTTCACCATATTTTTTACATAATTCAAGATACTGCATAGCATTTTCAGCACTTTCATTACTAATATTAGTATATTCTTCATAATAAAAATTTAAAGTATTATCATCATTATGAGAATCTTCAGTAATTTTTTTCCCACTATCATTACTTGCTACATAATCATCATCGTTATTATTATCGTTACCACGATTTTTATTTCTAATTGCATCAACAATTCCTAAAGCCACAACAAGAGCCATAACAGCAGCAGTAGCCCTTATAGCAATCTTTTTAAATTCTTTTCTTTCCTCTTTATCTTTTTCTTCTTCCCATTTAATTCTATCAATTTTAGAACGATTAACTTTTATATTACCATTCTTTTTTTTCTTATCTTTAAGAATTTCAATTTTTTTTCCACGATTCTCAATAGCTTCTTTGACCTCATATGTTTCCTTTTTATTTAATTCATCAAAACATTTATAAGGAACAATACTAGATTCCATCTGTTTAATCTTTAAAAAAGTATTATCAGATATATTATTTCTACTTACACCATTTCTTATCATTTTAGTAAATACAGTATCAGGAATAACATATACTTCACTCTTATCTTCTTTATTTATAGCCAAATACTGACCATTAACTCTACTTATCTTATACATTTGTACCAATCCTCCTATTAATCTCCCTATCAACAATATCAAAATCTTGATCATTAGTAATAGGAGATATTATCAACTTATCACCATCAATATCGTAATATGTAGCCAATACATCATCATCTTGATCCATAAAAACAATAAAATTCTTATTATTTTCATAGAAAGTAAACAAAATATTACATTTAAATACTTCATCATCAATAGTATGCAACTCTATCATAAACTACCTCCATATCATATCTATACATATATTTAACCACACTTTACAAAACTTATCAATTAAATAAACTAAATTTTACATAAAAGAATACCCTTTTATGGCAATATAATCAATATAAAAAATAAATGATTAAATATAATTAAAATATGTTATAATAAATATACAATAGAGGAGTGATATTATGGATAATCAAAAAGAATGGTTAGATATGATAATGAAACTATATCCTAAACTTCATTTAGATAATAGAGTAGAAAAAAGATCTAATAATAATGATAAAAAAAGGCAAAAAGTAATAAACTGGCTAAATAAAATAGAAGAAGTACATGATAAAGTTGCTGAAAAACATGATGATCACCTAGAACAACTATATAAAGCTATGTATTATCAACATTATATTATTAAAGAAGAAAACATTCCAGAAAATTATTATGATAACCAAAAGAGATTAGCTAGAGAAAGAGGTTTTGGAGCTATAGAAATGACTCCTGAAATAAAACATAGTTTAGCTATGGAAATAATAAATAATCAAAAAGAATCTTTAGATAAATGGATTGAATATTTTTTATATGATGAAGAATCTAAAAGTTATCCTATGTGGGAAAAATTTTGGGTTTTTCAAGGTTTACAAAAATTAGGAAAGTATGATAAAGAAACAGGAAAATTCAGTAAAAGAAAAAAAACAACTATATATCCCTTTCCACCAGTTGAAAAAGAAGCTATTTTTACCACTCTTAATCTAATGGAAGAATTTCTAAAAGATAGAACAAGTCCTGAAGAAATAAGAGAAGCCCTATCTGTAGGAAACTTTAAAAGATTATATGAATTTTCTTTACAACAAATACTTGAAAAGGGTAATAGAGAAATAACAAGTGATGAAGGAATTTGGATAAAATATAATCAAGGAAGTGACTATCATAAACTAAGAAATTCATTACAAGAACATTATACAGGTTGGTGTACAGCAGCAGGAGAAAACTTTGCCAAAGGCCAACTATCACGTGGAGATTTTTACGTATATTACAGTAAAGATAAAAATGGAGAATACAAAGTTCCTAGAATAGCCATCAGAATGAATGGCAAAAATGAAATTGGTGAAATTAGAGGAATAGCAAAAGATCAAAATATTGAATCTGAAATGATGCCAATTTTAAGCAAAAAATTAGAAGAATTTCCTGATAGAGATAAATATTACAAAAAAGAAAGTGATATGAAAACTCTTACCCAAATAGAATATAAAACAGATCATAACATAGATCTAACAGAAGAAGAAGTACTATTCTTACACGAAATAAATTCAAAAATAGAAGGCTTTGGTTGGAAAAAAGATCCAAGAATCGAAGAAATAAAAAAGAAAAGAATTAATCAACCAAAAGATATAATTATTTTAAAGAAACATTTAGCTAAAGAGTATAAACTAGATGAATATGTTGAAAAATATAATTGTTCTTATGAAGAAATAGGAATTGCAAAATATGAAAATTATGATAGTAGTAAACACAAAATATGGATAGGAGACTTAAATATATATGATAGAGAAAATAACCAAAATATAATTTTACCTAAAGTAATAAAAGGAAATATAAGTATAGATTGGTTAAAAACTGCCGAAGGCATTACTTTACCAGAAATAATAGATGGTAATCTTTCTTTAAAATCTTTAGAAACAACCAAAGGACTAAAACTACCAACAGAAATAAATTCTTTATATCTAAATAGTATTAAAACAATAGACGAACTAGAATTACCAAAAATAATAAAAGGAGATTTAGATTTAGGAAGTTTAATATCACCAAAAGGATTAAATCTACCAGAAAAAATAGGAGGAGATTTAAATCTTAGCTCTTTAAAAACAATAAGAGGATTAACATTACCAGAAGAAGTAGGAGGAACATTAAACTTACTTAGCATAGAAAAAGAAGACAATATAATATTACCAAAAGAAGTAGGTAAAAATTTATATTTACATAATTTAGTAATGGTAGGAAATCAAATAGTCTTTCCAAAAAGAGTAGGAGGAGAAATAAATCTACAATGGTTTATTCCTAAAGAAAATCAACAAATAATCTTTCCAGAAGAAGTAGGAGGAAACTTACTTATTAAAAATATGAAAGTTGAAAATGATATAGTACTTCCTAAAAAAATAAAAGGTATGATTAATATTGAAAATGAACTCTATTATAAAACTTATTTAATAAAAAAAATGAGAAAAATAAGAAAGGAAAATAAAAAATCAGACCTAGATAAATTACTAGATAAACTACTAGCAAGCATTGATGAAATGAATACAAAAACATCTTCTAGAGGAAGATAATAAAAAACTAAAAGCATCTATTAATTAGATGCTTTTTAATAATTAAATAAATAACAAATGTTATTTTATACTTGACAAATAATTAAAAATATGTATAATAAATAACAAATGTTATTTTATTTGGAGGTGCACTATGGCAAGAATAGAAAAATATACAAAAGATTTTATCTTAAATAAAGGAGTAGAATTTGTAAGAACATATGGTATATATAAACTAAGTTGTCGAGACTTAGCCAAATACATAGGTTGTTCAACACAACCAATTTTTAGAAATTGGAAAAATATCAAAGACTATAAGCTAGATTTAAAAGTAGAACTAAGAAAAGACTACAGTACTTTTATTACTAAGTATATAAATACTTCTGATTATTTATATACCATTAGTTATGCTTACGCCCTATATGCAAAAAAAGAACCAAATATATTTAGAGCCCTATTCATAACAGAATTAGCTGGAACAAGAACAGTAAAAGAAGTACTCAACACCCCAAGAAATATACCAACCATAGATGCTATGACAAAACAATATAAAATATCTTCAAAAGAAGCCGAAAAAATATATAGAGATGTAAGATTTTATACCCATGGAATAGCATCCCAATTATGTGCCCAAACTATAAAACTAACAGATAAAGAAATAAAAGATTTAATTATTAATAATATAAGAATAAATATAAGGGGGAAATAATCATGAAAACTAGACAAGAATATGAACAATATATAAGTGAAAATTTTACCGGTAAAGCTAGAGAATTATTATTAAAAAATGTTGAACTATATTATAAAGAAAATATTGATATTAAAAAAAATAAGTATTCTTTTGGAGATTATGTATATTTAAAAAAAGGAACATTTATACACGGATTAGGTGGATCACCAGATTCATATAATAGTTTTCACATATTTGACTATGTATGTAAACATGGCTTTATCGGAGGAGATTTTAATAACAGACCAACAGTAAAAATATATAATAGTGTTGGTATGTGGAACATAAAAAAAGACATATTTTTAAAAGACTATATAAAATTATATAGCGGTGTAACAATTAAATATAGAAAAGGAGACAGAGAAAGAGGTTTAACTGATTATTATGAGCTAGTTCCACATAATCAAATTGAAAAAAGATTCATTGAACTAAATAATGATAAAGATGTATGGCAGTGGAGTGCCGAACAAACTAAAGAAGTAAGATTTCTACCAAGCTTATTTTCAGATAAAAACCAAATAGCATTCATCTTAAATATGGAAAGTAATTATGCCAAAGAAGTTGCAAAACAAGATGTCTGGAATAAAGAATTAAGACAAAAGAAAATTATGAAATATTTTTGCTCAGAATATTTCTTACCTGAGCTGCTTGAAGGAAATTTTAATGCATCAACTACAGATAGAGAAGCAGCCATCATGTTTGGAATTACACAAAGATTAATTGAAGGAGTGTTTATTGGAAAAAATATTGAAAAAGATAAAGAAAAATTAAAATATATAAAATCTAAACTACCAGATTGTTACATCTGTAACCTAGATGGAAAAGTAATTTTATAGATATATAAAGGGGGAATTAATTATGAATTTATATGAAAGAAATCAAAAACAAAGAAATTTCTTTAACGAAAAAATAGAAACTTATGATGATGTACATAGTACCTTCATGGGAACAAAAAACACTTTAGCAGATAATTTAGATAAAGACACGAAAAAAATATTAGATTTAGGAGCTGGTACAGGCCTTGAATTAATACATTTATTTGAATTGTTTCCAAATGCAAAAGTAACAGTTATAGACATAACAGAAAACATGCTAGAAAAACTGAAACAAAGAAGTTTTTCTAGCCAAGTAACTACCATTTGTGCCGATTTCTTCAAAACAGATTTTGGTAAAAACTACGATGCTGTAATATCAACATCAGCACTACATCACTTTAAACCAAAAGAAAAACAAAAATTGTATCAAAAGATTTATAATTGTCTAAAAGATAATGGTCAATTCATTAATTGTGACTATATCGCCTTAACACAAGAAATACAAGATAAACAATTATATGAATTAGACCATAACATAGACAATTATAAACATATAGATACACCACTTACTGTAAATAATGAAACAAATATATTAAAAGAAGTTGGCTTTAAAGATATTACATCAACTAATACAGATATAAAAGATTATAAACTAATAAAAGCAAGAAAAAAATAATCTTACTTGACATAATTAACAAATAGTATATAATAACTAAATCGGAGGGGTAATAATGAAAAGTCAACCAAAACGTGTAAATATAAATGATAATTATGGAGCATTATTAAGAGCACTTGTAGGAAAATCTGATATCACACCATATGTATATGATGGTATCGAAGAAGAACTAGATAGATTTATTAATCTATTAAATGCAGAAGAAAAAACAATAATTCATATAGCTTTTGGATTAGATGATGAGATAATAAAGAGTTGTCATTTAGTTGCTAAAATATTATCTAATGATAATCATAAATATGATGCTTCAAAAATAAACAGAAAATTAGGCTTAGCATTAAGAAGAATTACTCTTATTAATTCACTAGGTAAAGAATTTAAAGATTACGGAACTGTTGAATTTAGTACCTATAGATTTGATAAGAAAAAAATTATAGCAGAATTACCACATGCTATAAAATGGAGTAAATCTTTTGATAAAAAGAATCAAATTCAAAAAAGTGAAAGAACTGAAACATATGAGATGGTATATGAAAAATTAATTAGCTCTAAAGATATTAATCCAGAAGAAGAACCAACTGTAGTTCGTACTTTTAGAAAATAAAAGAAGTTAAACTTATTTAAGTTTAACTTCTTTTTATGTTATAATAATATAAAAGATAAAAAGAAAGAAGGAACTATACAATGGAACCAACTAAAAAAAGCATTAAGAAAAATAAAAAAAGTGTTAGAAGAATTAACATATTATTAAATGATTTAAAAGAAGAACCAAGTGAAGAAAATGTTTATAAAATAATTAAGACATTATTTAACACTAGACATCTAAAACTAAAAAATGACTATTTAGATTTAGTATGTAGTTTATTTGGTGATAAGCTTATAGAACTTAATAATATTATGAGACCTGATTACGAAAGTAGTGAACAAGATGATGAAGAAGATGGCTATGAAATATGTTTAATTAAACTGGATGATAATCAAAAACTAGAACTATTTAATGTCGCTAACCAAGCCGCAATAAAATACTCTCATTGTGAACAAACAGGAAAATGGTCATACAAATGGCAAGAACTTAGATTCTTGCTAGAACAAGAAAAACAACCTACATTAGAAATAATAAATTCTAGTTCTAACTCATTACAAGATGAACACATACCTATTGATATGAATAAAACAACCAAAGAAATAATAAATGATATCACAAATATTGTTGGTTACGATTTTTTACCATCTGGGCTCATAAGAAAATCATATTTGAATTCTTATAATAAAAAACTAAAAAAAAATAAGGATATATAATAAATATCTTTATTTTTTTATTAAAATAATATTTCTAAGTTAGAAATAAATAATATTATGTTACAATATTATTAATAATAAAGAGTATTTATATGTATCCTTGACTTTTATAAAAAATAATATATAATATCAACAACAAAGAAAGGAGTGTGATTAGCAATGGAAAGAATAATGATAAGTAATAATAGAATAATTAATAATAGTGGGTTAATCGCACTTCTTTTAACTATATAATAAAAAATTATATATTATTTTTGGTGCAGACTCTCTATTATTAGAGAGTCTTTTTGTGTAAAAAAGACTCTAAAGAATGGAGATGAAACAAATGAATATAGAAAAATTTTGCAATATTTATAATCTAGGCTGTGTAAAAAGAATCAATAAAATAACAGGGGGCTTAATGCATAAAATGTATAAAGTAGAAACTGATAAAGGAGTATACTGCATTAAAGTATTAAATCCTGAAGTAATGTCAAGAGAAACAGCCTATAATAATTTTATAATATCTGAAACTATCTCTAATTTTGCTAAGAAAAATAAAATACCAGCCTCATGTGCCCTAAATATAGACGGAAATTACTTAACAAAATTAGACGGTATCTATTACATGGTATTTGACTATCTAGAAGGAAAAACCTTAAATGACAATGAAATAACTGTCAACCACTGTAAAAAAATAGGTAATATACTAGCCCATATTCATAATCTAGATTATAAAGAAATAGGACTAAAACCTAACATAGTAGAGTATAAAAAATTATATGACTGGGATAGTTATATAAATAACTCTAATTTTAACAAAATGACCTATAAAAAAATATACCTAAATAACTATAAAAAATATAATTCTCTTCTTAAAAGAGCCAATCAAAGATTTAATGATTCTAACAAGAGTCAAACCATATGCCATTCTGATATGGATCCTAAAAATGTCATGTGGCATAATAATAATCCCATCATCATCGATTGGGAATCAGCCTCTATCTCTAACCCAGAGAGAGAACTATTAGAAGATGCCCTATGCTGGTCTGGATTCTTATCTAATAATTTTAATAAAGATAAGTTTACAGCAGTATTTAAAGAATACTTTAAATATAGAAGCATTAATAATGTAGATTGGTATGATGTTATCTGTGGCAACCTAGTTGGTAGACTAGGTTGGCTAAAATATAACCTAGATAGAAGTTTAGGAATAATATCTAACGATATTGAAGAAATAAAATTAGCGGAAAATGAAGTAATAAAAACTATTGATGAAATAAATAGATACCTAGATTTAATCGGAGATATGGATGATATCCTTATCAAATTAACAACTAAAGAAGATAATAACTATGATAATGTATTAAAACAAATAATAGATAATAATGATATCTTAAAAGAAAAACAATTTAAACTTATTAATTCAGGCTTTACTAATACCATCTATTCATCAGATAACCATATAATTAGAATATGCACTGATTCTAAAAATGAAGATAGATTTATAAATGAAATAAACTTCTATAAAACCAATAATAATAAAGGTATACCTAAACTATATTATAGTGATACAACTAAAAATATAGTACCTTTCTATTATGAAATAATAGAAAAAGTACCAGGAAAGCCCTTATATGAAGTATGGAGACTATTAACAAAACAAGAAAAAGAACAAGTAATAACTCAAATGATTAATATCTTAAAACCTTTACATTCTAAACAAGTATCTAGCTATAACTTTCAAAATCAATTGAAAGAAAAAGTATTATCTTTAAAAGAATCTTGTAACCTAGATAATAATCTATCTAATGAATTAATAAAAATATGCAATAAGTATTTTAATAATAATACTTTTGGCCTTATTCATGGAGACTTACATTTCGATAACCTTATCTATAATGCTAAATTTCTATATCTAATTGATTTTGAAAGAACTCTTATAGCCCCTATAGACTATGAATTTAGAATACTTAATACCTGCAAATACGTCCCATGGCTATGGGCCAGTTCCAAAACCGATATGCTTACTATTGAATCAGAATATCAAAATCTAATAGATATTATCTTAAGTAACTATCAAGAATTAAATAATATACCTAATATTAAAGAAAGACTAGATTTTTATACCATATTAGAACTACTTAATAATTACAAAAATACTAAAGATATTGATAGACTAAATGAAGTAAAAGAATTAGTAAAAATACTAAAAAAAAGTTTTGAAGGAGATAAATAGTGATTGACATAAAAAAAGATGATTTAAGAATTAGGACTTTAACAGAAAATGATTATGAATTACTCCATAAATGGCTTACTAATGAAAGAGTATTACAGTTTTATGGAGGACGAGATAAAACATATACATTAGAAGAAATAAAAAAACATTATTCAGAAAAATGGCAAGATGAAGTTATTAGAGTAATTATTGAATATAACAATATTCCTATTGGTTATGGACAAATTTATAAAATGTATGATGAACTATATTCTGATTATCATTATCCAAAAACAGATGAGATAGTTTATGGAATGGATCAGTTTATAGGAGAACCTGAATATTGGAATAAAGGTATAGGTACAAAATACATAAAAATAATTATTGAATTTTTAGAAAAAGAAAGAAATGCTGATGCTGTTATATTAGATCCACATCAAAATAATGAAAGAGCAATAAAATCATATCAAAAAGCAGGATTTAGAATAATAGAAGATTTACCAAAGCACGAAATACATGAAGGAAAAAAAGAAGATTGTTATTTAATGGAATATAGATACGAAGATAATATATCCAATATAAAAGCAATGAAATACTTAATAGAACATTACTTCAATGGAATTAAAGTAGAAAATATTAAAGAAATTGGTAAAGGATATGATAGTGTAGCCTATTTAGTAAATAATAGCTATATCTTTAAAATAAAACATAGTACTAATAAGAAAAAAGGCTATCAAAAAGAAAAAGCCATCTATGATTTTCTAAATAAATATTTAGATACTAACATACAAATACCAAATATAGAATATTCATATATAAGTGATAAAATATCTATTCTAGGTTATAAAAAAATAGAAGGTGCTTTCTTAACACCAAATAAATATTATTCTATGACAAAAGAAGAACAAGAATTATTAAAACAAGACATAGCCATATTCTTAAAAAAATTACATAACCTAGATACTACTGAAATTAAAGATTATACTATTGATAACAAACAAAATGTCCAAGAAGAATATGAATTATTAAAAAATACTATCTATAATAGTCTTACTAATATAGAAAAACAATACATAAATAATTTCATGAATAAATTAAATACAACTACTATCTTTAATGACAAAAAATGTCTATGTCACAACGATCTAAGCTGTAATCATCTATTATTAAATAAGAATAATAGATTACACGGCATAATTGATTTTGGAGACGCAGGAATTATAGATGAATACTGTGATTTTATCTATTTAATAGAAGATAGTAAAGAAGAAATAGGTCCATCTTTTGGAATAGATATATTAAAACTATATAAAGATATCAATATAGATAAAGCCAAAGAATACCAAGCCATAACAGAAGAATATTATCCCATAGAAACCATTATATATGGTATTAAAAATAATAAACAAGAATTTATAGATAAAGGGAGAAAAGAGATTAATAACAGAGTACACAATAAAACATTAAGGAAGTGATAACAATGGATAAAGAATTATTGAAGATAAGAAAACTAAAACCAGGTGATGCTAGAGATTGGCTAGTTCTAGTTAATAAAGTATGGAGAGATGCATATAGTCATATATTTCCCAAAGAAGTATTTGATGAAAAAGATAATAAAGTTAATGAAAATGTAAAAACATTTAACGATAAATTAAGAAATGATAATGAAAACATTGCATATGTTGCTTTATATAATGATGAAATAATAGGAATAATGTGTGGAAGTATTAAATCACCATATGATAGATTTAATTCTGATTATGCTGATTTAAATGCTGTTTATATTGATCCAAAATTCCAAGGTTTAGGAATCGGAAGTAAATTTAGAGAAATTTTTGAAGAATGGGCAACTCAAAATGGAGCAACTAAATATGTAATTGGTGTATTAAAAGATAACATAAAAGCAAGAAAAGTATATGAATCATGGGGTGGAAAACTATCTGAATTAGAAGAAGATTTTATTAAACTAGGTGTTGGATATCCAGAAGTATTTTATACCTTTGACCTAGAAAAGACATTAAAAAAACATATGTAATTGTAAAAAAGGAAGTGACTAATATGAAAAAGATTAAACCAATAGAATTACATACCAATAATCTAGATATTAGAATACCAAAATATGAAGATCAATATGATCTTTGGAATATCCAAAAACAAGAAAAAGTTAATATATATTACCAAAGTACACCCTCTAGATTCAAAACTAGAAAAGAATATCAAGAAGCTTTACAAGATTGGGAAAGTCAAAAGAAGTGGTATTATTTAAAAATAAAAAATTTAGATAAAGATAGTGATATGTATTCGTGGACAATATTTTTAAAAGATACTGATAAACCAATTGGACAAATTACTGTCCAACCTAATGATAAATATAATGATTTAAACATAAGAAATATTGGATGGTATATAAATCCAGAATTACAAGGAAAAGGCTTAGCCTATGAAGCAGCTCTTGAAGTATTAAAATTTATGTTTAATAAAGTTGAAATAGAAAGAATCGAAACTGAAGCAGTAATTCAAAACCCATCATCATGGAAATTAATGCAAAAATTAGGCTTTATTAGAACAGGAACAATAAAAGCTTCATATAAAGATATGGAAGAAAAAGATATATATAAATATACCTATTTATTAACTAAGGAAATGTTTTTAAAAAAATTATATGAATTAGAAAAAGCTAATAATCATAATAAATTTAAAAAATAAGGAAGTGATTTTATGAATAAAAAGATATTAAAAGAACAAGATATACCAGACTTAAATATATTTATGATGTGTGATAGATTAAACACAAAGGCATTATCAAAATTATCAGAAGAATTCTATATAAGAACCTGTAGAGAAGACGAATTAAAACTATGGAAAGAATTCCCTTTTGATAATGCCCAAGACAAAAAAGATAATATAAATTATATGACTAACTATTTTAATGATGTATATAGTAATAAAATAGATGAATTCTATAAAAGATGTTTATTTGTATGTGAAAAGAAAACTGATAAACCAATAGCCACTTGTTTCATATGGAAGTCTTATAATAAAATAAATACAATCCATTGGTTTAAAACTCTAAAAGAATATGAAGGCAAAGGAATAGGAAGAGCCCTATTATCATATATTATGCTTTCTTTAGATCAAGAAGACTATCCAGTATTCTTACATACCCAACCAAGTAGTTTTAGAGCAATAGGCCTATATTCAGATTTCGGCTTTAAAATAGTAACCAACAAAACAATAGGCTATAGAGATAATAATTATAAAGAATCTCTTCCCATCCTAAAACAATTCATGCAAACAGATAAATATAATAATCTAAAATTTATAGAAGCCCCTTCATTATTTAATGAAAGTGCTAAAACATCAAAGATAAACCAATTTTAAATAATAAAAGGAAGTGATTAATAATGAAAGAATTATTTGATATTTACAAAAGGAATTTTCCTTATATAAATAGAGAAGAAAAAACTATAAAAGAAATTATTAATAATGAAAATAATATTATACTTGAAAGAAGAAATGATAATAATGATTTAATTGCATGTGCAATAGTAAATAAGAATACAATTTTATTATTAGTTGTTGACAAAGAATATAGAAATAAAGGCATTGGAAAATCATTATTAGAAGAATGTGAAAATACAATTATTAATAATGGTTATAATAAAATAGTTTTGGGTGTAGGATTTAATTATTTAATGCCAGGAGTTCCAACAAGTAAAAAATATAATCCTAGTGTATATGAAAACTTAGATCCATTAGTAAATGCTAATGGTTCATCATTCTTTGAAAAAAGAGGATATATTCATTCATGGGGAGATTATAATTGCTTTGATATGAAAATGAAATTATCTAATTTTAATCAAAATGAATATAAGGTTGGAGATACTATTAATGATGTTTATTATAGATGGGCTACAATTGAAGACTTAGATTCTATAATTAGATGTGCTGATGATGCTTGTCAATATCAAGATGAAAAATTTTCCAAATATTATAGAAATGAAGATTTATATAAAGAAGATAATAATCAAAGGATTTTAGTTGCTATTAAAAACGATAAAATAGTTGGAACACTCATTGTTTCAATTGAAACTGAGGCTAAAGATTTAGGAAATGTTGGATGTACATGTGTTTCATATAAAGAAACTCACAAAAAAATTGGAACTAATATGGTTAGATTAGGAACTAAGTATTTAAAAGATATTGGATTAAATAATGCTAGTTTAAGTTATACATATTCAGGATTAGATAAGTTATATGGAGCATCGGGATATGAGATTAGTTGTTATTATATGATGGGTGAAAAAATAATAAAATAAAGAAGGTGATTATATGGCTAAAGTAATATTAATATGTGGTAAAATTTGTAGTGGTAAAAGTTATTACTCTAATAGTATTAAAGATAATCTAAATGCAGTAATAATATCCCCAGATGAAGCCACTTATGAATTAATTAATAATGAACAAGGAGAATTCTATAACATATTCTCAGAAAGATTAAATAAATATCTAACTAAGAAAGTAGGAGAAATAGCTCAAGCAGGAGCCAATGTAATATTTGAAAGAGGATTATGGACTCGTAAAGATAGAAAAGAGATAAAAGATTATTATACTAGTAGAGGAATAGATTGTGAAATTCACTATGTATATGTAGATGATAAAACATGGAAGAAGAATATTGAAGAAAGAAACAACCGTGTATTAGAGGGTATTGGTGGCTCTGACTTCTATTTAGATGAAGGACTTATGAAAAAAATAGAGTCACTATGGGAAGAACCAACTAAAGATGAATATGATATATTATATAAAGTAAAAAGAAAATAGTAAGGAAGTGATAAAAATTGAAACATTTAGGAACAGTAACTCTTGAATCTGAAAGATTAATCTTAAGAAAATGTAAGGAATCAGATTATAAAGATTCTTATAAATATTGTTGTAGTGATCCAGAACTTTGTAGACTACAAGGATTTGATGTACATAAAAGTGATGAAACAACAAGAAGATCTTTTAAAGAAAAAGAAGAACAATATAAAGTAGATGATATGTTTTATGAATGGGCTATTATTCGAAAAAAAGATAATCAATTTATGGGAGAAATTGCATTAGTACACTATAATGAAGAAAATAATGCTATTGAACTAGGATATCACCTAGGTAAAGTATTTAGAGGACAGGGTTATATGCAAGAAGCTTTAAATAGGATATTAAGTTTTGCTTTTGAAGAATTAGATTTAAATCAAGTATATGCTTTAATATTAAATGATAATACTAGTTCTAGTAAAGTTGCTAAATCTAATAATTTGGAATACTCAACAACAATTGAAAGATACAAAGATAATGTATATAAAGGACCAATAGATAAATATGAAATAACCAAAGAAAAGTGGTTTAAACTAAATAGTAAGAAAAAAGTTCTATAAAAGTAAGGAAGTATTAATATGACTAATATTTATTTAAAAGTACCTACTATTAATGAATTACATTATAGGCAAATTTGGATGCAGGATCCTAAAACTATGTCCTATAACAAAGGATATAATCTAGATATAAAAGGTTATAACAAAGAAACAGGTACTATAACTAAAACTAATGAAGAAATGATTGATTGGTATAATAATTGGATAAATCATGAACCAGATAAATATTTTGCATATATCTATACTGATAATATTAATGAACCTATCGGAGAAATATATTATTATAAAGATAATAATACCTACTCAATGGGAATATTAATTCAAGATAAGTATAGAGGAAAAGGTTATAGCTATAAAGCCCTATTAGAACTAGAAAAAGTTGCTTTTGATAAGAATAATATAACCAAACTATCTGATCTAATACCAGAAAACAGAATAAGTGCTATTAAAGTATTTAAAAAAGCAGGTTTTATTATAACTAATAAACAAATAAAAGAAAAATTCTTTAACAAAAGTATTACTATAAAAGAATTATTATTAACTAAAGAAATGTATAACAACAAAAAGTAGGTGAAACATATGAAATATATAATAGATAATAAAAAATCTAATTATAAAGAAGTAGTAGATAAAATAATTAATGATAGAAAAAAAGAAATATTTAATTTCTTTAATGTAGAAGATTTAGAATTACCATTTAATATATATATTTATGATAGTATTGAAGAATTAGTTAGTGGACTTGCAAAAAGGGGATTTAAAAAGGATCCAGATTATATGTGTGCTTGTCACAAAGATGAAGATAATTCGTTAAATTTTTTTGAACCAAAAGATAATCCAAGTGAAAAAGAATGGTCTAAAGAAGAATATAAAAATGTAATATTTCATGAATTAATACATGGAATACAATTTACATTATATGGAACAACTCCAGAGTGGCTATGTGAAGGTATTGCTAAATATTTAGATGGTACATATTCTAAAGGTATTAAATATTTATTAGATAATTATATTAATAAGAATCCTATACCAGAACAAAGAGAAATAGAAGAAGAATTTGGTATGCATAACTATGACAGTTATGATTATGCTTATCTTATGGTTAGCTATTTAATAGAAACATTAGGTAAAGATAAATTTTTAGAACTATTAAAAGATAAAGATAAATTAAATAAAGAGAAGAATAATTTATTGAATAGATCTATTAAATATTATAATGATAAATATACTACCTATACTAAAGAGTTTGATATATTCAAAATAGAATATACTAAAGATGATATAGATTATATAGATGACTTAATAAATAATCTAAAAAATAATTATAAAGAAATAATGGCTTTCTTTAACAATACAAAATTTAAGGATAAAATAGAAATTAAATTATGGAATGATCTAAAAGAATATCGAAATTATTTTAATAGTTTATATAAAGAAAAAGGATATAATAATACTGTACCTTTATGGGAAACAGCAAGATCATTTACAGATAAACATCCTAAAATATATTTAATATCTTATAAAGAAAGCTTAAAATGTAAAGGCCATCAAAAAGATACTCTAAATAGTTTTATCCAAACTTTAGTCCATGAATTTGTACATGCATGTAATTTTAATTATAATAATCATACTGATTCCTTAACATGGTTTCTAGAAGCTCTAGCCACCAACTTATCTCATCAAGAAAGATATGAAAAAATCCCATTATTATTAGATGCTTCATTAGAGGATATTATGAAAGGCCATGTTAATTACACTAACTATTATGTAATGGGTAAATATTTATTAAATAATTATGATAAGGAATATATCCTAAAACTAGCTAAAGATAGAGAATTATTAATAAAAGAAACACCTAAGATATATGAAGAAACTCTAAAGTATTGTGAAGATATGAAAATGAAAGAATATGCTAAAGTTAATACACCAAAAGATTTGTTAGAATTCATGAATAAATATATAAAATATGGCTTAATTGATGATAATGGTAATATATATGAGTGGAATCAAGATGAATTTCAAGAAGCATGTCAGACTAAATGGAGATTAAGAACTGAATTAGATATAGTTAGAGATGGTTATGCCCATTGTTGGGATCAAACAGAAATAGAAAGAGGTTGGTTTAAAAGACATAATTATGAATATAAAACTATATTTATAATATTCTTACTTGATAATGATAATCATTATGTATGCCATACATATCTAATATATAAAGATAAACTAGATAATAAATGGTGCTGGTTTGAACATGCCGACTTTAATAATATAGGCATACATAAATATGATACAATGGAAGAAGCAATATTAGCTCAAAGAGAAAAACATATAGAATTTAATAAAAGTCTTAAATTACCTATAACTAAAGATGTTTTAGATACTATTCACATATATGACTATAGTATACCTAATATAGGGTGTACTAATCAAGAATACTTAAATTATATATTTGAGAATGCAAAAAATATAACAAATATAGTAATGAAGAAGAATTTAACAAATTTACATAGAGGAAAAAAGGAATATTTAAGTGGAATAAAAATTTAAATAAATTTATTATGGAGATTGATAAAGTATCACATAATAATTGATTTGAGTAATCGTTATTGATATACTATATTTATATAGAAGGAGTTTAAAATTTATGGAAAAAAATATTGAAAAATTACAAGAGTTAAAAAAAATGAAACAGGAATTACAAGAAGCAATAGAAGAAAAAGAATCAAGGAAAGATGAAAAAGACATATCCAAAGAAGAGTTCTTTGAACAATTAAAACAAATATTTAATGATTGTGCTAATTCTAAAACAGAAGATATAGAAGAACAAATAAAAAATAAATTAATTCAATTAATTATTGAATATAATATTGTAACAAGATTGTGTAGAGAAAAATATCCGAATATAGAAGAAATATTTAAACAAAAAAATGATGATAATTATCAAGAGGAAAGACTTATAGATATAAAATATGAAAAGAAAAAATTCTCCCTATTTAAAAAGAAAGATGAGAAATATGAACGTATAGAAATAAAAAGAAATATGTCAAAAAAAGAAAAAAATATTGAAAATATGCTATCAGATATTATCTATGCTAGATACAAAGAAATAATGCCTGTTATAGTTTGTCTTTCTAGAAAAACTATGGGAGGATTGACGCATTATAATGGACAATCCTATAAAGATATTTTAGAAAAAATTAAAAAATCACCGAGGTCAATAGGAGAATGTTGGGGAGGAATAATAAAAAAAGATAATATAGATTTTTGGGATAAAAATAACATAGATAATTTTTATAATGATATTTTAATTCCTTACTATATAAAAATGAGATTTCCAACAAAAGAAGATGAAAATAAAAAATTAATTCCATACGCTCCATTAATTGGTTATTTTGATGGAAATAGAAATGAAGTAATACCAACAAGGGGAAAAAAATTTGAACTAAAGGAATATTATAAAGAACAAGGAAAAAAACAATCAATATTTGACTCTTTTATTGAACAGCATTATGGATACGATTTATATTGGCTTGATGAACAAGTATTCTTATCTCCAAGCGAAATGCTTTTATTCGATAAATATGATTTTTTAGATAAATACTATGAAAAGCCATTAACAGACCTACTTTGGAGAAGAAAAAACATGAGAGAAAATGAGAGGAATGATAGAGAAAAATTCTTTGAAAATTGGGAAAAAGAAGGGGAAGATGAAGAAAATAAAAAACACGACAATATAACACCAAAGAGGAAGTAGGAAGTAAATGGATAGTAATATATATTTAAAATTACCTATAACTAAAGATGTTTTAGATACTATTCACATATATGCTTATGAAAAACCTAAACTAGGAATAAATAATCAAGAATATTTAGATAATATTTTAAATAATGGTAAAGATATAACAAATATATTGATAAGAAAAAAGGTATGTTTAAATGGTATAAATCATTAAATAGATTTATAGAAAATATTGATAAAATATCCACTAAAAAAAATAGAAAGAAGTGATTAATAATGGAATATATATTAGAAAATATAACATTTAATAAAAATACAAAATACAATCAAGAATTATACTGGGATTTATATAATATATATACAACATATACTAATCCAACCAACGATATCAATTATGCATCTGCTGTAGCCAGTAAGTATGGAGTACTATTATTAAAAGAAGTAATAGATAATATAGATGATTCTTTATATGATTTCTTATATTATAGAGATTTATTATTATTAAAAGTAAAATACAATATTATTAACACTAGCATTAACCACATAAATAATATTACTAACTTAGAAGAAATAAAAGCATTATATAATGATACAAATAAAAATATAAATAAATCACTACAAGAACAAAATAGTTATATTGAGAATCAATATAACCAAAATATAGATAAATATTATAATAGAATTACTAAATCTATTCCTCAAAACATACTTAATAAAGTAAAAGATATACGTTTATTCAAAATAGGTTATATTGAAAAAGATATTTATAATATGTTAATAAATTTTAAAAATGATCTAAAAAATTGGCTACAACATCCAACTAATTCTAATCTAGAAATAAATATCGAAGACAATTATAATGACAAAATAGAATTTCACGATAATCATTATAAAATAGAAGTAATTAATAATGATATACTATTTAAAGGAGATAATACAATTAAATTTATTAAGGGTATAATTAATATAGATGATAAGGAATTAGAAGAAATAGAATTTGATGGATATAATATGGTAGGTTCAATTACCTATAATAATAAAGTTGAAATATGCTTTGAAGTATACATTAAATATAAAAATAAAACTAATAAAACTTATCAAACAATAATTGTTATAGCTGATGATATTATAGTTAATTAAAATAGAAAATAGTAATTAATATATGTTAAAATATACTTAATAGTAAAGGAAGTGTTTTAACATGTCTAAATTTAAAAAAATATTAATAGAATTATTATTAATAATAATTAATAACATTATAATAGGTATGCTACTAGGTATTATTTGGTACAAACTTGGTTTTACTAAAACAAAAACAGGTATACAACTAGGTATCGATGCATTAAGTATTACATTTGTATCTCATAAACTATTATTCATATTAATACTATTTATCATAGAATTTCTTCTTATTATAGCAGCAAAAAATCTATTTAAAACAAAAAAAGATTGCATTATCTATTATCTAATAAGTATTATTATTTCTTCTATACTCTTAATTAAAAGTAATCTTGGTTTTGTATCAGGGACTAATAATATTTATAATACATCTAATATTCCATGGACTATAAAAGAAACAAGCATATATTTAGCCTGTACTAGCCTGAGATATAATTCAAAGTTATTATCTTTAAACATTCCTACTTTATTAGGACTACTATTTATAAATAAAAAGAAGAAACACGTTGTTAAATAAGACTTTGACCACTTGTTTTCTTTTTTTATTTATGCTAAACTAAAAAAAGGTGATAAACGTGGAAGAAGTAATCAAGAAAATATATGACTATTCACTAGAAGAAATAATGGGAGAACGCTTTGGAAAATATTCAAAATATATTATTCAAGATAGAGCTATTCCAGATGTTAGAGATGGATTAAAACCAGTTCAAAGAAGAATCTTATTCTCTATGTATAAAGAAAAAAATACTTATGATAAACCATATAAGAAGAGTGCTAGAGCAGTCGGAGACGTTATGGGTAAATATCATCCTCATGGAGATTCTTCCATCTATGATGCTATCGTCAGGATGAGTCAAGACTGGAAAATGAAAGAACCATTCGTTGATATGCAAGGTAACAATGGTTCTATTGATGGAGATTCTGCTGCTGCCAGTCGTTATACAGAAGCAAGATTATCAAAAATAGCAGGAGCCATGTTAGAAGATATCAACAAAGATACTGTTGCTATGGCCCCTAACTATGATGATACTCTATTAGAACCTACTGTCTTACCAGCAAAATTCCCTAACTTACTAGTAAATGGAACAACAGGTATCTCAGCCGGTTATGCAACAAATATTCCACCACATAACTTATCTGAAGTAATAGATGCTACAATTTTTAGAATAGATAATCCTAACTCACGATTAGATACTATTATGAATTATATTAAAGGCCCAGATTTCCCAACAGGAGCCATTATCGAAGGAATAGATGGTATTAAAAGTGCCTATGAAACAGGTAAAGGTAGAATAATTATTAAATCTAAAACAAAAATAGAAAAAAATAAGATTGTTATATCCGAAATACCTTACGAAGTAAATAAAGCTAACTTAGTTAAAAAAATGGATGAAATTCGTATCGATAAAAAAATTGAAGGTATAGCAGAAGTTAGAGATGAATCAGATAAAGATGGTTTACAAATAACTGTTGACTTAAAAAAAGGAGCTAACGCTGAAACTATTCTTAATTATTTTTACAAGAATACTGAATTACAAATCTCATATAACTTTAATATGGTAGTAATTGTCAATAGACGTCCAATGCTATTAGGAGTTCCAGGTATCTTAGATGCCTACATAGCCCATCAAAGAGAAGTAATAAGAAAAAGAACAGAATTTGATTTAGCTCATGCTAAAGCCCGATACCATATCGTAGAAGGTTTAATCAAAGCCATTTCTATCTTAGATGAAGTAATTAAAACAATTAGAAGTAGTAAAGATAGAGCAGATTCTATAAATAATTTAATTAAAAAGTTTAACTTTACTGAAAAACAAGCAACTGCTATCGTAGATATGCGCTTGTATCGTTTATCTAATACTGATATAGTAGCCTTAGAACAAGAAAAAACAACTCTAGAAAAAATAATGGCTGAATTAGAAAAAATCCTAGCCGATCCTAAAATATTAGATAATGTCATCAAAATGGAACTAAGAAATATTAAAAAAGAATATGGAACACCAAGAAAATCAGAAATAAGAGAAGAAATAACAGAACTAAAAATTGATACTACTGCTATGATACCAAAAGAAGATGTAGTAGTAGTTGTAACTAATGAAGGATATATTAAAAGAACATCCTTAAGAAGTTATGCAGCATCTAATCCAGAAGACTTGACATTAAAAGAAGACGATTATGTCATAGGATTTTATAATATGAACACCTTAGATACTTTATTAATATTTACCAACTTAGGTAATTATTTATACATACCAGTTCATGAAATACCAGATCTAAAATGGAAAGATCTAGGAAAACATATGAGCAATGTCATAAATGTTGATCCAGAAGAATATGTTGTAAATGCCATGCCAGTTTATGATTGGAATGCCAATTTATATATAACATCATTTACTAAAAAAGGAATGATTAAAAGAACCAAACTATCAGAATTTGTTGTTCAAAGATATTCCAAATCTATTAATATGATGAATTTAAAAGGTGATGATAGAGTAGTTGACGTAACCTACAGTCCAGAAAATAATGTTTTAATTGTAACAAAAAATGGATATGGATTATGGTATAACATCAATGAAGTAAATCCAGTAGGTCTTAAAGCAGCTGGCGTAAAATCTATTAATTTAAGAGATGATGAAGTTGTAACAGGCTTATTATTTAATAAAGATGAAAATGAATTTATAACTATTGTAACTGATAAAGGTACTGCGAAAAGAATGAGATTTACTGAAATAGATATGGGCACACGTGCCAATAGAGGCCTATTATTCATGAAAACAATAAAATCAAATCCATCCCACATAATAAAAGCCTACGTTACAAATCCTAAAAATAGTATTACTGTTATTACAGATAGCGAAACTAAAGTAATAAAACTAACTGAAATATCAATAATGGATAGATACAGCAACGGTTCATCAATAACTAAAAACAAAATAACAGATAGCTATCTTAATCAAGAGATTCTTTCCAAAGAAAATTTTGATAATTTAGAATATATCGAAGATAAAAAACCAGAACAACAATCATTAAGCTTTGATATGCTAAATAAAGAATCCCTAAAACAAATAGATGATAAAATAACAGTTATTAATAACTTTCTAGATGATGTAGAAGGAAAATAAATTCCTTCTCTTTTCTTTATAATAATTCTTTTAAATAATAAAATCTTATGATATAATCTATCTATAATAGGTAGTGATAATATGAAAAAAAGAAGAATAATTATATCAACACTTTGTATTATTATTTTATTAAGCTTTATATCCCTATTTATACTAATAAGAAAAGGATCTTTAGCTAGTGATATATCTTTTACTAGTAAAAACTACTCTATAGAAGAAAATATAATAACTAATATTTCACCCAATACAGATATAGAACTATTTAATAAATATTTTGATACAACTAATTGTAATATAATAGTAACAAATGAGAATAATGAACCATTAACAAATGGCTTTATCTATACGGGAAGTAAAACTAATATTTATGATACAGCCAACAATCTAATAAATACTTATACAAATATCATTACCGGAGATATTAATTATGATGGATTAGTTGATATAAAAGATATCTATGTATTATCTAACTATCTAATAGAGGATAACAACCTAGATGATTATCAAAAAAAAGCAATTGATCTTAATAATGATAGTAATATTAAAATAAATGATTTAACTCTACTAGAAGAATATCTTAATACAAATTATAAATCAATTGCCTTTAATGAAGAAGAAATAACTTTAATGTCAAATGATCAAGAAAGATTATTACCAACTATTAATCCTAATATTATTTTAAATCAAAATCTTAATTGGACAAGTAGCAATGAAGATGCTATTACTGTTGATGAAACAGGTAAAGTAACAGCCCATAACGAAGGAGAAAGCATTATAACTGCAACAACAAAAGATGGATTATCATCTGCTACAATAAGAATAATAGTTGATAATAAACCAGGATTAGCAAGAGATAGAATTGAAATATATACAGGACCAAAAACAACATCTGTAGATATAAAAGCCATAGATTATCAAAACTTAACCTGTTCTACAGAAAATGAATATATAGCAACCTGTACAATTGAAAACAAAAAATTAATTGTAACTCCAGTTAACGAAGGAGAAACTAAAATAAGTGTTACCAGCCCATATTATGGAACATCAGAATTAGAAGTACAAATAACATATGTTTACTTTAGTATTCAACCAAAAGCAAGCTGCTTACCACCTAATGTAAGCGCAGCCGGAGGCGCAATAGTAAACTTCAATATGGGACCTACATCTCTAAAAAGTATCAGTGATAGAGAAATAGTAAGATTTGCATATATATTTAGAAATAATATTAGTATAGAAACAGGTTCTAAAACAGGAGATGCAATTGTAACATATGTCGAGAGTAATGGTAATAATGAATCATCTGTAAGAGTATATGTATACACGTTAGGTCTATCATCAACAAGTGGAACAACAACTATAGGAGAAGATTTAACAACAGATATTTCTGCCGAAAATGTAGGTAACTTATCTTGTAATAGCTCTAACAATGAAATAGCAACCTGTGAAATATCAGAAGAAAAATTAATAGTACACCCAATAACTACAGGAGAAGCTACTATAACTGTATTTGGAGATAAATGTGGTTCTATTACATATAATGCAACCATTACCAATACAGGAGGTGAGGTAGACTAATGAAAAAGATATATTTACTAATAATATTATTTATATTATTACCAATAAATGTAAAAGCAGCCTCATTAGAATTTACATGCCCAAAAGTAGCAACAACAAATACAACAATTAATTGCACTCTCAAAACAACAGACTCATTAAAAGGAATAAAACTCTCTATTTCACTACCAGCTGAAATATCATCTACAAATATCGAAACTAACTGGAATAATTATTATAAAAAGAATACTAGTGGTATAGTAGCAACCCCTAAAAATCAAGATAGTTTTAACGCAAATATAACATTTAAAATATCAAGTCAAGCAACACTAGGTACCAAATATAATATTAGGCTTATAAACATTGAAGCAAGTGATAATGAACACAACCTAGTATCAATTGATGACATTTCATCAGAAATAAAAATAGTATCAGATGATAATACTTTATCCAATCTAACAATAACAAATGGTTCATTATCACCAAAATTCAACAAAAATACTACTACTTATACTGCAACTGTATCAAAAGATAAAACAACCGTAACCGCAACCCCATCTTCATCTACAGCTAAAGTAGCAGGTAATATTGGTGAAGTAAAACTAAATTATGGTGTCAATAAACTAACTATCACAGTTACAAGTGAATTAGGAACAACTAAAACCTATAACTTAACCATAACAAGACCTCAACCAGCAACTACTAAACCAGATACTCCAAAGCCAACAACTCCAAGCAATAATAATACTACTAGCAACAAAACTTCTACTGAAACAACAACCACAACCCAAGAAACTCCTACCAAAGATAAAGATGCCAGTTTAAAATCATTAAAAATAAAAAATCATTATATTGATTTTAATCCTAAAAAATACACATATAAATTAAATGTAAAAAATAATGAAACATCTTTAGAAATTACCGCAACACCAAATAGTAGTAAAGCCAAAGTAGAAATAGAACAGCCAGAAACACTTGAAATAGGTAAGAATAGTATCATCATTACAGTAACTGCAGAAGATGGAACCATATGTAAATATGAACTAGAAGTAACAAGAGAAAAAGAAAAAACAACAACTACTGAAAAAGTAACAACAGGAAAAAAAGAAGAATCTAACAAAAAATTTTCTATATTTCCTAGTATTCCACTATCTATTTTAATTCTTATCATTCTAATAATATTATTAATACTATTTATAATAATAAAAAGAATATTTAAAAAAGATGAATAAATATTCTTTTTATTTTATAACTAAATATAGTATAATATATAGCAAAGGAAGTGACTACTATGCATAATATATATGTAAAAGATATCCTAAACTTATGTAATGGAGAATTATTAATTGGCAATAAAGATTTGATATTAGAAAACTTTTCAAAAGATACAAGAGATATAAAAGAAGGAGATACATACATAGCCATCAAAGGAGAATCATTTGATGGCAACCAATTCATAGATAAAGCTTTCACTAATGGGGCTAGTTGTTGTATCATTGATACAACAACACCTATAGATATAAATAAATATAATAACAAAACAATTATAAAAGTAAAAGATAGTATAAAATGTTTACAAGAATTAGCCAAATATAAACGAAGTCTATATAATATACCAGTAATAGCCATTACAGGTTCCGTAGGAAAAACTAGCACCAAAGATATAGTCTACGAAGTAGTAAGTAAAAAATATAAAACTCTAAAACCAATAGGTAATTTTAATAATCATATTGGATTACCATTTACTATTCTAGGATTAAAAGATCATGAAGCTTTAGTAGTAGAAATGGGAATGAATCACTTAAAAGAAATATCTTTATTAACAAGTATAGCTAAACCAACTATTGCCATAATAACTAACATAGGTACTGCTCATATAGGTAATTTAGGTTCAAGAGAAAATATCTTAAAAGCCAAATTAGAAATAACAGAATCTCTATCAAACAATAATACCTTAATCATCAATAATGATGATGATTTATTAAATAAAGAAGCACCTAATCTCCAAAAAAAATATAATTTAGTAACAATAGGTATAAATAATAAAAGTAATTACATGGCTACTAATATAAAAGAAAATGTATTTTCAAGTACATTTAAAATAAATAATAATGATATAAATATAAATGTAGGAAGTAAAGCCTTTATATATAATTCATTAGTAGCTTATGCCGTAGGCAACCTCCTAAACATAAATCCAAATGATATCTCCAAAGCCCTATCAGAATTTAAACTATCAGAACATAGATTAGAAAAGAAAATAACAAATAATGGAATAACTATCATAGATGACACCTACAATGCCAACCAAGATTCCATGATAAACTCTTTATCATTACTTAGTAAAGTAAAAAACAAAAGAAGAGTAGCAGTATTAGGAGATATATTAGAATTAGGAGAATTTTCTAAAGAAATACATCAAAATATAGGAAAAACTATAAAACCAACAACACTAGATATTTTAGTAATAGTAGGAAATGATAGTCAATATATAAAAGAAGAAGCTTTAAAAAACAACTTTAATTCAAATAACATATATAAATATAAAGATTATAAAGAAGCAATATCTAAGTTACCATCAATTCTAAAAAAAGATGATATAGTATTATTAAAAGCTTCTCATGGTATGAATTTAGTAAAAGTAGTTGATAGTATAATAAACTAAAAGAATTAAAAATAATACTTTAATTCTTTTTTGTTTATTTTTAGTTAATAATTAACCAATTCTATTTTATCTACGCTATAATTAAATTATCATAAGGAGGATAATATGAAATATTTAGAAGAAATAGATGGTATTGGTCCTAAAACAAAACTCCTTTTAAATAAATTAAATATTAATACTATTGAAGATTTAATAACATACTATCCAAGAAAATATAATATTATCAAAAGAAGTGATATGTCTAATATTACAAATGGATCAAAAGTCATAATTGATGGAATAGTAGAAAGCCAACCAACAATTATAAATCTATCGTCCAAATTAAAAAAAGTAATATTTAGAATTACTAATCAAAGAAATATCTATAATATTTCAGCATATAATAAAATATATTTAACTAACGAATTAAAAAGTGGGATCAGTATAACAGTTATAGGAAAATATGATAAAATAAAAAATACAATTATAGCAAATGAAGTAAGACTAGGTAGTCTCCCAGAAAAAATAAATATTGAACCAATCTATCCAACTACAAATGGACTAAATAGAAAATTAATAAATAAATATATTACAACAGTATTAAATGATGACTATGAAACAATAGATTATATTCCACAACAAATTGTGGAAAAATATAAATTTAAAGACAAATTATGGTCTTTAAAACAAATACATAATCCCGATGATATTATTTCATATAAAAGATCATTACAAAGATTAAAATATGAAGAATTATTCATATATTTATTTAAAATAAACTACTTTAAATTAAAAAACAATTATAATGAACAAGCCATATCAAGAAAAATAAAACAACAAGATGTAGATAAATTTATTAAAAATTTACCATTTCCTTTAACACCAGATCAAATAACTGTAATAGAAGAAATTAAAGAAGATTTAACTAACAAAAAAAGAATGAATCGTTTAGTTCAAGGAGATGTAGGTAGTGGTAAAACTATTGTTGCTATGATAGCAAGTTATATTAACTATTTAGCTGGTTATCAAACAGCAATAATGGTACCAACTGAAATATTAGCAAACCAACACTATGAAGAAGCGTTATCTCTATTCAAAGACTACAACATAAGCATAGCCTTATTAACATCCTCAACCAAAGTAAGAGAGAAAAAAAGAATATATAATGGCATAGAAACCGGTGAAATAAATCTAATCATTGGAACCCAATCTCTAATACAAGAAAAATTAATATATAATAATCTAGGATTAATAATAACCGACGAACAACATCGCTTTGGAGTAAATCAAAGACAAGAATTAAAGAATAAAGGTGTATATCCAGATATATTATCCTTAAGTGCAACACCAATTCCTAGAACCTATGCTTTATCCATATATGGTGATATGGATGTATCAAGTATCAAAACCAAACCAACAGGCCGTAAAGACGTTATAACATATTATAAAAAGGATAGTAATATAACAGAAGTATTAGAAATGATGAAAAATGAAATAGATCAAAAACATCAAATATATGTTATAGCACCTTCCATCATCGAAGATGATGAAAAATCAATAAATAATGTAACTAAACTATCTGAAAAGATGAAATTAGCCTTTGGAAAAATATGCAAAATAGGTACAGTTCATGGCAAACTAAATCCCGATGAAAAAAACAAAGTTATGTCAGACTTTGAAAAAGGCAAAACCAACATATTAATATCAACAACTGTAATTGAAGTAGGAGTAAATGTACCAAATGCATCAATGATAGTAATATTTAACGCCAATTTATTTGGACTATCTACTCTTCATCAATTAAGAGGAAGAGTAGGAAGAGGAGATATTCAAAGCTATTGCATTCTCTTATCTAAAGAACCAAGCGATAGATTAAAAATGTTAGAAAAATGCAATGATGGTTTTGAAATAAGTGAATATGACTTTCTACATCGAGGTGAAGGAGATTTATTTGGTATTAAACAAAGTGGTGATATAGCTCTAAAATTAGCTGATATTAAGAAAGATTATGACCTTTTATTACGTGTAAAGGAAGATGTAAATAGTTTTACAGAAAATTGTCAACAAACAGAAGAATGGCAAAAACTAAGCGATAGCTGCGATTTAATTGATTTAGCTGATTAATCATTTGCAATTTCATAAAAAGTTTTTAAAAAACTTTTTCCAAAACTATTGCTTTTTAATTAATTATATATTATGATGATTATGACATAAGAAAATTATGTCCACTCCATACGAAATAAAATGTAGGAGTGTATTCAACCAAAACCCCCTGAAGCTAGGTCGAAAGACCTAGCACTTTTTTTTGCTTTTATTTACTAATTAACAATTAATTCTACAATATGTTAATTAGCTTTTTTTAAAAAAAATAATATGGTAGAATATCATATATAAGTGCTAATTAAACTATGAAAGGAGAATATTCATGGATAAAGATGTTTTGAAAAAACTAAAACTAGATTTAGCAGATGCTATCAAGAGAAAAGATTTTGAGACAATTAATTTATTAAGAAATATTTTAAATATTTCTGATGAACAAGCAAAATATTTTGATAAAGGATTAACTGGTTATCCATCTATTGATAAAGTGTGGCTAAAGTATTACAAAGAAGATGCCGAGGAAAAAGCAAATAGTATACCAGTTAATAAGACTGTTTGGGATGTTATTGAGGAAAAATTAATAGAGTATTATGATATCCCAGCATTAGAGTATTTTGGAAAAGTTTTTTCAAAACAAGAGTTTATTGATTTATGTTATATATGGGCTAGAACATTTAGAGCAATGGGTGTTGAAGAAAATGAGGTTGTTCCAGTTTATGGTCCATTTGTACCTGATATATGCGCAATGGTTTTTGGACTTAATATGATTGGAGCATGTCCATATTTCTTAAAACTGGCTATTAGCAAACAAGCACTTGAAGAAGAAACAAGAGATTCAAAAATTGCTGTAGTATATGATGGTATGTGGCAAAATGTTGCACATGAATTTTCAAAAGATAAATTTAAAAATGTAATTATTGCAACTGTTACAGCGGATATGCCAAGTCCTAAGAAAGAAATAGTTTCTTTTATAAGTAAAATTCAAGCTATAAAAAATAAATCTAAAATTCCAAATGAAAAGAAATATATATGGACTGATAAGGCTAGAGAAATAGCCAACTATTATAGTGGTAATATTAAAGTACCATTTGTAAGTAATAGACCAGCTTTTATAACTTCTTCAAGCGGGACAACTGTTGATGGTATTGTAAAAGGAACTGTAGCTACTAATGAATCTACATTATCTCAATTATACATGAGTAATGCTTCAGGTATACAATATTTTAAGGGAGATAAATGTTTATGTCCATATCCTCCAACAGCATCTACATCATTAAATGTCATGTTTTTGATGTCTTTATTCCAAGGACTTACTGTTTTATTGGATCCAAGAATTTCTCTTAATGATTTTTATAGACAAATAATTGAATTAAGACCAAATATTGTTTTAACCACAGGTAGTATGTGGGAACTATTTTTTAATAAAATTGATTCTATGATGAAATCTGGCAAAAAATTTGATTTTAGTTATGCAAAAGGTTGGACGGTTGGTGGTGAAGGAACTGATTGCCATAAGTTTCAAAAATGGAATGAAATAATGAGACAAGCTAATGCATATAATTTATTATTTAGTGGTTATGGCTCTTCTGAATTATTTTCAGCTACATCAGTTGAAACAATAGATGCAAGATATGATTTTTCAAAGCAGATAATGAGTGTAGGTATTCCTTATGCAGGTATAATAATGAAAGTAGTGAATGATAATAATGAAGAAGTATCATATAATCAAAGAGGTGAATTAAAAATTAAATCTAAATCTGCAATGAAAGAGTACTATAATAAGCCAAAAATAACTTTAGAAGTTAAATCAGAGGGGTGGATAAAAACTGGAGACTTGGCTGAAATAGATGAAAATGGATTTATTTATATTTGGGGAAGAGTTTCTGATTCAATCAAATTATTAGATGGAAATAAATTATATTTATTTGATGTTGCAAATATAATTAAAGAAAATAATTACATTGATGATGCAATAGTATTATCTATGCCAACTGATGAAAATGAAAATAATTTAGTTGCACATATTGTCTGGAGTAGCAGTGTATTAGAGAAAAATAAGAAAGACTATATTGAACAAATGAATGATCAATTAAATAATTTTCTACCTAGTGAAGTAGAACTTTCTGCCTATAAGGTTCACGAAAAAATGCTACCTTTTAATCCAATTACTTTAAAAAAAGATAAAAACGGGATGCAGGTTCAAACAAGTGGCTATATACAAGTTATTGATGGTGAAATTACTAATATTGAATTTAAAGTAAATAAAAATGAAAAATATACAAAAGAATATGGTATAATTAGGAAAAATAGAAGAAGAATTTTAAAAAGAGAGTAGTGTGATACTTAATGTGGAATATGATCTTTTTAGTAACAGGGGACATATTTATAGTTCTTTTACTAGGAATATTTTTTTCAAAAGAAGTAATTAAATCAAAAGAGAATAGTATTTTTAAAATTTTAGTAATTATAAATTGTTTTGAATATCTAGTTGAAATTACTATGCAGATACTTGTAAGATGTGCATATGGTCATTTTTTTATTAAAGATTTATTACTTCCCAAACTTTATTTAGTTTTAATTTTTTCATGGTTTAGTTTTTTTTCGATTTATACTTTTGTAATATGTTTGAACAAAGATATAAACGAAAAATATGAAAAAAATTATTTGCATGTGAAAAATATTAATTTAATTATTTGGATGATTGTTTCTTTAATGCTCGTTGTATTACCTTTTAATACGTTTCATGAAGGAAATAAGATGTATATTTATGGTTGGGCAACTGAATTTTTGAAAATTATTATAGGAATTTATATGGTTATTTGGATTGCTCTATTGATTAAAAATATCAAAAGAATAAAGGCAAAAAAATGCATTCCTATTTTCCTGGTTTTATTATTATTATTAATTAATATAATTCTTCAAGCAATCATCGATCCAAGTGTGTTAATAGCTTCAATGATTGGAACTTTTATATGCTATATAATGTATTTTACAATAGAAAATCCTGATTTAAAATTAGTTAGACAAATGGAATATGCTAAAAATCAAGCTGAGAAAGCAAGTAAAGCTAAGTCTGATTTCTTATCTAGTATGTCACATGAAATAAGAACACCCCTTAATGCTATTATTGGACTATCTGAAGATAATATGAATTATAAAGATGAAGTTCCTAAGGAGGTATATGAGAACTCTAAAGATATAGTAAATGCTTCTAATACATTATTAGAAATAGTAGGTAATATTCTAGATATTAATAAAATAGAATCTAATAAAATGGATTTAATTGAGGAAAAGTATACAATAAGAAAATTAATTAATAATTTAATAAGTATAAATAATCACAAAGTAGAAGAAAAAGGATTAGAATTAATTATTAATATTGATGATAAATTACCTAAAGAACTAATAGGAGATAGAGAACATATAAGAGAAATAATAAATAATTTATTAACCAATGCTATAAAATACACTGAAAAGGGTAAAGTAACATTAAATATAAAATGTAGTAATCAAAATGATATATGTCATTTAACTATATCTGTTAAAGATACTGGAAGAGGAATAAAGAAGGAAGATATAGACAAATTATTTACAAAATTTAATAGATTAGAAAGAGATTTAGATAGTACAATTGAAGGAACAGGCTTAGGTCTTGCTATTACAAAACATCTAGTAGAAATGATGAATGGCAAAATAAAAGTTGACAGTAAGTATGGAGTTGGTTCTGAATTTATTGTTCAATTAGATCAAAAAATAGATAATAGTAAAGAACAAGTTGAAGATAATAATAGTATAAAAGGACAAGAAGAAAACATAGATTTTGGAAATAAAAAAATTCTAATAGTTGATGATAATAAATTAAATATTAAAGTTGCTATTAGAGCATTAAAAGATTTTAATTTTACAATTGATGAATGTTATGATGGAAAAGAATGTTTAGATAAAGTAAAAATAGGTAATGAATATGATTTAATCTTAATGGATATTATGATGCCAAATATGAATGGAGAAGAAACAATAAAAAAATTAAAAGAAAACAAAGATTTTAATATTCCAACCATTGCTGTAACTGCAGATGCTATTGCAGGTGCAGAAGAAAAATATAAAAATGAAGGTTTTACCTGTTATATTTCTAAACCTTTTACTAAAGCACAAATACAAGAAAAATTAAGTAATGTTTTTAAAAATGATATTTAGTTTAGGCGATATTTTAGGCGACTAAATCACTAAATTTGTATGATAAATGCTGATATTAGGTGATATTAAAATATAGTAAGTGTTTGTATTATAAGATATAAGGTAAGTAGAAGTGTTTATATACGCTACCACCTGCAAAGAGCGGAACCGATTAAAAATTTTTGGTAAACCCAGTAATTACAAGGCTTTAGACGATTTGCTAAAATGTAAAAACTGAGTTTACCTATACTTTTACCTATATTAGTGGTATAGGTAGAAGTCTTTTTTATTCTAAATTATTCATAGTTTGGACAATTTCGTCCATTTTATTATAAATAGAAGTGAAATTAAAATCATGCCATTTAGTACCATAGTTAAGAAGAGTCTTTAATAGTTTATAATAACCATTCTTAGTTTTATCTCTTTGATCTAAGACACCAATTCTTTTTTTCCATTGAATATAATGATCTAGTCTTATATCTTTGATTTTTAATTCGTAGAACTCACTTAATTGTTTAATATTTCTTCTATATGATCTTAGAGTAGTAGCTTTTACTTTATCTTTTTTATACTCATAGAATTCTTCATATAGTTGTTTAAATGTCATATTAGTTATATTTATTTCTTTAGTCTCACATCCTACTAAGAAATCCCTTTCAGTTTTTATAGCTTCACTTTTAGTCATATAACTTTTAGACATATATGTCTTAGTTCTACCATTTACTTTTATTTTGTCATAGAAACACCAACGTCTACCATCTTTGGTAGCTTTTTCTTTTGGTAATTGTCGTACAGCCATTTTATACCTCCTTATTTTAGCTATACGTTCGTATTACCTGTGACACTACTAGTATAGCACTTTTTTTATTATTTTTCTGCATAATAAAACCAGATATGGATTTTGAAGTGAACCCCAAATAGTTCACAAAAATAAAAGAGACACTAGAGTTATTTCTAGTGTTTTTTTGACTTTAATCTATCTGTATTGTAAAATAATATCCAATCTTCTACAAGTTTTTGGTATTCTTGTAAAGATGTGATA
>JAZAUS010000005.1:0-134392 GCA_036342255.1 Bacilli bacterium
CCGGAACTTATGCAGCCGCCTATTTCCCTGCATCTCACTTACAGTTCATACAGTTCAACCTTGCCGATGCTTCGTTCCCAACCATTTCGGCAAAAACGTATGACGGCACCTACAAGGAACCTACTATTACCATTAAATATAACATAATCATATCTTTCTCCATCTGCGGTATGTGTATAACAATATATATCATTTCCTGTGTTTGTCATACCAACACCAGGCCATCCAGCTAATTCATGATTATTGTTAAATGTGCTCCATGCATACATATTATATGCTCCTTGATTTTTTAATACATCGGATTTTACACATAGTTTATATCCATCTTTAATTGAATACAATCTAAATTCAGAAGTTTCATAATTATAAGCTTGTACTGGATAAACACCAAAAATTATAAATAAAACTATTATTCCAATTAAAGTTTTTATATTTGTTTTGCTTTCCATATTATCTCCTCCTACTATAATATGAGTATATCATAATAGTGATTAATTTACAATGGTTAAACTTTTACTAGTGTTCAATTGTGCAAAGTAATTCCATTGTTAATTACTGTCTCCTTTATTTTTGCTTTATTAATATTTAGAATAATTGTATAATACTATTGGTGATAATGATGAGAAATAAATTACTTTCTTTAATATGTATAATTTTAGTTTTGATTATGATTTTGTCTTTATATAAAATTATAAATTGGTATTTAGATAACGAAAGAACTAATAAGTTGAGTAATGAAATAAATGATATTGTTAAAATTACTAAAGTAAGTGGTGGTGAAATTGTTGGTAAACCAGCTAAAAAAGATGATCCATTTTCAGATCTTATAAACATGAATCTATCCAATGTAGATTTTACTAAATTAAAAGAAATGAATAGTGATTCAGTAGCATTTATAGAAGTAAACGGAACTAAAGTTAGTTATCCTGTAGTGAAAACAACTGATAATGATTTTTATTTATATCATTCATTTGATAAATCTTATAATCAGTCTGGATGGATATTTATGGATTATAGAAATAATATTCAAAATATTGATGATAATACAATTATATATGCACATGGTAGATTAGATGGTAGTATGTTTGGTTCATTAAGAGATATTTTAACAAATGATTGGCATACAAAAAAAGAAAATTATGTTGTTAATTTATCTACTGAAAAATTTAATAGTATGTGGCAAATATTTAGTATATATAAAACCACTCCAAATTTTGATTATTTAAAAATAGACACCAATGAATATTTTCTAAATGATATAATGAAAAAAAGTATTTTTAATTTTAATACTTTAGTAAGTAAAGATGATAAAATAATTACTCTATCTACTTGTTATGATAAAAAGTATAGATTAGTCCTACATGCAAAGCTTATAAAAATAGAAAAAAGATAAATAAAAAAGAATTCAAATTGATCAATTGAATTCTTTTTTACTCTATTGCTGATTTTAATAAATTTATTACTGGGCGAACTCCAGTGTTATAGTAGGCTACATTATGGTTGATATATCCATGAAAATCCAGCTTATACACATTGGAAGAATTATTAGAATATGGGGTCATTGTCCAATACCCATATACATTATTTTGGTTTCCTCCATAATTGTTTAATATCCATGATTCATATCTAGAAGAAAGGCAATTAATATCTGTACATAATTCATCTATTGTTGCCAATCTTATCTTATATCCATTTATTTCTTTTAATTTTGAAGATCCTAATGTGTTAATGTATGTTCCTTCTAAAAATTCTTTTACTTTACTTCCTGCATATGATAATAAATAACTTCATTAGGATCTACAAAATTATACCTTCTTATTGCATAGTTACTTACATCAAATAATTCTGCTAAATCTTTTAATCTTTCTGGAAGTGGCTCTCTAGCATTTCTTTCATATTTATCTATGCTATCTGTTGTTTTTTCACCTCCTAACTCTAAAGATTCTGCTACATTTGGCTTAGACATATATCTAAGCTCCCTTACAAATTTTAGTCTTGCTCCTTGACTAAGATTCTCCAATTCAGGTTTAAAAAAATAATTACTCATAAATATACCTCCTATCTTATTTTTTTATATTTTTATATCTATTCTTAACTTTTTCTCAAACCCTTTTAAATACAACAAAAAAAGACTATTTCTAGTCTTTTCATTTTATTACTTTGGTACGTTTAAACGTCCTATTTTTGATTCGCCTTAATTGCAGCTTGTACTGTCGCTTTCTAACGTAGGCAATAAAATATACTATTTAGGATTAAGTTAACTATTACTTTCTCTTTTCATATTTAATAGTTTTTATGTCTTTATTGCAACTTGTACAACTACTCCGTTCTGGATGCTGAAATTTATACTATATTTAGCATATTTTTACCTTTTAAACATTCCTTATATTAATAAATATCTACTTTTAAATTGTCTACCTTCTATGTTGAGAATTAGCAATTACGTAATTAAAACGTGTATCAATTATAAATTTTATTTTTTCTATTTCAATTACACCTTCTAATTCAGCACAAATCTTTTCTTCATGAATCAAATTATTAAATAGCAATTCAAATTCCTCTTTTGCCTCCTTTGGTGATAATTCAAAGACTGATGGAATTGAACCATAATCACCAGTATTGAAACCCTTATGTTCCAGCGTGCTATTATTTTTATCATGAATTGCCCTATAAATAGTAAATTCATTTGTCATCTTGTTTAAAGAAACACTTCTTTCTTCAATATGATCATTCAATTTCTTTGTTTGATTTATGTTAATCGTATCTCTATTTGACATAATAATATATCTACTATTATCGATAGTAATCCATATATAATTACCTGCGTGTACCTCTTGATTACTATTCGCTAGAATACTTAAAGGCAATTTTAATATTATATCTTGATCTTCTTGTGGAAGTTCACGAACTTTTTCAAAAAATATATGTAATGTAGGATGCCCTAAAATGGACATTTTAAATACATCACCATTTCTAGTTAATATAATTTTATTATTCTCATCATTCTTTATCTCTTGTGGCACTGTTTCTTTTTTAGTTTTATTTTCAATTTTATTTAGTAATTTCTTAAACATTTTTATCACCTATTTAAATTATAACATAAAAAAGACTATTTTTACCTAGTCTTTTTTAGTTTACTACTTATTATTTTTTGCTTTGATTGCGGCTTGTACAACTGCTCCATTCGGGATGGTGAAATTTATACCTTTTTTAATACTTTTTTATGCTTTAAGCATCCCTTCTATTACAGTTGTATATACTTGAATGTATTTGGTACTAATAAAACTAAAATGATTCAGTTATTTATTAATAAACAACTCTGAGCACATTATATAGTGATCGGAGAAGTTATCTATTTTATAATTGTTAGTACATTTAATATTTTGATTAATCATAATATAATCCATGTGTACTTCGCCACGTTTTTCATAGTAATCTTTTGTAGTAGTTCCTACAATGGTATCTTGAATTATACCTTTAATTTTAGGCATAATTTGAAATAATTTTTCAGTATTAAAATCACCCATTACTACTAAATTATCATTTTTAGAATCGTTAATTATCTCTTCTAATGGTTTATATGATTCTGGATAGTCAAATTCAGTTTTATCGAATGGTGCAAAAGCCATAGCATGACCTGTAATAATTGTAAAATTATTTTCTTCTTTTTTTATGACAATTTTTATAATACCTTTATCAAAAGATACATATTTTATTCCTTTAGAACTTATTTTTGTCATATGTGGATTTCCAAATAAAGCATATTGTGTATCTATTATTTCATATTTAGAAAAAATAGCTACTCCCACTCTTCCACCTTTAAATAAATATGAATCGTATGTATCTTTTTCAGCATAATATTTTAGATTAGTTTCCTTCAATATTTTATTAGTTAAAGAAATCTTATCATTTATGTAAGTTGGGTATTCTTGAAAACATATTACATCAAAATCATATGTATTAATTTTATCAATTATTTCATTAATATTATTCATATTAATTGTGTCAATAGTTTTTTGGTCATTTAAATCACAAGTTATGCCAACACACTCATTTATATTCCATGTAGCAAATTTCATTTTTATCACCTATCACAATTATACCATAAAAAAGACTAGTTTTACCTAGTCTTTTAATCATTTATATTAGTTCTTTTTCGCTTTGATAGCAGCTTGTGCAGCAGCTAGTCTAGCAATAGGTACTCTAAATGGTGAACAAGATACATAAGTTAGACCTACGTTATGGCAGAATTCTACACTTGATGGATCTCCACCGTGCTCTCCACAGATACCTAATTTGATATCAGGGCGAGTTTGTTTACCTAATTCTACAGCCATTTTTACTAGTTTTCCTACTCCTTTTTGGTCAATTCTAGCAAATGGATCTTGTTCATATATTTTTCTTTCATAATATGAATCTAAGAATTTACCAGCATCATCTCTTGAGAAACCAAATGTCATTTGTGTTAAGTCATTTGTTCCAAATGAGAAGAATTCTGCTTCAGTTGCTATTTCATCTGCTGTTATAGCTGCTCTTGGTATTTCAATCATAGTACCAATATGATATTTGATACTTGATTTTTTCTCTTTTTTAACTAATTCTGCTGTTTCTACTACGATGTCTTTAACAAATTTTAATTCTTTTATTTCTCCTACTAATGGAATCATAATTTCAGGAACTATCTTAAATCCTTCTTCTTTTTCTACTTCTATAGCAGCTTCCATTAGAGCTCTTGTTTGCATTTTAGCTATTTCTGGATATGTAACTGTTAAACGACATCCACGATGTCCCATCATAGGGTTAAATTCGTGTAAGTCAGAACATTTTTCTTTTAATTTTTTAACTGTAATACCCATATCTTTAGCTAGTGCTTTAATATCTTCTGCTTCTTTTGGTAAGAATTCATGTAGAGGTGGATCTAAGTAACGTACTGTCATTGGTTTTCCTTTTAATTCTTTGTACATTGCTTTAAAGTCACCTTTTTGATAAGGAATTAATTCTGCTAAAGCTTTTTCTCTTTCTTCTACTGTTTCTGATAGAATCATTTTTCTCATTGAGAAAATTCTTTTTTCATCAAAGAACATATGTTCTGTACGACAAAGTCCTATTCCTTCTGCTCCTAGTTCTACAGCTTTTGCTGTATCTTTTGGAGTATCAGCATTAGTTCTTACACCTAATGTTCTGAATTTGTCTGCCCATTTCATTACGCGTCCAAATTCTCCTGCTATTGTAGCATCTACTGTAGGTATTTTTCCATCATATATATTACCAGTAGTACCATCTATTGAGATAACATCTCCCTCTTTGAAGATTTTACCTCCTAATTCGAATTCTTTCTTAGCTTCATTCATCTTGATATCTCCACATCCTGATACACAGCAAGAACCCATTCCACGAGCAACAACTGCTGCATGTGATGTCATTCCTCCACGTACTGTTAGGATACCTTGAGATACTTTCATACCAGTTATATCTTCTGGTGATGTTTCTAATCTTACTAAGATAACTTTCTTTTTATTATTATGCCACTTTTCAGCATCTTCTGCTGTAAATACTATTTGGCCACATGCTGCTCCTGGAGATGCTCCTAATCCTTTACCAATTGGCTTAGCCTCTTTTAGTTTCTTTTGGTCAAATTGTGGATGTAATAATGTATCTAAGTTTCTTGGATCTATCATTAGGACTGCTTCTTCTTCAGTACGCATTCCTTCATCTACTAAGTCACAGGCTATTTTTAAAGCTGCTTGAGCAGTTCTTTTACCATTTCTAGTTTGTAGCATGAATAATTTACCATGCTCTACAGTAAATTCCATATCTTGCATATCTCTATAGTGACTCTCTAGAGTCTTACAAACTTCCTTAAATTGCTTAAATGCTTCTGGGAATTTTTTCTCCATTTCAGCTATTTTCATAGGAGTTCTAACACCTGCTACAACATCTTCTCCTTGTGCATTTGTTAAGAATTCTCCAAATAATCCTTTTTCTCCTGTAGCTGGATCCCTTGTGAAAGCAACACCTGTTCCACAATCGTCTCCCATGTTACCAAATGCCATTGATTGTACATTTACAGCTGTTCCCCAAGAATAAGGAATATCATTATCTCTTCTATAAACATTAGCTCTTGGATTATCCCATGATCTAAATACAGCCTTAATAGCTCCCATTAATTGTTCTTTTGGATCATCTGGGAAATCTTTCTTAATTTTCTTCTTGTATTCTTTTTTAAATTGTTGTGCTAATTCTTTCAAGTCATCAGCATCTAATTCAACATCTTGTTTAACACCCTTCTTCTCTTTCATTTTATCAATTAGTTCTTCAAAGTATTTCTTACCTACTTCCATAACTACATCAGAATACATTTGAATAAATCTTCTATAGCAATCCCAAGCCCATCTTGGATTATTACTTTTTTCTGCTATAACATTAACTACATCTTCATTTAAACCTAAATTAAGAATAGTATCCATCATACCAGGCATAGATGCTCTAGCTCCACTTCTTACTGATACTAGTAATGGATTTTCTTTATCTCCAAACTTTTTACCAGTAATTTCTTCCATCTTTTCAATGTATTCATTAATTTGAGATTGTATTTCTTTATTTATCTCTCTTCCATCATCATAATATTTAGTACATGCTTCAGTAGTAATAGTAAATCCTTGAGGTACTGGTAGCCCAATATTAGTCATTTCAGCTAAATTAGCACCCTTACCACCAAGTAATTCTCTCATATTAGCATTACCTTCACTAAATAAATATACGTATTTTTTCAAATTATCACCTCATCAAATAGTATAACAAAAAGAAGAATATTCGTAAATACTCTTCTTTATTTTTTTTGAAAAAATACCCTATTATTTACCCTTTGTTTATATAATCAATATACATTCTAATTACTAACCAAATAGATAAAACACAAGCAAAACCCAAATATATATTTCTAAGGAATATACTATCAACAATACTAGCCCCTAACAATAATGAAGCATCTAACAATCCAACAACAATTAAATGTAACATAGCTTCTAACTTATCTATCTTATGTTCAGAATCATTTAACTCTATCTTAAAATTAACCTCTCCCCTATTAATAGATTTAACTAACTTCAAAGATTCATCAGGCAAATTAATTAAACCATTACCCATATTAATAATATCCTTACCAACTTTTATAATATTATCTTTAGATATAACATCATCTATAACATCATCTTCTACTCTACTAGATAACACTTCTATAAGACTAATATTAGGACTAATCTTTTCTAAAACACCTTCAATAATACCAATACCCCTAATAAGCATTGTAATATCCTTATCAAGCCTAATATTATTATTTCTAAGCATAGAAAACATATCATTAATAAATTCTAAAGTATTAGTATTATGTATTTCTAAAGAAGCATTCTTAGATAATATCATCTCAATATCTTTTCTTAACTTAATATGATCTACATCCCCAACAGTCGTAGACAATAATAATAATATTCTTTCTACTTCATAAACATCATTCTTAACAATAGCACTAATACAATTATCTAACAATTCTCTTTCTCTAGAACTAATTCTACCCATCATTCCCAAATCAAGAAAAACAATTTTATTATCCAAAAGCATTATATTATCAGGATGAGGATCAGCATGAAAAAAACCATCAACAATAGCTTGTTTAACATAATTATTAGCTAACTTCAAACCAATATCCTCCATATTATATTTCTTATCTAATATATCTACCTTATCTATAGTAACACCCTTAATATTCTCCATAACCAATACCTTAGAAGTAGAAATATCTTTATAAACATAAGGAGCCCTAACATAAGAAATATCTTTATTATTATCATTAAATTCCTCAATATGTTTAGCCTCTATAACAAAATCCATCTCTTCCTTAGCAACATTAAACAATTCCTCAATAACATCACTTAAATTAATAACCTTAAAAATATTATTAAGATGCATAATAGAAATAGCTTTTTTCAATAACTTAACATCTAAAGCCATCTTATTATAAATATTTTTTCTTTTAATCTTAACAACAACATCATCACCATTTTTTAATGTTGCCCTATGAACCTGAGCAATAGATGCCGAACCAATACAGTCAACATCTATATCTTTAAATATATCTTTATAATCCCCATATTCACCAATTAATATATCTTCAACATCAGAAAAAGACATAGGAGTTACATCACTCCTTAATCTAGACAATTCATCACAATACTCTTTAGGAAATATATCATTACGATTAGACATAATCTGACCAATTTTAATAAAAGTAGGTCCCAATTCTTCCATTATTTTATATAATTTTGAAGGCGTAAGCCCACCCAATATATTATTATTTTTAAGAACACTTAATATTTCTTTTAATCTATCCTTTTCATTCATATTATCCCTCTTTATTTCCATATAAGTACATTCTTTTTAGTATCACTACAACCATCATCACCATCAAAACATTTACCATATACATAATTTCTAGTAACACAATCATATTCAACAAATACATAACTAGTAGTTTCATCTAACTCCTTACCAGTTAAAGGATTAGTAATTTTACCATTTATATACTTATCATTAATTAAATAACTAACTAATAATTTACCATTAATCTCATTTTCATTTATAAACTGAACAGTCCTAGACCCAATATTATTGCCATCATCATCTAACTCACAAACACCAGAAAGAGTAATATCATATCTATGATCAGACATATAATCTCTAGCCGCAACTAGAATACTTTTCTTTATATTTTTATAATTATCTTCTCTATTATTTTGAAGCATTCTCCCAGCCATAGGTATCATTATAGTTGCAAGAACCCCCAATATAACAACAACCGCCAATACCTCAATTAAAGAAAACCCTTTATTATTTAACTTCATAAACATCACCTATTCTCTTATTAAGATTATAACATTAAATTTAACAAAAAAAAAGATGTTTAACAACATCTTTATAAAACATTTTTTACGAAGTAATAGTTGAAGTAATACCATTACCAGTAGAATCTTTAAATTCTATCGTAGCATAATATGTACCTTGATCCATTTTAGTAGTAGCAGCATTACCACCTTGATCTTCATTAATTTCTTCAATCCAAGTTACTATAGAATAAGTTTTCCAATTAGCATTACTTCCTGAACTTGTTGTTCCACATGCTGTAAGTGAAGGATCAGTATCAGCTCCCAAATACTGTGAAGATTCAAACGTTTGTGCAGTAGTTGATGCACTCTTTATAGTTGATGCAGAAACAGTACCAGTAGTTGTTGAATTAGTCATAAGAAGCCACTTTAAATTATTAAAAGTTGTCCCATTTGGAAAATGAAATTTAATAGTTCCATTAACTCTCGTCGCAGCTGAAGAATTATTACAAATAGTAAATGTATATACTCTACAAATAGCATTACCATTAGCATCTACACAAGGAACAACAGAACTTCCTCCATTTGGTGTTACACCAGTTACAGCCTTCTGCAAAACATTCGTACTACCATTTAAACTTTTTTGAGGAACCAAAGGTGTTGTTGTATAACTACCATTAGGAGCAACCAAATTAGGAATTCCAGTAGTATTATTACCACCCCAATACAAGCTTGCAGTAGCAGCCGTACCAGTTATAGTATTATTAGAAATAGCACCAATAGCAAAATACGCATATGTTGCTCCCGTAACACTAACAACTAACAACATCACAAGAAAAGAAGTTATCAAAATCCTTTTTGTGTTTTTATTTTTCCCAAAATCATTATCCATATTATACCTCCATACTTCAAAAGATACTTATCTAAGCTCCAGTTATTGTAGAAGTAATACCTTTATTATTACTATCTTTAAACTCTATTGTAGCATACCAAGTACCATTATCACTTTGAACAGCACCAGTTTCTTGAATCCAAAATACAAACCAAAATTGTTTATATGAACACCTAAAATCAGACGAACTACTACTAGGACAAGCAGCAGATGTACTCGAAGCACCGCCACTAGGTATTAATCGTAAACTAGTAACAAAATTAGTAGCAGTAGTAGAAGCAGAATGTATATTAGCATCTCCAGAAGATGTAATAGTTACTGCTGTACCACTAGTCATAAGAGCCCATTTTAGATTTGCAACTGTAGAAGTACTTACTCCACTAAACTTAATAGTACCATTTAACATAGCAGTTGCAGTTGCATTATTCCTAATAGTAAATGTATAAATTCTACATATGACATTTCCATTACCATCAACACAAGGAACAACAGAAGTTGAACCTGGAGGTTTAACACCTGTAACAGCTAATTGCAATGTATTTTTTGAATTATTATAAGCATATTGTGGTACCATAGGAGAACTTGCGTAAGCTCCTGACTTTGGAGGAGAAACTTGATCAGGTATTCCAGATGTTGTTGTTGCATTATTTGACAATTGAAAAGCCAAACTACCAGTAGCAACCGTACCAGTCATATTATTAGTAGCAGTAGCACCAATATATAAGTACGCATAAGTACCACCAGTAACAGTAACCATTAATGTTAATATTAAAACTAAAGTTATAGTAATTCTTTTAGTATCTCCATTCCCTTTTTTTACATTATTATTATTTACATCATTCATATATGTATCCTCCATATCCTAATAAAATTATAACAATATTATTAATAAATTGCAATACTATACTAAAATAAAATTATATTTTTTTGCTATCTTTTATAAAACTATTAGCACTAATAACACCACTAACTTTTACTAAAGGATAAATAATACTATTAGATCCAATAATAGTACCAGGACATATAACACTATTAGCTCCTATCTCAACACTACTACCTATAATAGCCCCCATTTTATTTAAATTAGTATTAATTATTTCATTACCATTCTTAATTATTATATCTTTCTTATCTAATCTTAAATTTGTAATAACACTACCAGCTCCCATATGAGATTTATAACCAATTATAGAGTCTCCAACATAATTAAAATGTGAAATAAAACAATCATCAAAAATAATACTATTCTTAACTTCACAAGAATTACCAATTTCACATCTCTTACCAATAATAACCCCTTCCCTTATATAAGCCCCATGCTTAATAAAAGAACCATCATCTATAATACAAGGCCCAATAATTTTAACACTATCATCTATCATTACATCATTACCAACCCATATATTATCCCCAATTATTCTATATTTATTCTTATCTAATCTATTCCCCAATTCAATAACATAACTATTAATATTACTAATAATATCTTCAATATTATCATATCTAAAAAAATAATCTTTACTCAAAGTATGATTTATATCAACTATCTCTTTAACATCTATATTCATCTTTTATCACATCCTATATTACTATATATTATAACATAGAAAACACTTCTAAAACAAAAAAAATTTAAGGATACTTCCTTAAATTTATTCTTTATAATCACAACTCATACATTTAATACCATCTTTACTATTAACTAGCAAATTATTGCATTCAGGACATAACCTACCAACAGGTTCATCCCAACAAGCAATCTTACATTTAGGAAAATTATTACATCCATAAAATATCTTACCACGTCTTGTCTTCTTCTCTACTATCTTTCCTCCACATTTAGGACAATCCATTATTTCTTTCTCAGGCTCTTTTTCTTTTTGTTTAATATATTTGCAATCAGGATAATTAGAACAAGCCGTAAATTTACCATATCTAGACTGCTTTATTACTAAAGGACTACCACATTCAGGACATAACTCTCCTGTTTTCTCTGGCTCTTTCTTAGCCATATCTTTAAATGCAACTTCTACTTTAGGTTCAAAATCATTATAAAATCTATCTAATAATTTATACCACACTAAATCTCCATCAGCAATCTTATCCAAATCTTCTTCCATCTCTTTAGTATACTTAACATTAATAATATCTTTAAAAAACTCTTGTAATCTATCTGTAATATCTATACCAATATTTGTAGGAATAAATTTCTTATCTTCAATAGTAACATAAGCTCTCTCTTTTAATGTATCAATAGTTTTAGCATATGTAGAAGGTCTACCAATTCCTAACTCTTCCATCTCTTTAATAAGTTTAGCTTCAGTATATCTAGCCGGAGGCTTAGTCTCATGTTCACTATATTCAATAGAAATACTAGTAATAATATCCTTTTCTTTTAAATCAGGTAATATCTTATCTTTATTATCTTCATATTCAGCATATATCTTTAAATAACCATCAAAAACAAGTATTTGACCAGTAGCTTTAAACTTATAATCATTATTATCCAAAACAATAGTAGTAGCAAGTACACGAGCACTCTTCATTAAACTAGCAATAGCCCTATAATATATCATACGATATAACTTATATTCATCATTAGATAAAAACTTCTTAACATCTTCAGGCTTTCTATTAATACTAGTAGGTCTTATAGCCTCATGAGCATCCTGAACATTATCAGTCTTCTTAGCTTTTTTAACATATCCAATATATTCTTCACCATAATTTTCTTTAATAAAACCATAAGTACTTTTAATAAACTCATCACTCATACGAATAGAATCCGTACGCATATAAGTAATAAGACCTACTGTTTCATTTTCTAAAGCAATACCTTCATATAGTTTTTGAGCTACACTCATGGTCTTCTTAGAAGTAAAATTAAGTTTACTAGAAGCATCTTGTTGCAAAGTAGAAGTTGTATATGGATATTTACTATTCTTTTCCTTTTCTTTTTTCTCAATACTCTCAACCACAAAATCTTTATCTAATTTAGAAAGAATAGCTTTAGCCTCATCTTCAGTCTTGATCTCAATCTTATCTTTCTTATATTTTTCTAATTTAGCCTCAAATAATTTAAAATAAGCATCTATCTCATAATATTTTTCTACATTAAAAGCCTGTATTTCTCTTTCTCTATCTACTATTAATTTTAAAGCAACACTTTGAACTCTTCCAGCAGATTTACCTTCTGTTTTAGACTGCATTAGTTTACTAAGTCTAAAACCAATTATTCTATCAAGTATTCTTCTAGTTTCTTGAGATTTAACCAAATCATCATCTATCTTTCTAGCCTTACTAAAAGAATTAAGAATAACATCTTTAGTAATTTCATTAAAAACAATTCTTTCATAATCTTTATCTTTTAATCCTAATGCATCATATAGATGCCATGAAATAGCTTCTCCTTCACGGTCAGGGTCAGTAGCCAAATATACAAAATCAGAATTTTTAACATCTTTCTTCAATTCTGTAATAACTTTCTTCTTACCCTTAATAACTTTATAATCAGGCTTAAAATTATTATCCAAATCAACACCAAAACCAAACTTACCTGATGTTGATAAATCTCTAATATGCCCTAAAGAAGAAACAACCTTATAATCTCTTCCCAAATATTTCTCTATTGTTTTACTCTTACTAGGTGACTCAACTATTACTAATTTTTTTCCCACTGTATCAAAATCCTTTCGTCAGTTAAATTATATACTATACAAAAAAGAAAATGTCAAGATATTTTTAAATATTTGACATTACAAATTAATCTATATTAATATTATCTCTTTTTATTTTTACCTATACCAGAAAATTTACCATCACCAATTCTAGTATAACTATCACCATATATAGACTGTGTCTTTTTACCACCCTTACTTAATCCATTCATTTTAGCATTCAATAACCATTTCTTAATTTTTAATATATCCTTATCATCAGCCCCAGCCTCACGCAACAAATCATCATTATTTAAATATCTTTGAATGCTACTAGTAGCTATCTTAGTCTTATTAGAAATATCCTTAATATTATCTGACTCCCAAATAACTTCTAATATAGCCTTTATTTTATTTAATCTTTCTATACTTTGTTTTTCGTTAAACATAATCCATCTCCCTACTTATATATAGGATATTTATCCGTTAATTCTAAAACTTCTTTTTTAAGTTTATTTAATACTTTTTTATCATCCTTATTTTTTAAACATTCACTAATTATATTACCAACTTTTATAAAATCATCTTCCATAAAACCTCTAGTAGTCATAGCAGGTGTTCCTAACCTTATACCACTAGTTATAAAAGGTTTTTCCTCATCATATGGAATAGTATTCTTATTAATAGTTATATTAATAGTATCTAATAATATTTCTGCTTCCTTACCAGTCATACCAATAGATGATTTAACATCTACAAGTATTAAATGATTATCTGTACCACCAGAAATAATTCTAAACCCATTTTCTTCAAGTGTCTTTGCCAATATTTTAGCATTCTTAATTACTTGCTTAATATATGTTTTAAACTCAGGTTGTAAAGCTTCGTAAAAACATTGTGCTTTAGCACCAATTACATGCATAAGAGGTCCTCCCTGAATACCAGGAAAAATAGTCTTATCTATCTTTTTAGCTATTTCATCATCATTAGTAAGAATCAAACCACCCCTAGGACCTCTCAAAGTCTTATGTGTAGTTGTTGTAACAACATCAGCATAAGATATAGGAGAAGGATGCAATCCAACAGCAACAAGACCAGCTATATGAGCCATATCAACCATAAAATAAGCATTAACCTTATCACATATCTCTCTTATTCTTTTAAAATCTATAATTCTAGGATAAGCACTAGCACCAGCAATAATCATCTTAGGTTTCTCTCTTAAAGCAATTTTCTCCATCTCATCATAATCAATCATCTCAGTATCTTTATCAACCATATAACCAACAATTTGATAATCCCTACCACTAAAAGATAAAGGATGTCCATGAGTTAAATGTCCTCCATGTGAAAGATCCATTCCCATAACCTTATCTCCATTATCTAATAAAGCTCTATAAACAGCCATATTAGCACTAGAACCACTATGAGGTTGCACATTAGCATATTTACACCCAAACAACTTCTTAGCATAATTACGAGCTGTATCTTCAAATATATCTATATATTCACAACCACCATAATATCTTTTAGATGGATACCCTTCTGCATACTTATTAGTAAGAATACTACCCTGTAATTTTAATACATCACGAGATACATAATTCTCACTAGCAATTAATTCAATATTATTCTGTTGTCTCTTTTTTTCTTTTCTCAAAGCCATTTCTAATATCTTATCCATATTATACCTCCTCAAACAATTATATTATATCTTTAATTAACAATTAAGTAAATAATATTTCACACTAATTAACACCTGACGTAATTATACCATCACTATTAATAGTAATATTACCCCTAGACCAAGATTTCATCTTATCTAAAACATTATTCTTATCATCATCTAATAATAATTTAGTATATTTATCACTCTCTTTACATGGAATAAATTTATAACTAAATCTACCATTTTTATCTATAACAGCCTGTAATATACCAGTATCTTTAGTCTCATGATTAAATATAAAATCTCCCAAATTATAAGCAATAAATTTATTATTATAAAATTCAAATCCCTGTAAAACATGAGCATGACTACCTACTATTATATCAGCCCCAGCATCTATATATTGCTTTGATGTTTCTATTTGAACATCCTCTAACTCATGAGAATCTTCTCTTCCCCAATGAACTAATAATATTACATAATCACTCTTACTCTTCATATCTTTTATAACACTAATAAGTTTTTCTGGATCATAACATCTAAATACACCTTCTTCATTATCACTAGCTCCAGGTGTTAAAATAAGCTTCTCAGCCCTAGTAGCATTAACTAACCCTATCTTATAACCATTAGCAATATAATAATATGGTTTACTAGCTTCTTCTATATTCTTACCAGCTCCTATATATGGAATTTTCTCTTTTCTAAAAGCATCCAACATATCATTAAAAGCTAAACTACCAAAATCATATACATGATTATTAGCAAGTGTTACTATATCTACACCCATCTCTTTATATATAGATAACCTTTTAGGACTACCCCTAAAAGTATAATATTTACCCTTCATCTTTTCACCACGATCACTAACAGTAAATTCATTATTAGCAACCATAACATCACTACTATTCATAATATTAACTATCTCTTTATCTAAAATACCCTCTACACCTTTACCCCTTTTATCATATTCAGGCATAATATACCAATTATCAGCAAGAGATACATCTCCAACAAAACCAAAACTAAAACTATCTTTTTTATTATCTATAATACTAACATTATCCATATTTTTATAAATATCCTTTTGTAAATCTTTAAGTACAATTAAAGATTTACCAGATAATTTATACCACATCTCTTTATTATAATCTTTTTTCTTTAAATAATTATCTACATCCTTAATATCATAATTATTCTTATACCACTTCAAAAAATCTATATCTATCTCTTTATCATTAATTTTATTATATATTTCATCAATTGATATACTTTTCTTATTAATCTTACTATTACTCTTATTATTATGATTAAATATCATAAAAATAATTAATAACAAGATAATAATAAGCAATATAATACTAATCTTAACCCATCTCTTTAACTTTCTTTTTCTTCTCTTTATCCTACCCATATCTAACATCTCCATACCATAATTATATCATAAATGATAATTATTAAACAAAAAAAGGAGTTTTAAAACTCCTTTTTATTATTAAATTATTTAATTCTAAATTCTCTTTTATCATTCTTTAAATAAAAACTTTTTGTATACTTCTTATTCATTAAACTATTCTTTTTTAAATCATTAACAAAAGAATGATTCTCCATAATACTTCTCATATTATTTGTTTTCCTATAAGGATGACAATAATTATCTCTATCATATATAACAAGACCTTCTACATTATCATCTTTATATATTATATCAATATCTTCCATAGGATTATCACAAGATAACATAGAAGGAATAGAAATAAATAACTCCTTAGCCGTTTTAACATCAATATTATTACTATTAAAAAAATCAACATATTTTGCTAATTCTTCATCTGAATTAAAATCAAAATTCAAAAAATCTTTAGGATAATAACGATTAAAAGCAACTGAATCATAAAAGTTAAATAAAAATAATACTAACTCATCGTCATTCATACCAAATAATTTTTTAACTTTATCATATTTCATTAAAAATTCTTTCTTATTACTATTTATACTCATTTATGTATCCCCCTTCTAACATCAATAATTTCATTAATTGTATCAACATTATATTTTAATACTTCTTTAGCAACATTTTTTACAATATTAGGAACCGGTTCTCCAGTCTTCCTCTCTATATTATTAAAAATTCTTTCTATATTACTATCATCACTAATAATATCAGAACACTTTTTTAATCTTTCAACAAATTCCATAGATGAATGCCCAATAAAAGTATTCAATAAAACATCATTCTTATTTCTATTCATAACATTATCACTAGTAACTTTTAATCCAGAAAAAGAATGATTAATTATTTCTTTTAATCTTCTATAAATACCTTTACGTTTATTAGGCCTATTCTCTACTGCTAACTTATTAGAAAAATCATCAATATTTACTATTGCCTTTGATCTATTCAAAGCTAAAGCACCAGAATTATCATAAATTCCAGATAATCTTAATTTACCAGTCTTATTATCAATAATAACACTCCAATTATCTGCATGCCTATCGCCTTGGCTAGTTATTATATCAAATACAAATAAATTAGTCAAGTCTTTCATAAAAGAAGAAGAATCAACCTTATAGCCACTAATCTTACTATATATTTCAACAGCACTCCATATATCATACAAATTATTAGATTTCATTATTCCATTTTTCATTTCTTTAAAATTACCATCATATACATCCGATAAACTACTACAATATTCAAATAATTCTTTTATATCTATTTTACTATTATCTTTAATCATATCAGTAATAGAATTACATGACTGATTATATAATATAATCAACTTATCAATAAACTTATTCTTTTTCTTATCATCAATCTTATCTAAATCATTTAAAGAATTAACAGCATATTCTTCTAATAATTTGTTAAAATTATTATATAATTCTAATTTAGGAACAAAATATTCATCATAAACAGTACTCAACAAATCTGTACCTGATACTATTTTTTCTCCCTCTTTAACAACACTTTTTGATATAACACCTTTTTTACCATTATAAACTGCCAAATCATATTCTGCACAATCAATTCCTAATAGATTAGCAATTTCATAAGATATAAGTTCAGCATAATCTTGAAAAGTTGAATAATCATTATCTACTTCTTTATATATCCATCCATAATTATTAAACCAAAACTTATATCTTATATCAGAACCATGTTTCTCATCTTCATCATAAACAATTAAACCTCTATCTATAGCATCATTAACATCAATTCTTCCATTAACTCTCTTATATTCCATTAATAATATCACTTCCTAGTATAACCATTTTTATTATTTTCTTAATCATACAGCAGTATATCCACCATCTACTGGTAATATTACACCTGTTACATAACTAGCCTCATCACTAGCTAAAAATATAGCAGCCGGATTTAATTCTCCTTCATGTCCATATCTACCAAGTGGTACTGTAGCTTTCATATAGCTTGTAAATTCATCTGTAACCAAAGTATCATGTGTAAGCTCCGTCTCAAAATATCCAGGACATATAGCATTACAAGTAATATTATATTTAGCAAGCTCTGCTGCCACAGCCCTAGTAAAATTAACTACTCCTCCCTTAGAAGAATGATAAGCAACCGTATCCATAGCTGTATTACCAACAAGCCCATACATAGATGCTATATTAATAATTCTACCATAATTATTTTTCTTCATTATATTAGCAAAAGCCCTAGTTACATAAAAAACACTATTTAAATCAGCATCTATAGTAAATTTCCATTCTTCATCAGTCATATTCAAAACACCATTATTTTTAGCAGCCCCTGCACAATTTACCAATACATCCACTTTACCATATTCTTCTTCTACCTTTTTAGCTGCTTCTTTTATCTCATCAACATTTGTAACATCACACTTAATTGGTAAACATTTAACACCTAATTCTCTTATTTTAGATGCTATATCTTCTAATTTTTCTATTCTTCTAGCCATTATAACTAAATCAGCCCCCTGTTTAGCAAAACCAAAAGCCATCTGACTACCAAGTCCTGATGAAGCTCCAGATACTACAACTACTCTATCTTTTAAACTAAACATATTATTATCATCTCCTATTATAAGTATAATTTTTTTTATACTTTAAGTCAATTATTAATCATTCTTTTCCCTTATTAATCTCTTAGCACTCTTACTTTTAATTAACTCATCAAATAATTTAATATACTCAGGAATTAAACTCTTATAAATAACATCACCATGTTCTAAAACATTAACATCATAATCTCTAGCAATAACATAATTCCAATATGGATTTTCTCCCTTTATTACAGCCTTTGATAATACATTCAAATCAGCACCAGGAATATTTTTCATAAACTTACTGATAAATCTCTCATTCTCACTAAGTGCAACCGCCTTTTCATGTAGCTTTATATCAGCTCCTTTTATATCCTTAGCAAACAAATAATTATATTCAGGATCTCCACTAAGAAATATAGCCATTCCATGTTTCTTAATATCTATTTTTGGAATAGTAGCAGTTATATAATTATAATAAGGATCTCCACTATCAATAATTATATTATCAAGTCTACTAATATTAGCATTCTTAACATCTCTCATAAAAGAAGATATCCAAACCAAATCCTTAGAAAAACATACTATATCCTCATGCGTAGCTATATCAGCACCCTTTACCTTACTAGCATACCAATATGATAACTCAACAATATTCCTACCAATAACATCCTCTTCCATGTTTAATAATTCATCAAACTTACCATCAAAAATTAATCTTTTAACATATTCTATAAATAATTCCTTCTCATTAATATTATTCCTCATCACAAACCTCCAAATAAATTATACTACTTATATATAGTAATCAATAATAATTAACTAAATAATAACAAAAAAAGAAAGCTAAAAAAATAAATATTAACCATTAGATTACTTATCACTAAAAAAAAGTTATCCAAATACTAGATAACTTTTACTCTCATTATATCATTTCTATATACTTCTTTATCTAACTTAAATTTAATAATTTCCTCTGGATGATTAGCTACTTCTATCTTTTCACCTTTATCATTATATATATCAGGAATCTTAAAACTAAAAGCCTTTATAGAAGGACCAAATATTTCTACCTCATCACCAGGTTTAAAATAATTTCTCTGCGTTAATGTTACCATTTTAGTTTTCTTATCATAATCCATTACTATTCCTAAAAAATCTTGATTAGAAGCTTCTTCTCTACCAACAAAATATTGATCATCCACACTAGATTTTTTATTAAAAAATTGTTCAGTACTTTCCCTATTAGCAACTCTATTTAATATTTTACTATAATATTCAATTAATTCTTCACTTAAATCTCCATTATAATAATGATCAATAGCTTCTCTATAAGTACTAATAACAGTAGCAATATAATAATTACTACGCATCCTACCTTCCACTTTTAATGATTTAATACCAATCTCAATCATATCAGCCAAACAAGATATCATTGATAAATCTTTAGTACACATAGTAAATTTAGTCTTATTATTTATATTATCATAACCATCATTCAAATCAAATACCCATCTACATATCTGAGCACATCCACCCCTATTAGCATCTCTATTTGTAAAATAATTAGATAATACGCATCTCCCAGAATAAGCAGAACACATAGCCCCATGCAAAAAACATTCCACTTCAACACCTGTCTTATCAATAATAGTCTTTATATCATCACGAGAACACTCTCTAGCCAAAACAATTCTTTTTACCCCTTCACCTTTCCAAAATCTAACAGCTTCATAATTAGCACTAGACATCTGTGTTGATAAATGAATATCCAAATTAATCTTATTATTCTTAACAAGATCAATAACACTAGGATCACTAGATATAATAGCATCAACACCAACTAATTCTAAAGATTTTAAATAAGTAAGTAATTCTTTATAATCATCATTATGAAAAACAATATTAACTGCAACATAAACTTTCTTCTTTAATTTATGTGCATATTTAACAGCTTCTTTAATTTCAGATAATTTAAAATTAGTAGCATTTGCCCTTAAAGAATAATTCTTACCACCTATATATACAGCATCAGCCCCATATAGAAGAGCAACCTTTAATTTATCCATATTCCCAGCTGGTGCTAATAGCTCTACTCTATTCATAATCATCCACCTTATATACAGTCTTAGTATTCAAAAAACCAACATATTCCTCTTTATCAGTCTTTCTCTCTTTAATAAAATCATCCAATACTTCCATAAAATCTGATGTCTTAATATTAAAAGCATTTAATATTAAATATTCAACATCTATCTTATCTACATCATTAATTAAATTAATAGGTTCCTTAGTAAATATAGTTGTCCCATCTTTTTCCTCTAAGATAGGATATCTATCCTCACCATTTGTTATATAATATATCTTATGTAATTTATGCTCATGAATATAATCCAAATAATTACTAACTAAATGTCTCCTAGAATTAAATATAGGCAAATAACCATAACTAATTAGTATTAACTTATTATGCTTACTTATCTCATTAATCTCCTCTAAAGTAATATCATTAGTAATAGTAGAATAAGCAATACCCCTATCTTTATAAAAATTATTACTATACAATGATGCATTCAAATGCTCTTGAAAGATTACCAAATCTTTCTTTATATTTAACCTTTTACATATATTTATAACAGCCACATCATAAAAGAATATCTTTCTAATATTTAATTTATTTAATCTAACTAAAGCCTCTTCTAAAAAATCCAAATCCTCAGTATGCATTATTTTATTTATAGAAACACATATCTCTTTACTAGTCAAATTAATAATACTCTTAATATCTTCAATTGTAAAATAGATATTACTATTAATAGCTAATCCTTCTAAAGGTAATATTACCCCATCAGCATCACTATTTAATACTTTACCCAAATTATCCAAACTACTAGGCATAACTAATATTTTTTTCATTTTATCACCACTTTCCTAGACCATAATTAAATACTATTCTTTTTTGATATACTTATCTTATCTCCTACATTTACATATATTGTATCATATTCTTTATTATTATCTAAAAATTCTATAAAATTCTTAATTTTTCTTACTAATCCCTTTTGATTCTTAGTAATAGCCTTCTCTGAATCTTCAACTAACCCATGAAAAGATAAATTATCAGTAACAATTACACCATCTTCATATAAATTATGCTTATACCTCTCAAAGAAATCTATATTATGACCCTTAGAAGCATCTATAAATAACAAATCAAATTTATCTTTAACATCTATGTCTATAGCATCCCCATATATAACAGTTATTCTATCACTTAAATTACAATTATTTATATTATTAACAGCCATATCATATCTTTCTTTATCTCTCTCAATAGTAGTAATCTTTATCTTATCATTAACCATAGCCATTTTAATGGCCGAATATCCAATAGCCGTTCCTATCTCCAATATACTATTAATATTATTATCTCTTATATAATTACACAAAAATTCAATACCATCAGGTAACATAATAGGTATATTATTACTATGAGCATACTCTTCCATATTTCTAATATAATTATCCATTTAATCATCCAATCTAGGAGTCAATATTTCATAGCCATCATTTGTAACTAATACTGTATGCTCATAATGAGCCGCAGGCTTACCATCCATAGTCTTTATTGTCCAATCATCATCTTCAACATAAATATCAGCACTTCCCAAATTTAACATAGGCTCAATACAAATAACCATTCCTTCTCTTAATTTAGGTCCCATACCAGCCTTTCCATAATTAGGTACATCTGGATCCTCATGCATTTCTTTACCTATACCATGTCCAACTAATTCTCTTACAACCCCCAATTTATGAGAAGTAGCATATTTAAAAACAGCATTCGAAATATCTCCTATTCTAGCTCCAGGCTTTACTTCATCAATTCCCTTATATAAAGCCTTCTCAGTATGTTCCATCAAATATTTCTTATTATCACTAATATCCCCAACAGCATAAGTCCAAGCCGCATCCCCTTGATAGCCCTTATATCCAATTACCATATCAATAGTAATAATATCTCCATTTTTCAATTTCCTATTACTTGGAATACCATGAACTACCTCATCATTAACACTAGTACAAAGAGCATTAGGAAAACCTTCATAGCCTTTACATGTAGGAATTCCTCCCATACTTCTAATATAATCATCAGCTAATTTATCTAACTCTAAAGTAGTAATACCAGGCTTAATAAAATCCTTTAAATACTTATGAGTTTTAGATACCATCATACCAGCCTCACGCATAAGATTAATCTCATATTCACTCTTAATACTTATCATAATATCCCTCTTTCAAAGCACTTATATTATAACATGTAAATAGTTATTTTTCAATAAACTAATATAAAATAAAGACATTATAAAAATCTATAATGTCCTTACTAATTTCTTTTTCTTTTGATTCCTTTTAATAAAATTCCTTAAATTAGTATTATATAAATGACTTAATTTAGGATGCCTACCATAATTGTAATAATTATCAAGTATTTGCTCTAATTGAGAAAACTCATCATACTTAGAATCTAAATTATACATATCTCTCAAATCAATATTACCTAATATAAGTGAATCATATAAATTCTCATGTCCAATATGTCTCCTAATAACACTAGCAGCCTGCTTAGCATATAAATAATGCTCTAAAAAATCATATTCTAACCTAGCATTAGACATAATATTAGAAACAACATCTTCAACAAAACCTTCATTAAGATATTCATAATATCTAATATTATCCTTATCACACAAAAAAGCAATTCCATTGCGTTCCCACAAAACACCATCCAAAAAGAAAATAGGATCCACATTAGAAAAAACAGCATGTCCAAATAATTCATGAACCAAAAAATGATAATTCTCTTTTAAAAACTTATTACGAAAAGCAACTATTTTATCACATTCATTTTCATTTTTTACATTTAAAAAATAAAAACCACAAGTATCATAGTATTCATCCTCTTCATCTTTTTCATCTACCTTACCATCAGTTATATCATATATAACATCAGCTTCCGTTTGATTATCTTCCCACTCATAAAATTTAACTTCTGAAATAGTATCTAATACATTTTTCTCATACTTATTTCCATAAAAATCAATAGCATAATCTAATATCTTATCTATCCCTCTTTTTACATATTCACCATTACCATTTATTATATCTATATTCATTATTAATATCCCCTATAACTATTATTATTTACCCCTTAATATCTAAATCATCAACAAAAAATACCTTATACCATTTAAGAAAGCTATATATAGCCCATACCTTTCTATAATTATCCCTAACTCCACTTCTATGATCTTCCAATAACTTTATTATTTTATCTTTATTAAATAACTTATCTGCAATATCCATATCAAACATTTCTTTTATATCATTATAAAATATATCCTCTCTTATCCATTCTCTAATAGGTACTGGAAATCCTAGCTTCTTCTTCTTATAACTATCATTAGGAATAACTTTCTTAGCAGCTTGCCTTAAAGCTGCCTTTGTATAACCATTTCTTACTTTATATTCTTTATTTAATCTTCTACAAATATCAAAAATCTTAATATCAGTAAAAGGAACTCTTGATTCCAATGAAAAAGCCATTGTCATTTTATCAACTATATTTAATACATTATCAGGAAGCCAATATTTAATATCAATAGCTAACTTCTTATTAAGTTCACTCTCATTCCTAAACTCATTATACGTATCTTTAGTTATATCCTCATTCTTCAAATAATTCTTTATCTTTAAAACTTCTTTAACTTCATCATCATAAAAATTCCTATTAATACTAACATAACCCTCTTCTAAGGATAAACCTCTTCTAATCAAATATCTAGTAATTTTATTTTTAGGTAACAGCTTACATATAGCTGCTACAAATTTCCTAATAACAAGAGGAAGCTTTGTATAAGGATGATCATCATAACTATTATAGCCACCAAAAAATTCATCAGCTCCTTCTCCAGATAAAACTACTTTAACATCACGACTAGCCAATTTAGATAAAAAATATACTGCTATACTACAAGCATCAGTTGTTGGTTCATCCATATGATAAAAAACTTTATCTATAGCCTTAAAATAATCTTCCATAGTGATAATTGATGATGTATTATTAATTCCCAACCTATCACACAAATCCTTAGCATTAGATATTTCACTATACTCTTTATCCGTATAACCAACCGTATAAGTATTATCAGGTTTAGCCAAACTAACCAAATAGGAAGAATCAATACCACTAGATAAAAAAGAACCAACCTCTACATCACTAATTAAATGATGTTTAACAGAATCTTTCATCCCTAGAGATATTTCTTCAACCATATCCTCAAAAGATTTATCTGTCTTATCAAATGATAATTCAAAATATTTTTCTATCTCATATTTACAATCTTTAACATTAATTTTCATATAAGAGCCAGCAGGTAATTTATACACATTTTTAAAAAACGTATGTTCACCAGGAGTAAAACTAAATGTTAAATATGCACCTAACATCTCTTCATTTAATTCTTTAATAAACTTAGGATGCTCTATAAAGCTTTTAACTTCAGACCCAAAAATAAATGTATCTTCAATACTATAATAATATAGTGGCTTAATACCAAAATGATCTCTTGCTAATATAATAGTATTATCTTTCTTATCATAAATAGCAAATGCAAACATACCTCTAAGTTTTTCTAAAAAAGATATTCCCCATTCCTCATAAGCATGTACTAAAACTTCTGTATCAGAATTAGTCTTAAATTTATGTCCAGACAATTCCTCTCTTAACTCTAAATAATTATATACCTCACCATTATAAACAATCATTACAGACTTATCTTCATTATATATAGGCTGATTACCACCTTCTAAATCTATTATTGATAATCTCCTATGACCTAATCCTACTTTATCATCAGCATAAACACCCTCTGCATTAGGTCCTCTATGAATAATTCTATTATTCATAGCTTTTATTATCTTTATATTTTTATCTTTACTACTATTTTTACTAATTATTCCATTAATCCCACACATACCATTACCTACTTTCTACCCCCATCTACCGTAATTACAGTACCATTAACATAACTAGCCTCATCACTAGCTAAAAAATATACAACATTAGCAATTTCACTAATATCAGCAAACCTATCTAAAACTATTTTATCTATCTCACTATTAAGAAAATCATCATCTAATGTTTCATTCATTTCAGTATTAACCCAACCAGGAGCCACAGAATTAACTCTAATATCAGGACCAAGCTCTATAGCCAAATTCTTAGTCAAATTAATAACCCCAGCCTTAGATGCATCATAATCAAGACTATATGGATAATAAGAATCTATTCCATTAGTACTACTAATATTAATTATACTACCCTTATTCATATATTTAGAAACATATTTACTAACTAGAAATGTACCAATCAGATTAACATCTAAAGTCCTCCTAAAATTATCTACACTCTTATCCATAAAAATAGTATCAATAGCAATACCAGCATTATTAACTAAAACATCTATCTTAGAAAAAACTTTAACAGCCTTATTAACCATTTCCTTAACCTCATCTTCATTAGAAATATCAGCCTTTACTACTAAACATTTATTATTATAAGTTTTTTCTAACTCTTCTTTTAAAGAAACAGCCTTATCTTCACTATTAAAATAATTAATAATTATATCATAACCATGTTTTGCAAAAACATAAGCAATACCTTTGCCTATTCCTCTACTAGCACCAGTTATTAAAACAACCTTATTCATTTTTATCACCACACAATCTCATATACTTCAAATAATTATCTTCATTAAAAATAATATATTTCTTTTTATATAATTCCTCAAATCTCTTATCATCAAAATTCATATCTACCAAATAATAAAAACCTCCAACATTTATTATAACAGTATCACTATCAATATAACTAATAGAAAGATTATAAGAAAAAGCTATCTCATCAAACAAAAACATATAATTATAATCTTTAACATACATCCTATCAACTATTATTTTAGTCTTATTAATCATATAATTAATAAATCTAACAGCTTCTTCTTTACTAATATTTTTATTATTAATAATCTTATCCTTTAATTTATTTGTAACATTAATAACCACTATACTATTCCTCCTAACTTTAATTATATCCTAATAACAATAAAAAAAGCAACTATATATAGTCACTTTTTACATTATTAACCTATATTAATCTATTTATTATCCCATATATATAATATAACCATAATATACTATAAAGATAGTTAAAAATATTAAACCTTCTCTTTTATCTAACTTACGATCATTAAATGAAAAAACAAACAACAAGAAAGCTACTAACATCATCACAATTAAATCTAAATAATTAAATGATAATGAAAAAATACCTCCAAATATAGAAACAGGTATACCAATAACCATACCCAAATTAAATATATTACTACCAACCACATTACCTATTGCAATATCATATTCACCTTTTCTAGTAGCCATAACACTAGTAACAAGCTCAGGTAAAGAAGTACCCAATGCAATAATAGTTAAAGCTACCATTTTTTCACTAACACCAATCGCTTTAGCCAAAGAAGAAGCACTATCTACAACAAAATTACTTCCAACTATTATTGCCACTATTCCACCAACAGTAAATATAGCAGCTTTCGTCAAACTCATATATTCAGTATCTTGATCATCATCAATCTTATTCCTAGCCATACTTATTAAATAATATATAAAAACCATAAAGAATAATAATAATACTATACCATCACTTCTAGAAAAAGCATTACTAAATCTTTTATCAAACAAATTATCAGATAATAAAACAGCAAATAATGTTGTAATTAACAATGTTATAGGCAACTCTTTCTTAACAGTATTATTTTTAACATTAAGACTATGAAACATAGTACTAACTCCCAATATTAAAACTATATTTAAAATATTACTACCTATAACATTACCTAATACTATATCTCCGCTACCAGAAATTAAAGATTTAACACTTACTGCAAACTCAGGAGCACTCGTACCAAAAGCTACAATCGTAAGTCCAATCAGCATCTTAGAAACTTTAAAATTACCTGCAACAGCACTAGCCCCATCTACAAAAACATCAGCTCCCTTAATCAATATTAAAAAACCTATTATTAATAAAAATGAATTAAATAACATATAATCATCCCCTTATACTTTATATATAACAAAAAATATTATATCATATCTTAATCCAAATAACAACAAACACTAATAACTAAAAAAGAGATAATTATTCATATCTCTTAACTTTATTAATTAACTTCTTGGGATTATTTATCATAATCTTATTAGCCAATTCATCATCATAATTCTTACTAATAACCTTAAATAAATCTGAAGCAACACTATTAATATTAAAAGCTTCAAGATTATGATAACTCTTATCAGGATGAAAATTCATATCATCAGTAGCAACCAATAACTTATCATCAGAAAATCCAATCTTATTAATTAAATAATCTAAATGTTTAAGATACATATCTTGTCTTTCTTTATAAGATTTATTCTTATTATCTGATGTTAAAAAATTACCATTTGTAAACAAGCTTATATAACCATTCATATCCCTTAACCTATATAGTTGTTCATCATCTAAATTCCTATCCCTATCACATATACTTCTAACATTAGAATGAGAAGCTAACAATAAATAATCATTATATTTTTCTAAAACATCTAATATATCATTAAATGACTTCTTATTAGCATGAGATACATCAACTATCATACCTAATTCTATAGCCTTAGAAATTAATTCAATACCTTCTTTAGTAATACCATCTAAACTCCTATTACCAGAAGCAAACTTATTCTTATTATTCCATACCGGTACAATAGATCTTAATCCCAATTCATATAATTCATCTAAATCATCAGCCCCTTTTAAATAATCACATCCCTCAATACTATATATAAAGTCAACATCCTTAGGTATTACATCAATATCTTTCAAATATTTTAAATACCCAATGCTTTTCTTTAACATCAAAGGAATATTATTAATTTCTTCTTTTGTAATACCCAATTCTTCAAACATTTCATTATATGTCATAAAATAAAGATTAATAATACCACCTATTATATTATCTTTATTATATATATCACGACAATCACCTATTAACTTATATAAATGGCTAAGACTTCTCTTTTCAAAAACATAATATAATATAGTTAATAAATCATAATGCATATCATACATAACAACCACCACCTAATAATTAATAAATTGACAAATATTATACCATCAAACATAATAATGTCAAAAAAAATACTAATAAATTACTTTAATTAGTATTTTTTTTATATTATTTTACTACTATATTTACAATTCTATTAGGTACAACTATAACTTTAACTATATCTTTTCCTTCAATATTTTTCTTAACTCTTTCATCATTTAAAGCTATTTCCTCAACCTTTTCCTTATCTTCATCTTTATTTATTTTAATTGTACTTCTAAGTTTACCATTTACCTGTACACCAATCTCCAATTCATCAAGAACAATCTTAGATTCATCAAATAAAGGCCACTTACTTTGAGCAAATTCTTCACCCAAAGAACATATATCATTCAATTCTTCTGTTATATGAGGAGCAAAAGGGTTCAATAATTGTAACAATATCCTATAATCATCTTTAGTAACGTTATTACATTTCTCCATCTCATTTAAAAGAATCATTAATGCAGATACCGCTGTATTATAAGATAAATTCTCAATATCATCAGTAACTTTTTTTATTGTTTTATTAATAATATATTCCAAATCTTTTGAATAATCATACTTATCTACAACCTTATCTTGCAAGTTCCATACTCTATTCAAAAACTTAAAACATCCTTTCAAACCATTCTCATTCCAAGCTGCATCCTTAGCATAATCTCCTATAAACATTTCGTAAACTCTTAAAGAATCAGCTCCATATTCTGCAATCATATCATTAGGATTAACAACATTTCCTTTACTTTTACTCATTTTTTCTCCACCAGAACCCAAAATCATACCATGACTAATTCTTTTTAAAAATGGCTCACTATAAGGAACTAAACCTAATTTATACAAAAATATATTCCAAAATCTAGCATATAACAAATGTCTAGTAGCATGTTCCATACCACCATCATATAAATCAACTTGCCCAAAATATTTTAAAGCTTCCTCACCAGCAAAACGTTCATTATTTTTAGGATCCATATATCTAAGCCAATACCATGAAGAGCCAGCCCAATTAGGCATCGTATCAGTTTCACGTTTTGCCATCTCACCACATCTAGGACACTTAACATTAACAAATTCATCAATATTAGCAAGTGGACTCTCACCATCATCAGTAGGTTCATAATTAGAAACATCAGGCAATAACACAGGTAATTCATCTTCTGGTACAGATACCCATCCACATTTAGGACAATCAATCATAGGTATAGGCTCTCCCCAAAATCGTTGCCTAGAAAAAATCCAATCCTGTAATTTATAATTAATCTGTTTCTTACCTAACTTATTATCACTCAAATATTTTAACATCTTATTAATAGCTTCTTCTTTACCCAAACCATTAATAATATCTGAATTAATATGCACACCATCACCAATAAATGCTTCCTTAGTTATATCTCCACCCTCAAGAACTGGTATAATATCTATATTAAACTTCTTAGCAAAAGCATAATCTCTTTCATCATGTGCAGGAACTGCCATTATAGCACCTGTACCATAAGTACTTAGTACATAATCACTAACCCAAATTGGTATTATTTCATCATTAACTGGATTAATAGCTTCAATACCTTCAATCTTAACACCAGTCTTCTCTCTAGTATTATCAGTTCTTTCAATCTCACTTTTATTATGACTTATTTTACAATAGTTTATAACCTCATCATAATTCTTAATCTTCTTCTTATATTTTTCAATCAATTCATGTTCAGGACTAATAACCATAAAAGTAACACCATACAAAGTATCACATCTAGTAGTAAAAACTTCCAAAGTACTTCTAACACCTTTTAGTTTAAACTTAACAGAAGCTCCTACACTCTTACCAATCCAATTAACTTGAGCAATTTTAGTTCTATCATTAAACTGAGTATCCTTAAGACCATCCAATAAATCCTCAGCATAATCACTCATTCTAAGCATCCATTGATTTTTAAGTTTCTTAGTAGTAGCACTTCCACATCTTTCACATACTCCTCCTTGAGCATCTTCATTAGAAAGACCCATCTTACATTTAGGACACCAATTAATATCCTTTTCTGCCTTATAAGCCATTCCATTTTTATAAAATTGTAAAAATTGCCATTGTGTCCATTTGTAATAATCTGGATCAGTTGTAGAAAACTCACGATCCCAATCAACAGACAATCCTAAAGATTTCATTTGACCTTTAAATACCTTAATATTTCTTTCAACAGCCTCTTTAGGATGAATATGATTTTGAATAGCATACTGCTCAGCAGGAGCCCCAAAAGCATCCCATCCCATAGGAAATATTACATTATAACCTTTCATTTTTCTATATCTAGCTTGTACATCAGAAGCCGTATAAACTCTACCATGTCCAACATGCAAGCCAGTTCCAGATGGATATGGAAACTCAACTAACATATAATACTTCTCCATATTATTATTAATATTAGTTTTAAAAGTCTTATTATTATCCCAATGCTTTTGCCACTTTTCTTCAACTTTCTTATAATTATACATTACTATCACCCTTTCCTAAAAAAACGACTAACTCATCCAAAGGACGAACTAGCCGTGGTACCACCTTAATTTATACTCATTAATGATAAAGGATTTACCCTAACACATCCAAAAGCAAGTTCATAAATATCAATTTATCTTCTTTCACCAAACAAAGACTCTCTTTAAAATATCCACTTATTACTACTCTTTCTTCGACTGCTTAACTAATATTATACTTATTTTTTATTTTTAGTCAAGTATTCTCATCTTTTTATTGAACACTCAATAAAAAAATAATAATAATTAAAAAACTCTAATATAATAAAAATATGTTATACTAAAAAAAAGAAGGGATGAAATAATGAAAAAATTTAATATGATAGATGAAGAATTTATATGTGAAAACTGCAATAAAAAAGTAAATAAATTAAACTATACAGCCAGAGATCATTGCCCATACTGCCTATATTCAAAACATCTAGATATTATGCCAGGAGACAGAAAAAACACTTGCAAAGGACTAATGAAACCCATAGGAATCGAAAAATATAGACAAACCTATAAAATAATATATGAATGTCAAAAATGTGGAGAAAAACACAAAAACATCACCGCAAAGGATGATGTTTTTGATAAAATTATAGAATTAAGCCTTTTACCTTAAAAAATTATTTTTTATGAAATCATATACATAAGGCATAACCAACACAAACATAAAAAGGATTAATAGAATAAAAATCATTGCCTTAAATTCACCAGAATGTAATACGCTGGAAACAGCATCATTCTTTTCTTTTTTTCCTTCTAAAGTTGGTTGATAAGAATAATTATTATTAGCTACATTATTATTAACATTATTAACTGTATTAACATTAGAATTAACACTAGTGTTAGGGGTTACATTAGCACTATAATTAGCACTATTATTTAAATTAGTATTTGAATTAATATTATTATTTACATTAACATTTGAACCAACATTTGAATTAATACTAGGAGAATAACTATTTACAATATTATTATTTTGAACATTACTAACTTGACTACTTTGAGTATATGAAGTATTTAAAAAACCATTATTTGTTGAATTATTAGTTTGTTCTATTTGATTATTATATCCCATATCTTGAACATTAACATCAGTTACATTACCAAGTGTCATTTGAGGACTTTCAATAACTGTATTAAGATTTTGGGAAGCTTTATATTTAGTTCCATCATTTTGATTCAAATTATTATCATTCATATTAATTCCCTTTCTATCTTATAAATAATTATTCATTATTAGTAAACATACTATTAACATCAAATGGTTGATCACCACCAAGAGTAGTAACATTACCATCTTGTGCAGTACCATCAGCATTAGGAACAGGTGCTGCAGCAACAGGTTCTGGTGTTACTGTAGGTTCCACAACAGGTGCTCCAACTACAGGTTCAGGTGCCACTGCTGGTTCCACAACAGGTGCTCCAACTACAGGTTCAGGTGTTACTGTAGGTTCTACAACAGGTGCTCCAACTACAGGTTCTGGTGCTACTGCTGGTTCTACAACAGGTGCCTCAACTACAGGTTCTGGTGCTGCTGCTGGTTCCACAACAGGTGCTCCAACTACAGGTTCAGGTGCCACTGCTGGTTCTACAACAGGTGCCTCAACTACAGGTTCAGGTGCCACTGCTGGTTCTACAACAGGTGCCTCAACTACAGGTTCTGGTGCCACTGCTGGTTCTACAACAGGTGCCTCTACAACAGGTTCTGGTGCTACCGTTGGTTCTACAACAGGTGCTACTGCTGGTTCTACAACAGGAGCTGCCTCTACAACAGGCTCTGGTGCTACCGTTGGTTCTACAACAGGTGCTGCCTCTACAACAGGCTCTGGTGCTACCATTGGCTCTACACTAGGTGCACCTACAACTGGTTCAGGAGCTACCATAACAGATCCAACACCAGGAGTATCCATAATAGGTTCTAAACTAGGAACTTGAACATCTGAACTTTCACCTACAGGAGCAGTCGCTTCAACATTATTCATCATTTGATCATTATTTTCATTATTCATATTATCACCACCACTTAAATTTTTTTCATTTTCTTTCTTTTTCTTACTTTTTCTTTCAGCCATAAAACCTATAACAGTTACAACAATTAAAACTAATATAATTACTATGTATATATAATGCTCCAGTAAAAAATTAAAAAAGCTCATGTCTCCCTCCTATTCAATCCTAATAATAGATTATCATAAAAATAAAAAAAAGTAAACATTATTTACTTTTTTTTTCATTTTCAATACTTTCAATTGCTTTTTTCGAAATACTTATTGAATGTTCATATTGACCTTTATAAAACATACTAGTAGCTTTTTCTAACTCTTGTTCCAATTCAGGATAAGTACTTAAATAACGATTTATATAAACAATCATATCTTCACTCTTCATAGCAGCCTTAATCATATCATTAGTCTTATTATATATTTTAAATACCAAATCTCTAGCTGTATCAACCCTAATATTAAGAATCTTTATCACTATAGGTTTTTTATCTAATTCTTTAGATATTTCCCTAATAGCATCTTGAGCTTCTTTTAATTCAACATAATAACTACTAGGAATAACAGGCAATTTATAATCTCTTAATTTACCCTTAGATTCTTTCAATAATTCTTGTATCGTAGCCAATTGCTCTTTAGCCCTATATTCATCATCCTTCATACTAGTAATAGATCGAAGTTGAAAATCTAAATCATCTTGCAGACGTGACAATTTAATTGATAAGCCTTCTAATTCTTCATTTAATTTAGAATATGCAAAAACCTTACTCTTACCATGATCAAGCAAAGATTTAAAATCACTATTAATCAATTCCAAATTTTTATTTAAACTACTAAACCTATTAATTTCCTCTTCAGTCAAATCATAAGTAACTTTTATATCATCAATCTGAACATAAATATCATAAACAACCTTATTTACTTTTTCAATTCTATGTCTAAATTTCTTACATCCTTCTCTATATAAATCTTTACACTCTTTCTCCTTATCAAAATCACTAAATAATTCATTAAAATAATCATTCATAGTCTTAAGTTCTAGTTCAGCATCATCAATATCAACATCTAAAGTCTTTACTTTAGACATAATATCTTTACTTTTCTTACTTATTTCATCTAAATTATATTCAACATTTAAATAATCAAGAGGATATCCATCTCTTATCATTCTAGAATAAGCTACTTTAGAATCATCTATCTTAGTTGGAATTAATACATTAGCCATCAAAATAATATTAGGAATATTCTCTAATATATTTTTTAATTCATTTAATTCTTTATCAATTACAATAACTATCTTCTCTACTTCAACATAATCATTTTGATCCATAGCATTTTCAAATAATTGAAATTTATTATCTATAGAATCAAACCTCTCCAAAACAGCATCCTCAACCCCATCATAATCCTTAATACTCCTATCAAACTTAGATCTAAGTTCCCTATATTGAATTTTTAGCTTTGTAACAAGAGATCTATTTCTTTCCTCACTCCCTGTAATCAACTTTATCTCACTAATCAACTTCTCATTTCTCTTTTTCAATCTATTAATTTCAAGCTCTATATTAGTCATTTTACGAATAGCACTCTCATAATCACGCCTATCAATCATAAAATCAACATCACTCAAATCATCAGTTATTTTAGGTAACATCTTATCCTTAACATAACTAAAAGATTTATCCCAATTATCCAATTTATGTTGTAAATTATCCGTTTTAACTAATTCTTTAACCTTAGTCATTTCAGACAAAATTTTAACATTAACTAACTGATTTTTTTCAACTTCTAGAGCATTAACCTTATTTCTATACCTCTTTTTAGCCTTTTTCTTTGTAAAAACAATTGTAATTATAACAGCAACAACTGCTACAAGAAAAGTAGTAAAAATCATAAATAATAAATTATTCATATTTCACCATCCCTCATACAATGAGTCATATACATTCATTTTATCATACTTTTCTAACTTTTAATATATATATTTTTAAAATTTACATAAAAATTAACTATTATACAAAAGAAATTAGTTTAATACAAAACTAATTTCTTTATCATTAATTATTCTTCTTACTATCTTCTTTTTTTCTAAGCTCAGTATTTAAAGTCTTTTTTCTTAATCTTATATTATTAGGCGTAACTTCAACTAATTCATCAGAATTAATAAATTCCAAAGCATATTCTAAAGTAATAGGTCTAGGTCTCTTTAAAACAACAGTATGATCAGAACCAGCTGCCCTAGTATTAGTAAGTTGTTTACCCTTTACAACATTAACCGCTAAATCAGTTTCTCTATTACATTCACCAACAATCATACCTTCATAAACTTCTACACCTGGTTCAATAAACATTGAACCCCTATCCTCTAAATTACCAATAGCATATGCTGTAGACTTTCCATTCTCCATTGAAACTAATACACCTAGTTTTCTTTCACCAACATTTAAGTTTTCTAATTTTTCATAACGCTTAAAAGTATGATTAATAATACCATATCCCTTAGTCATAGTCATAAAATCAGTCATAAAACCAATTAATCCACGAGATGGAACTGTATAATTTAATCTTGTCAAATTATTAACTGTCATCATATTATCCATAACAGCCCCTCTTAAACCTAAAGCTTCTATAACATTTCCCATATTTTCTTCAGGAACTTCAATTTGAACATCTTCATAAGGTTCACATTTTACTCCATCTATTTCTTTAACAATTACTTCTGGTCTAGAAACCTGTAATTCATAACCTTCTCTACGCATATTTTCAATTAAAATAGATAAATGCAATTCTCCACGACCAGAAACTATCCAAGATTCATTACCAAATTCCTCAACTTTTAAACTAACATCTCGTTGTGTCTCCCTAAACAGTCTTTCACCAATCTTACTAGCTGTTATAAATTTACCATCACGACCAGCAAAAGGACTATTATTAGTCATAAAAGTCATTTTTAACGTAGGTTCATCTATTCTAAGAATTGGTAATGCTTTTTCATGACCAACATCACAAACAGTTTCACCAACAGAAATATCAGGAAGCCCTGCAATTGCAACTATATCACCAGCATTAGCTTCTTTAATTTCAATTCTTTTAAGTCCAAAAAATCCAAATAATTTTTGAATTCTAAATTGCTTTATACTACCATCTAATCTAACACAACTAGCCATCATATTTTCTCTTATTTTACCATTTTTAACAAGTCCTATACCAATCCTACCAACATAATCATTATAATCCAGTAATGCAGGTTGAAATTGTAAATCAGCTTCCTCATCAACATTAGGTTCTGGAATTTCATCAATTATTAAATCTAAAAGTGGTGTATAATCCTCACTTTGTGTACTTAAATCAGGATCTAAGCTACAAGTACCATTCAAAGCAGAAACATAAGCAGTTTTAAATTCTAATTGTGAATCATCAGCACCAAGTTCAATAAACAAATCTAATACTTCATCTAATACTTTCTCTATTCTAGCAGTTGGTTTATCAACCTTATTTATAACAACAATAGGTTTAACACCAGTCTCCATCGCTTTTTTCAAAACAAATCTAGTTTGTGGCATCGTTCCTTCATATGCATCAACTACCAACAAAACACCATCAACCATATTCATAATTCTCTCAACTTCTCCACCAAAATCAGCATGTCCTGGAGTATCCAAAATATTTATACGATAATCTTTATAATCAATAGCCGTAGTCTTAGCTAATATAGTTATACCTCTTTCTCTCTCTAAATCATTAGAATCCATTACCCTTTCATCAATAACTTCATTATCTCTAAATGTCCCACTCTTCATAAGCAATTGATCTACTAATGTAGTCTTACCATGATCAACATGAGCAATAATAGCAATATTTCTCTTCTTCATAAATACACCTCTTCTATCTTCCTGACTTGCCTATTATAACATATTTTTAAAAAAATAAAAGTTATTTTATAAAAAAATAAACTATTAGTACATTTTTATAACAAATCAAAAGAAACAAATACATGTTTCTTTACTAATTTCAATTATTAATTATTATCTTTTAAATACTTAACAGCATCTTCAAAAGTATCAACCTTAACTATTTTCATTTTATAATGCTTTTTCTTTTTTATTTTTATAGCCTCCTTATAATTATCTGATGGAACAAAAACTAAATCTATATTATCCTTATCAGCCCCCATTATTTTATACTTAACTCCATCTATTTCACCAACAGTACCATCACTTTCAATAGTACCAGTACCAGCTATTCTTCGCCCTTTAATAATATCTTCATCTGCTATTTTACTATATATACTAAGAGCTAACATCAAGCCACCAGAAGCACCAGCTTCACTACTCTTAAATTTTAACTTTATCTTAGGATCAATTTCATAATCAATATCAGTAGATACAACAACACCAATCATCTTATTACCATCAATATCACTAACAACCGTATTAATTACTTTCTCCTCACCTTTTCTAATAACTTTAATTCCTATCTTATCACCTTTATTTTTACTACTAATTATCTTTCTAATCCCAATAACATTTTCAACTTTTTTACCATCAACTTCAATAATCTCATCACCAATTTTTATATTATTATCAGTAGTAGTAGCAATAACGATATTCTTTTTATTAGTAATATTAACTTCTTTATTACTTTCTTTATATGCAACAATAACAGCACTATCAATAGATTCTTCTAACATTATTTTATTACGATTATATATTTCCTCCATTGTTTCATTATTAACTTGCTGTTCACTAACTTTTTCTATATCCCAATCACTCATAACTAATGATAATAAATATGTAGGAACAGTAGCTTCATATTCTGATACATATAATAAATTCAAACTACCATTTATATCTTTACAACTCTTACACTCAATCCTATCATTAATCTCAATCGTACCACCAGGCATATTAATATAATATGGTAATCTAATATTAAATAAAGCAACTATTATTATTAAAATAATAATAAACCATAAATTCTCTTTAAAATATTCTTTCATATGTCACTCTTTCTATTATTTTTATAATATTATTTACTATTAATTAATTCTAAAAATTCATCTTCACTCCAAATAGTAATACCTAATTCCAAAGCTTTAGTATACTTACTACCTGGTTTATCTCCAACAATTACAACATCCGTTTTCTTAGTAACACTCGTAGTAGTTTTACCTCCAGCATCCTCTATTAATTTACTAGCATCATTTCTATTAATATTTAATAGGGTTCCTGTTAAAACAAATGTCTTATTATTGAAATTATCATTTGCATTAACATTACTTGTATCTATATAATTCATATTAAGATTAAATTCTTTTAATTTATTAATTATATTTATATTATCCTCATTATGAAAATAAGTTACTATCTCTTTAGCTATAACATCTCCTATATCATTTAATTTTATTAATTCTTCTTCATTAGTATTAATTATATTTTCGATAGTTTTATAATGCTTGGCTAATAATTTAGCTGTTTTATTACCTACTTGTTTAATACCTAAACCAAATAGTAGTCTTTCTAAACTATTCTTTTTACTATTTTCAATACTAATAAATAGATTGTTAACAGATTTTTCTCCATAGCCTTCTAATTCAGTTAATTCTTTTTTATACTTATCTAGTTTATAAATATCACTTATATCTTTTATATAACCATAATTATATAAGTCCTCTACTATTCTATCTCCAAGTCCTTCTATATTCATAGCATCTTTACTAGCAAAATGAATTAAGGTTTCGACGTGTCTTGCTGGGCAATTATTATTAGGACAGAAATAGTCTGCTTCTTCCTCTTTCCTTACTATTTTAGTTCCACATATAGGACAATTAGTAATCATCTTGAAAGGAATTTCTTTTCCTGTTCTTCTTTCTAGAAGTGGATTGCCTACAGCAGGTATAACATCACCTGCTTTGTATATTTCTACTATATCTCCTATTCTTATATCTTTAGATATAACATTATCTTCATTATGAAGAGTTGCTCTTCTTATAGTAGATCCTGCAACTATTACTGGTTCTAAAACAGCATTAGGAGTAATTTGACCAGTTCTACCTACTGTAAATATTATATCAATCAGTTTAGTATAGACAGTTTTAGCAGGAAACTTATAGGCTATACACCATTTAGGATACTTACTAGTACTACCTAATTCTCCTTGCATCCTTATATCATTCACTTTTATTACTACACCATCTATATCATATGGTAGCTCTTCTCTTATATTATTCTTCTCTTCTATATAGTCTAATATTTCTTTAATATTATTTACTTTAGCATTATTAGAATTAGTTCTAAAGCCTAATTTTTTCATATAGTTTAATGCTTCTTCATGAGTATGTAAATTATAATCTAGAGGATTTGGCAAATGATAGATAAAACATTCTAGTCCTCTTTTAGCTACTTCTTTGCTATCTAATAGTTTAATGGAACCTGATGCTGCATTGCGACAATTTTGTAGAGGTGGTAAGTTATCCTGCTCTCTTTGTTTATTTAATTTAATAAGAGTTTTCTTACTCATATAAATTTCGCCTCTTACTTCGATATCTACTTCTTCAGTAAGTCTTAATGGTATTGTTTTGATAGTTTTGACATTATTAGTAATATCATCACCTATTTCTCCATTACCACGTGTAGCAGCTCTTGTAAGTATACCTTTTTCATAATGAAGTGATACAGATAAACCATCTATTTTAAGTTCACATATATATTCAGGATTAAATCCCTCTTTATTATGTTTCTTTGTAAAATTAATAATTTCTTCTTCATTAAAGACATCTTCAATTGATAGCATTGGAATATCATGCCTTACTTTATCAAAACCTGTAGATACATCTCCACCTACTCTCATAGTAGGTGAATCATCTTGTTTCAAATCAGGATATTCCATTTCTAATTCTTCTAATTCTCTTAAATATTTATCAAATTCCTGATCCGTAATAGTAGGATTATCTAATACATAATAATCATAATTAGCTTTATTTAATATATCTGTTAGTTCTTTAATTCTATCTTTAGCATTCATCAAATCACTCTTTCTTAATATCATTATAACATTATTTTTTATAGTTTTAAACCTTATTAACTAATAAAAGAAGATAGATTAATCTTTTACAGATTTTTCTATCTTCTTTATATTTCTATTATTTTTTTTCTTTTTATTTATTGATAAATAAATATCTATATTTAATAATATATATGCTATTAATAATATATTTAAATAATAATAATATTCTATTCCTGGAACTATTAATCTTTTATCAAAGATAAAACAACAAGTTACAATTATAATTATAAATAAAATATAACTAATTATTAATACATAATCTTTATTAGTAATATTTATATTTTTATTCTTTATAATTAATATTGTTGTTATTATACATACTATTAATGATAACATAATTAATAAAACAGTAAAAGGATAACAATCAATACTCAACAAACCAATACTATTATTACCATTATTATACATATCAATATAATATACACTATAAATTATATATAACGGAATAATAATAAGTGATACTAAATAATATAATATTAAAAATACTTTATTTTTCATTTTGCACCTCAATTATTTTATTTAAAAGTTCTAACTCTAAAACTTTATTAGAATCTAATCTAGCATGCATTATTGATGCTTCCATAATCCATCTATTTTCTTTATCTTTTATATTTATTTCATATTCAAATATTCCTTTTTGTATATATTCTTCATATGTTAATGCTGAGTTCATCATATACGCAGTTATAGTTTCTCTATCTTTATCTTTAATATTACATTTTTTCATTATATCTCCATAATCCAATATCGATAATCCATTATTATATAATTCTTTTAAACTTATTGTATTATTATTACTAAGCTTTTCTGATTTATTAATTATATTAATTACACTATTTCTACAATCTATATTTTCAATGGTATTTACTTTAACTCTTACTTTATCAAATTCTTTTGTAAAATCTTTAGTGTCTAAATCTACATAACTAGTAATATTATTTAATGTAGATATAGTTAATATAGATATTACTACCATATAAAATATAGATATAGATGTTATTATTAGTTTTATTCTTTCTTTATTATCATCTTTCATTTATTACACCTCTATTCTATTGTATCATAATGCTTATATATTTAAAAATTATTTTTTTCTTTACTCAGTGATTTTTTTTTAATTTGTGTTTTTATATTTGTTTCTTCATTTTCTTTTTCTTTTGAAAAATCAATATATTTCCAGGTTATTTGTTCGTTAGGATTAACGATATAATCAGAAGCTGTTATCATAACTGGCAAATCATTTACTTCAAATACCCATCCAGACATTTTTTCATTTTCTATACCATTAATTGATGATATAAAGCCATTAATATTATTAACTATTAATCCAGTATTCATAAGTAGTTCTTCAACAGTAATTGGACTTTCTAGTGTTATTTCTTTTTGATATAACACTCCATTATTTGGTGATAAAATTGTATATGTTATGCTTTGAGGTTTGTTTTTTTTATTATCTTTTTTTAATGTTTCCGGTATTTTATTATCTTTCACTTTTCCTTGTTTATTTTTAACTACTTTTTCTTGCTGCTTACTTTTAATCTTCGTATCTATTTTAGTTTTATTATTCTTTTTATTGGAACCTTTTTTACTTTTGTCTAAATGCTTTTTAATATTATTATTTTCAACTATCTCTCTATTGCCATATGGCATAGTTGAAAAAGATTTCTTAGTTGCATTTTTTGATAAATCTGTGTTTGTAGTTACTTCTTTTTCATTATCTAAATTATGTAATACCATAATACTATTTGTTTTTTTTAAGTGTGTAATTATGTGAATCTTTTTTGGTTTGATTATTTTAGTTCCGGTCTTCGGATTTTCTATTTTAAATATCTTCTTATCTTGTTTAATAACACCAGTTTTTAAATTATGTTTATCATTTATTTCATTGATTAACCTAGTTTTTCTAGTTGCTATACTATTATTGGATTTTATTAATATTATGTTTGTATTAATCATTTTCGCTATACTTATATTCTTATATTTTTTTAAAGCTACTTTTTTATTACTTCCTTTAATATTATCATTAATTGTTATACTTTTATCTTTTGTTATTAGTGATTTAATATTCTTATTTAAATTGTTTTTAACTATTGATGGTTTAATTATTTTGTTCATAATGTCTTTTGTTATTTCTGGATCAACTATCTTATCAAATTTTGTCTCTTGAAACAAATAATTATTTAAAATATCTATTTTTTCTAATTCTTTATACTTATCTTCTTGTGAAATTAAAGTATTAATGTCAATTGCTATTAATAAGAATTTATTAGGAACTTTATTTTTTAAAGATAATAATTTATATTTTGAATCAATCATAATAAAATAAGTATTATTATTTTTTTTATTATATAAAATTTTTATTCTATTATTATTAACTTCTATATTTTTTTTAAATAATCGTTTTAAAAATAGTTCTATATTATTTTCTTTACATATTGTTTCTATTGTCCATATATCTTTAAACACAATGCTTAGTTTAACTTTTTTCATGTAATCAACTCCATAATGCTAATAATTACTTTATTCTAACGTTGTTATTATCTACTATCTTTATGTTATATTTACTAATTCTTTTGTATTTAGGTAAATCTTTGTTAAGATTATTAATTATTTTATCAATTTTGTTATTACTAGAATTAGTATAAATATCTGCTACTATTTTATCTTTTTCACAATAAACTTTAGCATCACTAATAATACTTTCTTTTTTTATAATATTTTCAATTTCAGTTGCATCAATATTTTTTCCATTAGAAGTGACAATTATTTTTTTCTTTCTTCCTATTACGTGTAATCTTTCTTCATCATCTATATATCCAAGATCACCTGTTTTAAAGTAACCATCTTTGGTATAACTTTTTTTAGTTAGATCTTTATTTTTATAATAACCTAGCATTACATTATCACCTTTTATTGCTATTTCACCTATTCCTGAAGCATCCATATCTATAATTTTTATTTTTTGATGCATTAACACTTGTCCACAAGAATCGATTCTGTAATTATGATAATCGTTCATGGTTACTATTGGAGAAGCTTCTGATAATCCATATCCTTGGAGAATAATTATTCCCATATCATCATACAGTTTTGCTATATCATAATCTAATGAAGCAGCACCACATGTAAAAAAGAAGATATTTCCTCCCCAAAAATCGTAAAATTCTTTGAATAATCTTTTCCTAATATCAATGCCAAATTTTCTTAAAAAATTTGATATTTTAATTCCTTTTTTTATTTTAACTTTTTTTTCTTCTGGTATTTCATTTATTACTCTTGTAAATATTAATGGTACACCTGGAAAGATTGTTGGTTTAACAATTTTTAAATCATTTACTAAGTCTTTAGGGGTTGATAAATATATTGATATTCCAATATATAATGGATAAATTACTAGGATAACTAATGTATATATATGATGAAATGGAAGAATAACTAAATATTTATCATTGGTAGTTACAGGAGCAAATTTGGCAACTCCATCCATATTTGCAAATATATTTTTAGTTGACAACATTATAGCTTTAGGTTTTTCACTGGTTCCTGATGTATATAATATTTCTACTAAATCTGTATCCTTCTTCTTTTTATACTTTTCCTTTTTAAGATTTTGACTTTTTATTAGTATATCCTCTAATTTGAATATTTTTATTTTTTTATCTATATCTTTTATTAATAATTGGTATTTTTCTTGGTCACATATTATACAATCTGCTTCATCAATATCATTAATAACATTCTTTATTTCTTTTAGAGGCCATGAATTATCAATTGGTACTACTACTCCAACATAAGTTACTATGCTTAAATATGTCATAAGCCAGTTATAGGAGTTTTTACCAATGATAATAATTTTTTTATTTGATAATTTATTTTTAATAAGTAAGTTAGCAATACTTTTAGTATCATTATATATATCATTAAATGTATATCCAATATACTTATCATTCTTTTTTTCAAAAAAACATTTTTTATCTGCAAAATTATTGTATCCATATTCTAAGTATTCAATAAAACTATTTGGTTTTCCTTCATACATTTATAATAACCCACTTTCTATGTAAAAATCATTTTCATGTTTTATTTTTTTATTACTAAAATTCATAAAATATAGAGTACTTTGAAATTTTAAGCATCTTATTTTTGAATATATTTCTTTGTTTATTATGCTATTATTATTGATACCAATAACAAATATATCATATTCTTTTTTTATTTCTTGGGCTAAATAATATAAGAATTCTTTATATAGTTCAATATTGTTATTTTCAACCAGCATAAAAGATAACATTGGAAAATCAAGAACTTCTCCTGTTTTAGGCATTGGTATATAGCTGATAGTTTCTGTAATCTTACCTAACTTAGTAAGTATATTTAATGGCCTATTATATTTGGTTACTATATATTGTTTATAATCTGTTTGATTCCATAAACCACAAAAAGATACTATTTTATTATTCTTTAACATAATATAGCAATTATCAATATGTAAATTATAGAACTCTTTCTCAATATTTGTTATATAGGGAAAGAAATTATATTTACTTCCTTCTTGATGAAGAAAATCATAAACATTTGGTAAATCTTTTTTGGTTACTTTCTTAAAAATATATTCATTTTTTTTAGCTAACCATTTTTTTCTTAAGATTATTTTAGGATTTATAATATAAGTTGTATAATCACATATTTTTTCTAAATTAGGCATATAATTTCTTTTTTTAGTAAATACATCTTTGGCATGTTTATTCATTGATAAAATTGAACAATAATATAAATCACATTTATTTGAGACCTTATCATTTACTGCTAACTCCATCCAATTAAACTTCCCATGAAAATCTTGTCGTTTTCTAAAGCCTCCTACATAACCAATAGGATACACTTTATTATTTAAGTAATAATCATTTACAATACATGATCCTTGTAAAACAATTTTACCATTCTCATCTTTTATTACACCAACATTTACTCTATCTCCTTCTTTTTGATAAGAAAGATAAGCATTTGGACGTCTAGTATATATTAATTCAAATGCTCCTTTAGCAGGAATTGATTCTATTATTTCTAACATTTCAATTCCATCTTTTTCAGTAGCTTTTTCAACTTTGTATTTCATTTATATCACCGTTATATTCCATATCTATTGTTAAATATCTTTCAATTGAATATTTTGATTTTTCTAAGTTTTTCTTTATTATGTTTTTTATAAATTTATATACATATGTGAAGTATGGTTTAATATCTTTTATATCAAATATTATATCCTTATAGGTAATAATAATTTTAGTGAATGTAATCCATTTATTTATAGGAATCATTCCTCTAAACAGACAACTAAATAGCATATTACTATATTTTCTTTTACTTTTACGATATTCAACTTTATTTTCTACAGTAAATAATAAATCATATATAGAGAATTGTTTTGTCAATAGTGTTATTCCTGTTGTTAATCTTGGATTACATTCTAATATATAGATTTCTCCTTTTTTTGTTTCAATAAAATCAAAACATATTACTCCATCATATTTTATTTTATTAACTATCTTTGTTATTATTTCAGTTATTTGTTTATTCATATCTATAGTTCTAATACTTACTAATGAACCAGTTCTTATTATTAATTCACTATCATATAATAAAGATACTATTTCTTTATTCTTTTTAAATATACTAAGAGAACACTTAGATGTTCCTTCAATATATTCTTGCATTATATAATTTCTTTCTAAAGATAAGTTTTCTATTGTTTTAATATTATTTTTATCAACAATTATTATTTCAGATGCAAATCTAGAATAAACTGGTTTTAAGATTATTTTATTATATTTTTTTATATATTCTAAGATATCAGAATGTGTTTTAACTAATTTGGTATTTGGTGTTTTTATATTTAATTCTTTTACTAATTTATAAAATGAATATTTATTATGTAGTAATTCTAATTTATTTATATCTTCAATAATAATATTTAAATTTTTACATTTTTTAATTAGTTCTTTTTTATTTTTAGCAAGATATAATTTCTCTTCTCCCAAACAAATTAAAGCTTCTATATTATTCTCATTAATTATTCTTATTATTGCTTGAATATATTCTTTTTCTTGATACCTTACGGAAGGCACTATAAAGGATTTATTAGTATATTTTGATAATTTTCCTGTATCAAAATCAATACTTTCTGCTGTATAGCTTGTGTGTTTGTTTTTTGCTAAATTTCTAATAATGTCTATCGCTATTGGATTTCTAGTACCTGTTAGCAAGATTTTAGCCATTATCTTTTTCTTTCAATTTATATCCACAATAAACACACACATAATTGCCATCAGTATTCTTTTTTTTGCAACCTGGACACTCTATCATTTTTTTATTCTCTAAATTTTTTTCTTTCATTTTATTTGTTTCTGTATTAATATTATTAGTTTTTGTAATTTCTATTTCAGTATCATTTTTAACATTTTTTTCTTTATTATTAATTATTTCACTTTCATGTAATTTCGTACCACAATTACAGCAATACAAATTATCCTTAGCATTATAATTCTTACAATTTGGGCATTCTATCATATCTTCCTCGTTAATGTTCGTTTTATTTATTTCTACATCACTATTTATAATATCATTGCTATTTTTCTTTTCAATATGCTTTATTACTTGTTCTGGAGTGTTGCTTCCAGAAATTACAAAATAATGTATTAGAGGAAATATTATAACGAATGATAAATATATACTATATATTGATTTATTATCTAAAATTCCTAATGAAAATATGGATAGATATAAAGAACATATCATATAATAAATAAATATTAAATTATTACCTCTATAAATGCTATAAACTACTACTAAAAATGTTAAATCAATAGCATAGAAGATTGGTCCTGGTGTTGTCTTTAACCATTCATAGTTTAGAATACTTGGTATTGCAGGTATATTTATTATAAATAGAATCATCAATAACACTAATGCTATTCTGTCTTTATAATAATACAAACCATCAATTAATCTACTTGCTGCTGACATCCAAAAAAAGACAACCATTAACCCCAAAATTGGCAATGTAAATAAATACATTTCTTTCCTCCTTTTACTTTATCTTCTCATCTAAATTTTTACCAATTGGTATACCAATTCTTTTATCTACTTCGAAATGTAATAGAATATTCATATACCAATATATAACATGTATTATTGGATTTTTATTTCTTTTTATTAAGGCTATCCATCTTTTAAAAATAAAGCCAATAGTAAAAAATTTCTTTTTATATTCTCTACAAAGTTCCTTTAACTCATGAGCTGTTACTAATTTTGGTTGATAAGATATTGTTCCATAAGTATAATTATCTTCTAACCACCACTTAGGTGATATTAATCTTTTCTCTTCTTCAAATCTTTTATAAGTATTAGTATTTGGAAAAGCAAGAAGATGATTGAATGCTGCCACAAAAAACTTATGTTTTTGACAAAATTCTAAACTCTTTGCAAAACTTTCTTCTGTATCATAGTCAAATCCAAATACAAAACTTGCATAAATACTAATACCAGCATTATGAATATTTTCTACCAATTTGTCTCTTTGCCCTAATTTAGCATTCCATTCTTTATTCATTTGCTTTAAATTGTTAGGATCAATTGATTCAAAACCAATTAGTATCATTACACAGCCACTTTTTCTCATTAATCTTAATAATTCTTGATCTATTGCTACATCTAATGTTACTTGAGTAACCCAAATTATATGTAATTTTTCTACCGCTTTAAATAATTCTTTGGCAAATTTTTTGTCTGAAAAAATACTATCATCGACAAAGAAAACTATTTTCTTTTTAGTTTCTTTTATCTCTTCTATAATATCTTTTACCCTTCGATGATGATATGTTCCTTTGTAATATGCATTTATAGAACAAAATTCACAATTATGACGGCATCCTCTGCCTGTTTCTATTAGAGCTATTGATAAGTATTTTTTCATCTTACTTTTATATATACTTCTATCAGGTTTACCATAACTAAGACATGTTTCTCCGAAATATTCTTTTTTGTATTTCTTTTTTTCAATATCTTCAAAAACTTCTTTAATCATCTTTTCAGCGTTACCTCGCATTATAATATCACAGTGATCTCTAACATCTTCTGGTACCATAGTAGAATGATAACCACCCATGATTATTATTTTGCCTTTTTTTCTAAACTTATCAGCTATTTCATATGCTCTTTTAGCAGTATATGTTTCTACTGTAATACAAACTACATCAGCATCTGTTTCGTAATCAATAGCTTCAATTCTATCATCATAAAATATTCTATCATATTTTTTTGGTAATAGTTTGTTTAATACAGCTATAGTCAAAGGTTCCATTAACCATGATTTTAGATATTTTTCATTATGCTTTTTTCCAATTCCTGGTAATATAAAGGCTACTTTCATTTTTTTGCCTCCTCATCTTTTTCTTTGCAACCAAATGTCATTCCTTGTTTTTCAAAGACTTCTCTTCTAAAAACTGGATTATAAGCAAGATAGGTAAACATTCTAATAGGATTTCGCATATTAGTATGTGGCTCAAAAAACCTATATATTACCGACCCTATACTATTATATTTTTTTCTGCACCAAAAAGCAACCTCTGTTAATTCTGATGGAGTCATATTTTTTGGAATAAATGCACAATAATTAAATTTATATTCAGGATGTAACCACCATTTTCCATCATAGATAAGCCTTCCTTCTTTTTTTAAATCATCATACAACTTAGTTCCTGGATATGGCATTAATATGTTATAGGCGGCAAAACAAAATTTGTTTTTTAAAGCAAATTTCATTGTCGCTTTAATACTTTCTATTGTATCAGTATCATGACCTATAGTAAAAGCAGCCCATGTTTGTAATCCATATTTTTTTAGTTTTTTTATTGCTTCTTTGTATTGATTTTGAACATATTTTTTATTAACTCCCTTATTCATAAATTTGATACTTTCAGGTTTTATTGATTCAAAACCAATTACATGGCCCAAGCAACCACTTTTAACCATTAATTTCATTAGTTCATCATCATCTAACATATCAATACTTCCTTGACTTACCCATTTAACTTTTAGAGGTATTAAGGCTTTAAATAATTCTTTAGCTTTCTTCTTATCTCCTACTATATTATCATCAACAAAAAATAATACTTTTCTTTTTTGAGATTTTATTTCTGCTACTACTTCATCTATATCACGACAAAAATGTTTTTGCTTAAAATAAACACTTGATGCACAATACTTGCAATTATATCTACAACCTCTTGAGAATTGAAGTAATGTCATTGGCAAATACTTTTTACCTTCAAAGATATCTCTTCTTGTCATTACTCCTTTTTGAGGTATGCATACTGGATTACATTTATATACTTTTTTTAGTTTTCCTTTTTTAAAATCATTTATCATTTCTTCCCATTTATCTTCAGCATCACCAATCATAATTGAATCACAATGTTCTTTTACTTCTTCTGGTATTAGGGTTACATGGATACCTCCCATAAGAACCTTTTTGCCACGTTTCATAAATTCTTCACTTATTTCATAGCTTCTTCTTGCAGTAAATGTTTCAACTGTGATTGCTACTAGATCTGTATCTTCATCATAAGGAATTGGTTCAAGTCTATCATCATACATAACTACATCAACATCTTTAGGGGTAAGAGCTGCTAAAATTCCTAGTTGTAGTGGTTCCATACTAGCATTATCTACATATAAACTATGTTCTCGTCTACCAATATTAGGTTTTATTAATGTTAATTTCATACTACTTTCCTCCTAATTTTTTTCCTTGTTTACGATGAATCTCTTTTCTTGAAATAATATTTAATATTAAAAATATAAGTATATTAAATGGATTTAAATGACATTTATTACAAATTAATCTTTTAAAAATATTTTTATACGTATTAAAAGTATATCTTGCTTCTTTACAACCTTCTTTTAAATCTTCTGGAGACATATTTTTGGGATAATAAGCACTATCTCCATAACAAAAATTTTCTTCTAACCACCATTTATTATAAATTAATTCTTTATTATCTTCTAATCTTTTATATAATCTTGTACCGGGCATAGGAATTAAAGGATTAAAATTTGCGATAGTTAAATTATTTTTAATAGCAAACTCCATTGTCTTTTTTATATCTTCTTTAGTATCATAATCATATCCTAGTACAAAGGTACCATAAATCATTATTTTATGTTTATAGATATTTTTAATGGCTTCTTCATATTTTTTAATGTTTAAATTAGCACTTTTGTTCATTAATTTTAAATTTTTTGAATTTAAAGATTCAAAACCCATTAATACTAATATGCAACCGCTTTCTTTCATTGATTTTAATAATTTATCATTAAAGGCTACATCCATACTTATTTGACAGGCCCATTTCTTTTTTAATGGTTGAATGGATTTAAATAAAGCTAGTGCACTTTTTTCATCGAGAAAAATATTATCATCTATAAAAAATATTAATTTCTCTTTAATGTTTCTTATTTCTTCTATGGTATCTTCTAGTGATTTTTGTCTAACTTTACTTTTATAGAAGCTTCTAATAGAACAAAAATCACAATTAAACTTACATCCTCTTGAGAATTGTACTAAACCTATTTTATTATATTTTTTTCCATAATAAACTTTAGAATTAAAATCTATTTTAGCTATATTAGTTTTATTAGATGATTTATATATTTTTTTAATTTTACCTTTTTTATAGTCATTTATTAAGTCTGGCCATGTATCTTCAGCATCACCTATTAAAACTACATCACAATATTCTAAGGCTTCTTCTGGCAACATAGTTGGATGAAATCCTCCCATTACAATGATATTATTTTTAGTTTTATATTTTTTTGCTAATTTATAGGCTCTTCTTGCAGCGAAAGTTTCTACAGAAAGAGATATAATGTCACTATCAATTTGTTCTGGTAGTTCCTCTACTCTTTCATCAAAGTACTCCATTTCGACATCTTTAGGAGTTATTGTATCCATTATACCAAATAATAACGGTTTCATAGCATCATAGCCTTTGCCCTCAATCATACTAACTTTTATAATTGTTGCTTTCATTATATCACCTAGTTCATTCCTAAAAACTTAAATCCTATATTTGCTCCTAAACATATTAATTTTTCACTAATACTATTATTTTTTAATAATCTTACTCTCCTAAATATATTTTTCCAGGTATATGTTTCTTTCCATACTTGTTTATATATTTCCTCTAATCTTTCTTTTGTCATATTCTTTGGTTTATATACTGCAATATGTTGTGTATACTGACTCCAATCATTTATAATGATTCTGCCTTCTCTTTCTAATCTTTTATATAATGGTGAATTGGGTACAGGTGTCAATATTGAAAATCTTGCTAAGTTTAGTTTAAGATAATTAATTTGTTCTGGAATTGATAATAATAATTCTTCCGTATCACCATCTAGACCAAGAATGAAACAACCATTAACAGATATTTTATGTTTATGCATAATTTCAATAGCTTCTTTGTATTTGTTTGGATCATTAAATCCTTTCTTTGCTTTTCTAAGACTATTAATGCTTAAAGATTCTAGTCCTACTAATAATCCTTTACACCCGCTTTCTTCAGCTAGTTGCATTAATTCTTCATCGAATGCTACATTGATTGTTGCTGAACCAGACCATTTAATTTTTAATTTTTTTAATTCATGCATTAATTCTATTGCATAATCTCTTATAGCAAAAAAGTTAGGGTCAAAAAATATAATCAATTTAGATTTTAAACTTTTTATTTCTTCTATGACGTCTTTTATAGGTCTAGGTCCACAACTTTTCCACATTTCACTTATTACACAAAACTCACAATGATTTGGACAACCTCTATTAGCAATAACGGCAGGATATTTTAAATATTTTCTTTTAGGAATTACACTTCTATCAGGAGAAACTATATCTTTTCCTTTAATATTTTGCATATTATATACTTTTTTAGGTTTACCTTTTACAAAATCATTTAGAAATTTGGGAAATGAATATTCTCCAGCTCCTATTATTACTGTATCAGCATGTTTACCTGCTTCTTCTGGCATATAGGTTGGATGATAACCACCCATTACAATATAAGACCCTTTTTCTTTAAATATTTTAGCAATTTCATAACTTCTAATTGCTGCAGATGTCTGTAAAGTAATAACAACTATATCATATTGTTTTTTTAAATACTTATTAATTTTTTCAACCATTTCATCGCATACATCTATTTCCACATCTAAGTTTTTGGGTATTAATGCTTTTAAAGTTGCTAAGGTAAGTGGTGCATAAGATATTAAAAAACTATATTTGGAACGATAGCTTTTATCGCTTGTATGCCATGGTTGTACTAATAGCATTCTCATTTCTTTTTTCTCCCTTTTTTAATTGGATTAGGAATATCACTGTTATCACACATTACATCTTCACCATATATTCTATATCCTTTAGCATATTTTCTATATCCAATATTTAAAGCCATATATATTGTTTTAATCGTTTTTATTTTTGTAATATCCATTCTTTTTAGTATACTTTTCCAAGAATAGGTTTTTTTCCAAGCCCAGCTTATTCCTTCTTCTAACTCTTCTTTAGTCATATTCTTTGGTTTATATACGACATGCTCTACATCATATAAAGCCCAATCTTTTTCAATTATTCTACCTTCTTTTTCTAATTGTTCATAAAATTTAGTATTTGGAAAAGGTGTAATTACTGAGAATCTTGGTAAATCAATTTTTGCTTCTTCACACATTTTTACTGTTCTTTCAAAAACATCTTTTTTATCTTCATCAGAACCAAAAGCAAAGCATCCCATAACCATAATTCCATGTTTATGTAATTTTGTCATTAAATCTTTATATTGATCAACTTTATTTACAGCTTTATGAATATTTTTTTGCGTATCTTGATTGACTGATTCAAAGCCAATTAATAATCCTTTACATCCACTTTTTTCAAATATTTTTAGTAACTCATCATTTAATCCTATTGCTGTGGTGGTTAAACCAAACCACCACTTTTTTAGAGGAATCATAGCTGTAAATAATTCTTTGGCATAATTTATATCTGCTATTAAATTTACATCTGGAAATACTACTTCTTTCCCTTTTAGATGTTTTATTTCATCAATAATATCTTCGATTGGTCTTTTATATATCCTTTGTCCAAAGGCTTTTGGATAGGCACAAAAAGTACAATTATGATTACAACCTCTAATAGCTTCCACTGTATTTAATGTAATATATTTCTTTTTATTTAATAGATCTTTTCTTGGTAGTGGCCTATTTGCTATATCTGTACATTTATCTTGTTTATATAATTTCTTTAATTTTCCATTTTTTATATCTCTTAAAGCTTGAGGAAAAGTATCATCACCTAATCCCGTCATAATACAATCAGCATGTTTCATTGCTTCTTCTGGACATAATGATGGGTGAACTCCACCCATTAAGACTATTTTTCCTATACTTCTAAAATAATCTGCATATTTATAACATCTAGAAGCTGTACCTGTGATACAAGTTATGACAATTACATCGGCATCTAAATCTAATGGTATAGCTTCAGCTGTTTCATCATATATTTTTATTTCTGCATTTAATTCCTTTGGTACTAATGCTGCAAGTAAGGCTAATGTTATTGGTGCATAATGCAGATTTTTATGAAAATCTCCATTATATCGATGCATGGCTCCAGCTGGTGATAGTAGTGCTATTTTCATGTTACTCCTCCTAATCTATTGGTATTAATGATGATATAGCCATTATTATTATAAAGACAGATATAGTTATTAGAAGAATTTTACTTTTAGCAATATTACCAAGTAATGGCTCTTTTTCTTTTTTGACAGCATGATAATAAGCTGGTATTATAACAAGAACTAATATTATTGATAATGCTCCTGCTCCTATCTGAATAAAATCTAATATACTCATTGGTAATAATAAAGCAATAATTATTGTTGGTATTGTGCTAATAATCCAGGCAGTTCTTCTTTTTGTTTTTAATTCATTTTCTACTATATCTGTAAATGCTAATCCTGAAGTCCAATATGAACTAAACATAGCTGATAGCACAAACAATGAGCATAATATCTTAATAAAACTATTATTAATAGTATCAGACAAACCTATTGTAGCTATAGTCGTTATTTTTTTTGAACTAATTATAGTTATATATGCAAATACAATAGTAAGGATAGCATTTATAGATAAACCTGTTAAAGCAACTTTCTTTATATCTTTTTTTTCTTTTAAATAATTAGTTACTTGTACTAAAGAAAAAATTGATGAAAAAGCAAACATAAATAATCCATATACTGCTAACACTTTTTCAATATTGCCAAAATTTAATGTAATTCCTCTTTGAATATGAAAAAGAGATAAGAATGATAGAATTATAATTACAAGACTAATTAGTGACACAGATATTTTTTCTCCATTTGATATTCCTTTTATACCACATAATATAACCAAAGAAGAAATGATATAAAAGATAATTTTTGATAGTTTTATATTTATTGATAGCAGATTAGCAAGAATTTCACTACCACATAATATATAAACAATGAGATTTTGTAAAATCATTAGTATAAGAACAATAAAGAATATTATTGATAATATTTTTCCAAATTTTCCAAAAAAAAGATGTTCATTTAAAATTCCTAATAATTCTTTTGAATTCTTAGAATTTCTTGTCATTTCACATATCATTAAATATAATACTGCACTGACAAAATAAGCGATTATAATAGCCGTTAGTGTTCCAAATATTCCTATTTTATTTATTACATATGGTAGAGTTAAAATTCCAGTCCCAATTCCTGAACCGGCAATAATCATTATTCCTTCGAGATTTGTTATTTTATCTGTTCTCATTTTTTTCACCTTTTACTTCATTAACTTACTAATAATATTATATCATAAAAATAGATTAAGTTTCTAACTTAATCTATTAAATTATATTTATTTATCTCTTAATATAGCTTTATGCTTTTTCTCTACATCTTTAATTATCTTATTAAAGATATCCATTACTTCTTCATCTGTTAGAGTTTTCTTTGTATCTTCAAAAGTAAGAGAAAAAGCTATAGACTTCTTATTAGAATCTATTTTATCACCAATATATAAATCAAATATTTCTATATTAGTAAGATTCTTACCACCAGCTTTTTTAATAGTTTTAGATATATCTTCTGCTGGTATATCCTTATCTACTATAAAAGCTAAATCTTTTTTGATAGATGGATATTTATTAATCTCTCTATATTTTATTTTAGAAACCTTATATTTAGATAATTTACTTAAATTAATTTCAGCTACATATACATCATCTTTTACAACATTAGGGTGTAATTTACCAATAATACCTATATCTTCACCATTTAGATTTATATAAGCACTTTGATATGGATGAAATTCTTTTGGATACTTTCCTTCAACTAGTGAATATCTATTTTCATAGCCTAAATATATAAGTAATTCTTCTACAATACCTTTAATAATATAAAAATCTATTTTTCTATTATGACCTAATTCTTGATAATAATCTCCTGCTAATAGAAGACATAGTTTTTCATCTTCTCCATATTTTTTATCTTTTAAATAAAATCCTTTAGCAATTTCAAATATTCTAATATCATTAATATTTCTATCTCTATTATAATTATATACTTTCATTAGACTAGGTATTAAAGTATATCTTAAACTATTCTTTTCAATTGATAATGGATCTAATAATTTAACTATTTCAAAGTCGTCATTAGTATATTTATGGCCATCTGCTTCTGTTATAAATATTTGGGTTAAGACTTCATTTAATCCTAAATCAACTAATTTATTTCTTATACTTCTTGTTTTTTTATTATAAGTTCCTCTTTTTATTGGTAAATTAGGAAGTCTTCCTTCTATATTATTTATACCATATATTCTACCTACTTCTTCAATTAAATCTTCTTTAATACTTATATCTAACCTTCTAGTAGGTACTGTTACTTCCATATTATTCTTAACAGCCTTAGTAGAAAAACCTAATCTTGTAAATATATCTTTTATTTCTTTTGTTTTTATATCAGTACCTAATACATTATTAATATCTTCTGTTGTTATCTTAATTGTCTTTTCTTTAGCATTAGTTTTATTATATTCTATCATACCTGATAATACAACTCCGTCTGCATACATACTAAGAAGAGTACATGCTCTTTCCATAGCTAAATATGTTCTATTAGGATCTAATCCTTTCTCAAAACGATTAGATGCCTCACTTCTTAGTATTTTCTTACTAGTAATTCTAACTTTAATTGAATCAAATATGGCTGATTCAATAATTATGTCTTTAGTATCTGATTCTACTTCTGTAGTTAGTCCTCCCATAACACCAGCAAGACCTACTGCTTCTTTATTATCTGCTATAACTATATCATTTCCTGATAATACTCTTTCTTCATTATCTAATGTTACTAATTTTTCTTTTTCCTTAGCCATTCTAACTATTAAAGTATTACCTAATCTATCAGCATCATAGAAATGAAGTGGTTGGCCTGTTTCTAGCATGACATAATTAGATATATCTACAACATTATTAATAGGTCTAATACCACAAGCAATAAGTCTGTTTTTAATAAAATCAGGACTTTCTTTAATTGTTACATTTTTTACTTTTCTAGCAAGAAACATACTACAATTTTTTGTTTGTATATCTATATTAAAACAATCTTTAATATTATCCTTTACTTCTTTATATTTAATATTAGGTAATTTTACTTTTTTATTATAGATAGCTCCCAATTCATAAGCAAGACCTAACATACTTAGCTCGTCTCCTCTGTTGGCAGTTAATTCAAAATCTATTACTTCATCATCAAGACCTAAATATTTAATAGGATCTTCTCCTAGTTTAGCATCATCACCTAATTCTGCTATACCTTCTATATCTTTTTCAGTTAGGAATTTATTATCTAAACCTAATTCTTTTATAGAACATAGCATTCCATTAGAAGTTGCCCCTCTTATAACACTTTTTTTAATCTCACCATCTGGAAGTTTTGCTCCTACTAAAGCTACTATTACTTTTATTCCTTTACGTACATTTGGAGCACCACATACTATATCTAATATACTCTTACCAATATCTACTTTACATATATGTAAGTGATCACTATCAGGATGATTAGAACATTCAATAACCTTACCAATTACTAAATTAGTAGCATTTATTAGCTTTTCAGCACTATCATATTCATTGCCTACTCTAGTCATATCTTCGGCTATTTGAGTAATTGGTAATTTATCATCTAAATCTATATAATCTTTTATAAAATTTCTTGATAATATCATTAGTCCTCATCCTTTCTAGCAAATTCTTCTAAAAATCTTACATCATTTTGATATAGTAATCTAATATCTGGTATTCCATATCTAAACATAGCAATTCTATCCCAACCTGGACCAAAAGCAAATCCTCCCCATACTTCTGGATCATAGCCATTCATTCTTAATACATTAGGATGAACCATACCAGCAGCAAATACTTCTATCCAACCAGTACCTTTACATAAACTACATCCTTTACCTCCACATTTAAAGCATGTTACATCTACCTCATATGATGGTTCGGTAAATGGGAAGAAACTTGGTCTAAATCTTAAATCTAAGCTCTCTCCTAGCATTTCTCTTGCAAATATTTGTAATGTTCCTTTTAAATCAGCTAATGATACATTTTTATCTTTTTTATCAATAACAAGTCCTTCAATCTGAGAAAATTGTGGAGCATGTGTAGCATCATCTTCTCTTCTATAAGTTTTACCTGGAACAATTATTCTAATTGGTGTATTTCCATCAGTATTTTGCATATATCTTGCTTGTACTGATGATGTTTGTGTTCTTAATAAATGTTCCTCAGTAATATAAAAGCTATCTTGCATATCTCTAGCTGGATGTCCTTTAGGTATATTTAATCTTTCAAAACAGTATTCATCTGTTTCTAGTTCTGGACCATCTATAACATCATAGCCCATAGATACAAATAAATCCTCAATCTTTTCAATAGTTAAACTCATAGGATGTTTACTTCCTCTTTTAATCTTTTTACCTGGTAATGTAATATCAATTTTCTCACTAGCAAGCTTCTCATTTAATAATTTATCTTCTAATTCTTTATTCTTCTCATCATATAAATTATTAAATAAAGTTCTTACTTCATTAACTTTCATACCATATTCTTTTTTTTCTTCTTTAGGTATATCTTTAATCTTAGAATTAAGCTCTGTAATAATACCTTTCTTACCCATATATTTAACCTTAATATCTCTTAATTCATTTATATTATTTATACTACTTAATTCTTTCTCTATATCTTTCTTAATTTTATCCATAATTATCCCTCCTTATATATTTTCATACATACTAATAAAAGAATCTTTACCCATTGAGTCTTCATATTTATTAATCATATCAATAAATTCATTATGAGTCATAATTAAATCTTCTAATCTTTCATATATAACACTATTTATATTATTGATGCCATATTTAATTAAATATCGAATATTTAAATCTACATCTATTCTTGAATGCTCTAAACTAGAAAGTAAATAATCATTATTACTATTTTTTATTTTTTTATATGTATCATTAGATACATATTTTAATAAATAATCTATTTTATAATTCATATTCCTCCTTTATAAACAAAAGAAAGGTGGTACCTAAAAGGACGAACCAATGGTCCGCGGTACCACCTTTCTTTATAGTTATACTATACTCTTTAAATCGATAACGTGATTAAACGATACAGCTATAGGGTGAATTCATACTACATTAATATATTAGTTTCCACCAACCACTAACTCTCTAGATATTAATTTAATAGTATTACTACTTCCTAATTATTGCTTTTTTTAAAATACGCTTTAAATTATAATACACTAATTAATATGTGTCAATCAATTATTTCCTTTTTTTTCTTTTTCTACGCTTCTTTCTTCTTTTTTTCTTTGTTTTCTTCTTATTAAAGATACTATAAATTGAAGAAATAATTCCAAGCAATGATATAACCATTATTGTATACAACACTGGATGATAATAATCAATTTTTTCATCAAGATATACATCATAAACATTTAATACTTTACCATTACTCTTAGCCGTAACAGTACCTAATTTATCACCTTTCTTAATTTTATAATTTAATTCCTTAACCCCTTTATAACTATATTCTATATCATCTGGTTCAATCTTATTATTCAAATATATTTCTATATTTTTATTACTCTTAATAACATATTTTTTCTTTTTACCCCACTTAATATTAATCTTCTTCAACAATTGATTTTTAGTAAATATTTTTTTGTAACTATAATTATCATTATAATAATTATACAATGAAAGAGAATCTCTAATAGCATTTGACTTATCTAAAGAACTAGCCCCAAGAACAATAAGTAAATAATTAGTTTTATTATACTCAGCAATTGAAGCCAAACAAACACCAGCCCCATCAGTAAAACCACTCTTTGCCCCAATAACATTATCAGTATCTAATGTTCTTCCATATGATATCAATGTACTATTTAATTTTAAACCGTTACTCATAGTATATTTTTTTGTCGTATATACTTTCTTAAATACATCATTATCTAATGCCTTCATTAATAACTTAGATAAATCCTTAGCCGTTGAATAATTACCTTTCGAATCCATTCCAATAGCATTATCAAAATGTGTATTATTTAATTTTAATTCTTTAGCCGTATTATTCATCAATTCAATAAACTTATCTTTAGATAAACCACTACCAATAATAGCAGCATTAACACAATCAGCACCACTAGGAAGCATTATACCATATAACAAATCTTCAAAAGATACTTTATCTCCAACTTTTAAACCAGCTTGAACATATCCATTTAAATCATTAAATACCTCAGCTGAAATAGTAACTTCTTTCTTTAAATCTTTAATATTTTCAGCCAACACATAAACAGTCATTATTTTAGTTAAACTAGCAATTTGAACTTTCTCATCACTATTTAATTCATATAATTTAACTTTATTATCTAAATTATACAAAATAACGTTTTTACTTTTTAATTCTAAATTAATATCTTCATTATATATACTAACATCATTTACTCTTATTCTTTCAGCATCTACATATGGAATACCTATTAAAATACTTATTATTATCAAAAAAAACATTAATTTGTTTTTCACTATATCACTACCTATCATCAAATATAATTATACCATATTATTAAAATATGTAAAATAATATTTATAAAAAAAAGAACTAATAACTTAGTTCTTTTTTATAATTATTAATCAATAATTTCCAAAATAAATGGATCTTCTTCAGTACCTTTTCCATCACTTATACCAACATTATTTTTTAAATAAACAGTTGGATATATATCTCTAGCAGTTGATGGTAATTTAATTTCTAAATTACTAATTGTATTATTATAAACCTTATATAACCAATTATTATTACAATCTTTATTATCTTTATAACCACTACTTTTTTCTTTACATACATTCAAATCAGCAGCATACATATAATCAGATCCATATATAATACCAACTTTACCAGTCCAAGTCTTTTCAGAACGTTCCAATTCCCAATATTCTGATGCATCTGCATCACTAACATCAATATCTTCTTTAGCCAAATAATACATAGCATCATCTATCAAATATCTAGCATTACTATCAAAACCAATAATTGAAAAATCACACTCAACCTTCTTCTTATTAGGACCATTATAACAAGTTCCCTTAGCCTGATTATAATATAATTGATTTAAAGAAGTCATCAACTCAGCTTTAGCCCAATTACTTGAACCATCAACATCATCTTCTTTATCATTAGAATCATAAGAATAACTACCAATAGATCCAATTCTTATTATTTTAACTCTCTTACTACCAGATGCATCATCTTTATTAGTTTTAACATTTGACATAGATATTATTCTCCATAATTCATCATTAAACATAACATAATTATTAGGATTTTCTCCATAATATCTATAAATATTATTATTATCTAACATAATACCAGTATCTTTACTCTCATTCACACTAATAGATTCATCACTAGACATATTAACAGTTATAATATCTTTGCTACTTTTATACTTATCTTGAATGTAATCAGATAACTTAGTTATTTTATCCTTATTATTATCTTCTACCACATCAAAATCTTCTTCTCTAAACGTATCTAACAAATAAGGCTCTTCTTCAGTACCCTTACCATCAATTACATATACAGCTTCTTTTAATCTAATAACAGGTCTTAATCCCAAAGCATGACTTGATACACTACTATTAACAAATCTATCAGTAGCATCCCAATAAAAAGCTGTATTTAATTGAGCATTATTAACATTAGCAATCCAATAATATCCACCTATATCTATTAATCCATTATCAAATCCACATTCTTTATTATCTTTTTGCTTAAAGCATTTATCTGATGATAAATATTGATTAGTAACACTCCTAAAATCATTAACATCCATAGCCCAACTACTTTTATTACTACAAGTATTACCATATGCATACCTTCTATTACAATATAATAAAGCTTTCTTATTTAAATTAGTAATATGCTTTGATAATCCTAAAGTTTCATCACTATTAGTAACCTCTTCAAAAGAAGCATTACCATCTTTATCACTACTCAAACAATCAACAGCACCTGCACTAATAATATAAGCTGTTGATTTTTTAATATATGCTATTCTCCAACCATCAGACTTATAAGAATTAACAGCCCCATAACAATAACCTTTATTATCATCACTATAATTAGCATTTACTCCCATACATGAACTCTTATTACAACCATTATTACCTTCATAATAAACATAGCTTCCAGGTTCCATCTCATTAAGAAGAACTGGACCTTTATATTCACTCAGCCAAACTTTATCATCAGGAAGTTCCAAATCCCCTCCCTTTTCTAATCCATATTCAACTCCAAAATTAATAGTAACATTACTATCTGAAAGATTTAACATATTAACATCTATAATATAATTCTCTTTACCATCTATTAGTCCTTTAGAAGGTTTACTACTCTCTTTTCTTGTACCAATATATACATTTGTTAAAGCATCATCAGAAGAATAATATAAATTATATTTTAATTTAATATTATCAGGATTAGATATTTTTATTGATATATATTTCTGACTATTACCAGTAACAATAACACTATTATTTTCATTATTACTATTCAATATAAACTCATATGTTTTAATACCATTAACAAAGCTTTCACTAACCTGAGTATTTAAAGAAAAAGTATTATATAACCTAGCAATAATAAGAATTATTAAAACAAAGAAAAACAAAGCAAGATTCATTTTGCCAATTTTATCAACTAAATTATAAAACTTGTCAACAACCTTCCTCATATTTATCTTCCTTCCTTATTCTCATTAATAGTATAACATGATTTTTTAAAAAAAGATAGTTAATTATAAAAAAATAACATAGTTATCTTAATGTTAAGTTTTTAACAAATAGTTATTGACTTCAACAGTAAAATATACTAACATATAGCCCAGTTTTTAGAGAGGGACAATTATGAAAAAAGATAAAAAAATAGTTTCATATTTTATAAAACTATTTTTTATTTTAACCTAAGTATTTTCCAAATCTTCCATTCACCATTCAATCTTGAAATAGAAACAGGACCAAATGTAGAAAAACCAGTAGATCCCTTATTAGCACTCCAGCGACCAGCATCATACCATTTTCTATTTCCAGCATATACATTAGTATGTTGATGAGAATACCACAATACTATATCTCCAGGTTTCAACTTACCTTCTGATATCAAAGTATTCATTTTCTTACCATTACCATTTATATATTTAAAACTATTACGCATTCTTGTTTTAGTATCACTATTCTTATATTTAATAGTATTACTACTCTTTTTATAAAATTTTTGTCCAGGTTCTAATATTCCAATATCAATAAGAGCCCATGAAACATATTGAGCACAATTTGTTCTTCTATTACCATTCTGAACAGCTTTCTCATAAGTACCACTAGCATTAGAATTACTATATTTCCACTTTTTTCCTCTTTTATAATCATTTCTAGCAGTTTGACTCATTTTCTCTAAAGATTTAATTAAATCTTCACTAGTAACTTTTTTTGTAGTAGTTACATTTTGATTATTATTAGGTGTTGGAGTTGTCTTTGGAGTTGTATTATTATTTGTATTATTATTATTTGTTTTATTTTCATTAGTAGTAGTATTAGTAACAGGTGCATTTACAACAACCTTACAAACAGCCCTCGTAGAATAATTATTTCTATCAGCAACTATAACATAAGCACTACCACCACTAACACCCTTAACATTACCAGAACTATCTACAACAACAACACTTTTATTACTACTAACCCATATCAAACTACTTTGCATATTACTAGGTTCAGTAGATGCTGTTAATTTTAAAGTACTACCAACATTAATAGATAACGTAGACTTATCCAATGTTATTTTAGAAATATTAGCAGCTACCAAAATACTATCATCATTTTGTTTAAAAATATTTAAAGTAACAACAGTCCCAATTATAAAGACTAAAATAAAAATCCTTCTTAATTTCACACTTTCACTCCTTACATAATTATTCCGTTCACCATTATTATATTATAAATATTCATCTATTACAAGAAAATTATTTAATCAACAGGATCATAACCACTACCACCAAAAGGATTACAACTAATAATTCTTCTTAAAGACTTTTTCCAACCTTTTATAAAGCCATACTTATTAATAGCTTGTATAGCATATTCAGAACAAGTAGGTGTATACCTACACATCTTATGCCAAGGCCCCGGTATTCTTTGATACCCTTTAATTATAATAATACTAATCTTTGCAAGCATTCATTATCTCCATTGAAAATTTACCATTTTCAAAAATTTTAATTTTATTACCATTTCTAGTATAACCATCAATATTTAAATCTTTAGTTCCAACCATAAAATCAACATGCTGTTTTGAAACATTTACCCCATTTTTTAATAGCTCTTCTTCTTCCATTTTTAATCCATCTTTTAAGCATTCATTAAAACCAGCTCCTAATGCCAAATGACAAGAAGCATTTTCATCAATTAACGTCGTACCAAAATTTATATTCATAGCATCAATAGGACTATCCACTTCAACAAGAGCAGCCTCTCCCAAATAGCAAGAATTATCATCAGTATTAATTATTTCACTTAACACTTCCTTACCCTTTTTAGCATCATATGAAATAACCTTACCATCCTTAAACTTAATCCAAAAGTCTTCTATTAAAGCCCCGTTATAAACTAATGGTTTTGAACTATAAACAATACCATTAGTTTTATTATATACAGGACTAGTAAATATCTCATAACTAGGCATATTAACAATTACATTATTATCTTTAGCATTACTAAACATATATCCAACAGGTAAATATATCTCTAAATCAGTACCTAAAGAATTAGTATAATGAAGCTTTTCCAAATCTAAATTATTCATTACATTTATTATTTTTTTATTTTTATCTAATAAACTATCCCACTCTTTAATAGGATTATCTCTATCAATCATACACATTTTAAAAATAGCATCTTTTAATTTAGAATATGCATCATTATCATTATAAATATCCTTAGCCCACACTTCATTAGGATATGCTGCTATACACCAAGATAATTCACATTTCTTTTGTAATTTTCTATATAAAGGTTTTGTATTTTGCTTAACTTTAGAAGCATATCCTATTATTTTAGGATCAATATCATCCATTAAATGAGGAATCTCTGTATCAAACATCAAGAAACTAGCTCCTTTAGCAGCATATTCATCCCACACTTTTTTATTAAAATAAGGACTTTCATCTATCTCATCATAAGACTTCTCTTTTAAAAAATCATGTACCTTATATTTATCTTCACCTTCTAAATAAATATCTTCTACACCCATTTTTCTAACTTTGTCCACTAATTTATCAACAAATTTTTCAATTTCTTTATTATAACTAATAAACAAAACTGGTACTTCTTTAATATTAGTACATCTTTCTATTAATAAATCTATATATTTATCATCCATGCTTAATCACCCTTTATCTACTATACCACAATTCATCACATAAATTATATTTTTTTTATTTTAATTCAATTATTCTTTCCCAAGAAGCATAAATATTATGACTTTTATTATTAGCTAATTCTATATCACTATTAATTTTTACTCCTCCACCAAAAGGACTAGTATACCAACCATCAAATTTATATTTTTTGCGAGTTGGAGCTAAAAATGAACCATAATTAGATCCTTTAGCAATAGTCATTTTATAATCACTAGATACTTCAAAAGGAGATAATCCTCTACCATATATGTAAGCATTATAAACCCGTCCATGTAAAGCATCACCTGACATACTATTACATGTTGAACCATAAGGATTACCACCAATAGCCATTATCGTATTAGCCACTGGAACTCCTATAACAGCAGGTTTTTTATCATCAGTTAAAACTGTCATATGTCCTTCTTGAATTCCATTAACATAAATATCCAACATATATCCATCAAAAGTCAAAACAACACTATATTCTTTACCAACTTCAGGTACAATATTAGTTTTTATATTTTTATATGAACCATCTATATAATATTCACCAGCTATAACACTACCTTGCTCCCCAGATGCTATATAAATGCCTCCTCCTCCATCTTCCCAATTACCAATAATATATTGACGAGATTCAGGATTTTCTTTTAATGAACTAATTGAAAAAGTAACACCAATAGTTTGATAATCACTATTAATTTTTCCTAATGAAACACAAGTCGAAGACCCATTAAATATTAAAGACTCTCCATATTCTTTCTCCCATTCTCCATTTACAATACTTCCATTATTATTACCAAACATATCATACCAAACTGTTGTATCCTCAGAATGCTCATAATCATCACTAACAACATTATAAACTGCATCATATTTAGAAATCAAATAATTATTAACAGCATTAGTTCCACCATTTCCCCTATATTTAATATCTAATAATTCGTCATTTTCATAAGCACTAACACGAAATCCTTCAGATGTTTCCATACTATCATTTATCATAACTGTTTCATAATTATTATTATCATTTGAAACAAAAGTTTTAGCATCTTTATATGTTCTACCATCCTTAAAATAATGCCATACAGCTATCTCATCCAAATTATATGTTTCACCCAAATCTACAGTAACACATTGATTTCCATTTTCTAATTGAACATATCCACTATTAATATCTCCATCATTTATTGACGCAATATTATGAGTACCCCATTCTGTATTTACAGTACTATAATTTAATATAGATTTACCTTTTGCAACATTAAAGCCATTACTATCTATAGCTTGTATTTCAACCCAATGATTACCAGAATTCATTGAATTACCATTTATACAATCTTTAATATATCTTACATTATCCAATTTATGATTCTTTCTCGTTGGAGCATTAGGTCCACTATAAGTTATTCTAACTCTACCATCACCACTATTAACTCCCCTATACATTTTACCATGTAAAAAATGTTCAGTAATATATGATGAAACAGGTGTTAAAGAACTTTTTGTATTATTTGTATGCCCTTTAGTACTCTCAATTACACCATTAACACCAGCATAGCCAGCTATATATGAAGAACCTCCTGCACCAGGATAACCATGACCTAAAGCGCCACCATACCAACCAGCGCCGCCGCCGCCACCCCAGCCAACTTCATCACCATACTTTGGAGCACCTCCACCAAAACCAAATCCAGCAGTTCTTTTTATAAATAATTCAGCTGCTCCTGGAATATAATCTAAATCAGTTCTATTATTACGACCTGTTCCACAAATATTTTGTTTACCACCCCTTGGAACATTTTTAGAAATTGGATTTTCATTAGGTTCTAAATCATAGCGTAAATAAGTATACAATGATGAAGCATCATCACCAAATAACCTACCACCATGAGCACCAGATAAAAAATAACTTCCTAATTTTGAATCGCCACCCAATTCTGGAGCAACTACAACAGCACCGCCACCTCCAGCAGCAACCATTATTCTTTTATTTAAATTATTACCAGATCCAGCAAGTCTAATATCAGCAGCGCCACCACCACCACGATTATAATTATTACCAGATCCATGATCATACCAACCGGAATTACCACCAACATTAGAAGTACCACTACTTCCATTAACACCAGTATATCCACCTATTGAATAATAAGCAGTTTGACTAACAACAGGTTGATTACCAACATTTATTTCTAAAACAGTACCCCTATTTAAATAAATATAGCCCTCTGTCTGACTACCTCTACCACCAACATAATAATTATCATAATCACCACCCTGAGCTCCCCAAGCTTCAATTTTATAATAACCATTTTGTGGAGCTTCAAATGTCTGTACTGCATTTTTAGCAGTATAAACATAAACAAGTGGAAAAGGTTCCTGTTTATATACATATAACTTAATATCATAACTATTATCATCATATATACTATTAATAGGAATCTTAATAGCCTTTTGCCCTATTACTTCAATCTTACCAAATTCAGCAAACCTAGGAATCTTTCTTTTATAATATGAAGAATCTTTAATAAAATCTTCACCATTTAATTTACCATATTCTATTATTTTATCCCCAGAATCATTCTTAGAAACTTTAATTCTTAAATTAACATCTCTTAAACCTTCTTGAGCAACTAAATCAACACTATAATCAGTTTTTGTTTTATAACTAATACTATGATATTTTTCTAAATCATTCATAATATTTTTAGTAATATTTATCTTAGTATTCAATAAATCAGTTGATTCATATACCCCCATATTTATATCTTTAAATTTATATGTTAAATTTAACAAATAATAAGCAACAGAAAAAGCTATTACAGAAGCTAATACTATTTCTACTAACATATACCCCCTATTATCCAATTTTTTTAACATATAATCACCCTAATCTTATACTTGAGTAATAATATTTCTTATTACTATTCTTATATTCTACAACAAACAAATAATTATATAATTCTGAACTATAATTAAAATCAACTTCCTCATCTAAAAAATCATCATCTTCTTCAACTAACTCTTTAATATTATAATATGTAACTATATAATCAATATAATCTTTAAATGTATTTTTAATATTAATAACATTATCATTTTTAAAATCCTCTAATGCTTTTTTATCATATTTTATTACATACATATTTTGAATTTGATACTCATCCTTTAACGCTTCACAAAAATCGCCACCATATTCCTGACATACTTCATTTTTTATAATAGCAGCATACTCCTCAGTCCCCTTTACCTTATCTTCAGGCGACACTCTAGATAACAAATCGCCTAAACTTTTAGTACCCATCAATGAATTAACCATCTCTCTAGCTGCAAAAACACCATCTATATCATAATAAGTCATTCTAACATTATAATTTTTATATAATTTATTAAATACAACATATAAACCAACTAAGGAAGTTAAAACTACCGTAGAAGTTATTACAACTTCTGCCAACATAAACCCTTTATTATTTTTCAATTTTATCACCTTTTGTATTGCTATTCTTTTAAATATATTATATAATAATAATGTTATAAAGTAAAGATAAAAAAGAATGGAACGGGATAATTTATGAACAATAATATCAATAATTCTAATGATAATTTAACTAATAATACAAATAATAATGTAGCTAATAATGGAATTAATACTGCTATTAATAATAACGCTGCTGTAAACAACCAAAACATAGATAATCAAGTTACAACTACAAATAATAGCACTACTCAATTAACTAACGATGAAACAAATAATTTTAATGATTATGCAGCTAAAAAAGTTATTAATTTTGATACAACCCCAATTGTTGATATTGTTAATTATATTTTATTAACAGCAGCTAAAAAAAGTGCATCAGATATTCACTTTGATCCAGCAGATAATCATATGAAAGTCCGTTTTAGAATTGATGGAAAACTTGATACATTTACAATTGTTCCAAATACAGCTAAACAAAACTTAATAGCAAGACTTAAAATATTATCTGGTATGAATATTACAGAAACTAGATTACCTCAAGATGGAGCTATTAGAACAAATATCGAAGGCGTAGCATTAGATATGCGTGTTTCTTCTTTGCCAACCAAACGTGGTGAAAAAATAGTTATTCGTATTATGGACTACTCTATGAGTCTTCAAGGACTAGAATCTTTATGTTTTAACGATATAAATTATAAAAAAGTATTAAAAATGATTGGTGTACCTAACGGTATTATTCTAGTAACTGGAGCTACTGGTAGTGGTAAATCAACAACTGTTTATTCAATCTTACAACGTCTAAATACAGAAGATGTTAACTTAATTACCGTTGAAGACCCAGTTGAAATGGAATTAGAAGGTATGAACCAAGTACAAGTTAATAGCGAAATTGGCTTAGATTTTGCAGCTGTTTTACGTAGTATCTTAAGACAAGACCCTAACGTAATAATGATTGGAGAGATCAGAGATAGTGAAACAGCTCAAATAGCAGTTAGAGCATCTATCACTGGACACTTAGTTCTTTCAACAATTCACACCAATAACTCTCTATCTACTATCGAAAGACTTTTAGATATGGATGTTGAAAGATACCTATTATCAAGTGCCTTAGAAGGAATAATATCTCAAAAACTAGCCAGAAGATTATGTGAAAAATGCAGACGTGTAAGAAATACAAATGATTATGAAAAAAATCTATTTAGAACCGTTTTAGGACTAGAAGTAAAACAAGTATTTGAACCAGTAGGTTGTTCAGAATGTAGTTTTGGTTTCAAAGGTCGTATCGCTTTACACGAAGTATTATTAATAAATCAAGAAATAAGAGATGCTATTAGTAATAATATATCTCGTGAAGAATTAAGAAAAATAGTTTATAGTAAAGATGTTATAACCATGGTACAAGATGGATTTTATAAAGTACTAGCAGGCTTTACTACTGTTACAGAAGTATTAAAGATGATTGAACTTGATGACGAAATTGATGAAGCAAAAAACTAATATTAGATTAAACTAATATTAGTTTTTTTTATAACTAATACGATAAGTATTATAATTTCTAATAATTCTCTTTACATCAATTAATCTCTTTTTCCTAACATCATCTAAAACAATATTACATAAATTAACAATATCATTACCATCAACAACCTCAAAATTAATATCATTATTATTAAAAACATTTAATATCCTATCAACTGACTTCATACATTTATTATTATTAATATCAGATAACACATATATTATCTTATCTACATTATCCCATATATAATTAATATATCCATCTAATAATTCAATATATATATCACTAGATATTTTACCATCCAAATAATCCATATCCAATTTTAATAATTTATTAAAAACATCACTCTTATCTATCGAAACAAATAAATCATCAAAACCAATATTAGCATCCAAATCATCTATTATTTTATCTACCTCATTACTATTACCACCTATAACCATATTATAGTATTTTTTATTATCTATAAAACTATATAACTTCACTAACTCCATCTTTTTATAATCTATAACATCATAATTCTTATTCTTATTATAAAAAATACTATCAATATTATTTCTTAGTTTCTTAAACATAGACAAATTCTTATCCTGATTAAAAATTAATGATTTATATACACCTTCCCAATACCATAGTTTCTTATCTCTACCTCTAGAAAAAGCTGAATAATCTTCTTTTCCATTTCTACCAAATAAATATAATAAATCTTCCGTATTACTTATCTTATCACAAGCTACAACAGCTTTATGTCTCAAATCTAAATTCTTTATTCTATCAATAGTCCCCTGTTTTCTTTCTTCCCAACTTAAACTTTTATCTTCTTCCGTAGCTCCTTCAACTAATGAAGCTATATCATCACCAAATACATTTCTTATATCTTCTATCGTATAATCTGTATCTTCTACAACATCATGCAAATAACCAGCTGCTATAACATTATCATCAAATCCATATTCTTCTAACTTTTTAGCCACATCTAAAGAATGCAAAACAGAATCCTTTTCTGGTTCTGCTTTCCTAACTTGTCCCCAAAAAGCCTTAATAGCATACTTCAACGCCATAACTCTAACATTCATTACTTCCTACTCCTTTTTCCATATATATAATAGCATAAAAAAAATAATATAGTTAAATGTTAACTAAATAAAAAATAAAGCTTAACTGCTTTATTTTTTTAACTCCTCTTTAATAAATTTCTCAATCTCATTAACATCCTCACTATTTATTGAATCAACTATCTTATTATTATTTGTAACAAATATATCCTTTGGTAAAGTATTATTATTTATTTTCTCTAATCTATCTAATATTGAAAAAACATTTGAAGTAGAAAAATCTACTATATAATACTCAAAATTATATTTCTTAGCCAATTGATTTAGAATCAATCTTAACTTATAAGATTTTTTATTAACTGCTAATAGCAAAAATAAATTATTATCCTGCTCCATACTTAATTTTACAAATTCATCACCATCAATACTTTTACCAAATTCTTCATTATTTTCTTCTTTGATATATTGATTTTCAATTAATATTTTCTTTATTTTATCTTCAACATAACCTACTTCATTATAAAAAGTAAGATTACCTGATTTAATATGTAATAAAGTTGGAACAAAAATGTTTTTCTTATCATAATCAAACGAATTAAATATATAATTAATCTCTTTACTGTTTATATTAAAAATTGGAATATCTAAATTATATAAATCTTTATAATAATTAAATTTTATATCAGCAAATTCACAAGAACCACATTTATCTTTATCATCATTTATATATATCATTACCTCTTCATTATTCCTAATCTTATTTACTATATTAGTAGCCTTAGAATTAATTAAACTCATACCATTAGAATTTCTATTACCATTATTATTACTCATAATAAAAACTAATCCAATAATACAAATAATAATTAAAGCAATAATAAATATAATATACCTTTTCTTCATAATTTCATCTCAATTCCTATTTTTTTACTATTATATGAGGTCTATACATATAATAAACAGTTGTCGAATCACCTGTACCAAAACTAGTACAAAAACTCTTAATATCACATCTTGATAAATTTGCTCGATCTTTACCAAGATGTATATCAACCCCAGCTGTGCCAGAAATAGTATAATGACCAGCAAACACATAATTAGCATCTGCAAAAGATCTTGATGTATTCTTCTCACTTTTATTTAACTTATATGTATGCCAATTTGTATATGCATAATGTGTAGAATTTTTATTCTTAAATATTAACATTTCCTTATTATCAAAATCTGAACCATCAGTATTTAACCCACACATATAAAATCTAAAACTCTGTGATTCCTTTGCCACTGCATAATTAGTAGCTCCACTAGTTATATAAACAAAAGACAAATTATTACTATCAGCAGGCGTATCAGCATGACCTCTAGTCCAATAGAAAGACCCAGTTGCATAATTATTACAATTACCAACATTACTAAATGTATCACTACTTACAGTATTTAATTTTTCATGATATCCTGCAAGTCGAGTGCCTTTAACTGGTGCTTCATATCCCGTATTTATTTTAGGTACACTGGAACATGCCTCACCAGCACCATAAGTAGATCCAGCTTCACAAACTGGCATTGCTGATGTATAAAACGTATAAGCAGCTCCCATAGTACTATATGATCTAGGACTACTATCATATATTACACCATCACTAACCCAATAAGAACCACTAATTTGATCTTCTTCATTAACAGATCTTGTCACATTAGAATCTATTGTAGTAATAAAACCAGCTTTATATTCATCACTTATCTTACCAGTAGCATCACCAAAATCTTTAATATAGTTATAAACACTTGAAGCCCCAGTACCAGTGGAATTACTATAACTATTACCATAAACATAACCTACTGTATCTCTTAAAGCCAAATCACACGTATCTGTATTATTAGCAATTGTATACCATTTCTTACCCATATAAATAGTTTCACTACCAGCACTACCACATGTAAAACTTCTTTCCCATTGTGCATAATACTTAATTTCATCAGCTCCACTATTATTCTTTATTTCCATTCCTACATCTAATAAATCACCAGAATTATCTTTCTTCCAACCAATAAATTTTCTTCCTATTAATAAAAAGCCATTATCTTTTAATAAACATTTCTTATTATAATTACATAATTGCTCTTCTGTTATACCAGTAGCATTATCATCTCCACTTAAATATATAACTTTATAACTAGATTTAATTTTAGGAATAACTTTACTAACAACACTCCTATTACTAGATTCATCCCATAATTCAGCATATACTCTTTTATCATCAGATAAAATATTCTCTTCTATTTTAAATTTTATTTCATCACTATTCTTTAATATATATAATTGATTCTTAGTAATACTACTAGCTTTAGTTGCCTCACAACTACCATAATCACTACATTTATATATATTATAATCACCATCTATATTAGCATCTACATCTGATTTAAAATAACGAAATGCCAAATTATTATAAATATTTGAAACATCATAATTTATTGTAACTTCTCTATAACTACTAATAAACTTACTAGGTTTAATAGAAATAGCAGAATCTTCTATTTCTTTAGTACTAATACCCGCAAATTCACACATATCAACATTATTATACTTAAAACATATTTTTAATTTATATAAAGTACCACTAAATAAATTAAGTAAATTACAGTTCTTACCACCATTACAAGATGCATTTTTATCATATTGATTATTAATACCATAAGTTATAGATAAATCATTAGCATTTATCTTACTATCACTTAAATCAATATCAAATAATATACGATCAGTATAACTTCCCTTTAAATCTATATCAAACAATTTTAAATAATCATTCATTATCGATAATTCACACTGTTCCTCATTTTTAGACTCCGTATCAAAATTAACTTCATATTCACTTGAATCTAAATTCTTCTTAATCATTAACAAAGAATTATTATTAATTTTATTTTGATAAATATCTTTCTTAAAAAAATCTTTATTAAAATATCCCTTATTAATTAAGTTTATTACTCTTACACACATATATTTACCAATCTCATTACCATCACTATCATAGTTGATTTTCCAATTATTACCATTAGATTCATCATTACCATACATCTCAGCAGCACTTTTAACACTATTAATAGCAACCATAGTAGCTCTTTCCTTACTTTTAGATATAGTTGAATTAAATACTACAAATCCAATTCCACCAACAATACCAATAATTGCTATAGCTACTAATAACTCAATCAAAGAAAATCCATAATCCTTCTTTTTTATTTTTTTCATATTCACACCTCTATATTCTAATATAATTATACCATCACTAATATTTAAAAAAAGAAAAATCCATAAACAAATCCACAAACAGCCCCTAAAAGATGACTAAAATGTGAAACATTATCTTTCTTAAACATTCCATCCATAACTTCACTAACAATATAAAAAACAAATATTAATATCAAAGTTAAAGGAATTTTACCATTCTGTAAATTAACAAGAGAACTCAATAATATTAACATAAAAGAAATACCACTAGCCCCTAAAATTCCCTTTTTAGAAACAATCATATTTATTAAACCAGTTATACCAGCAGTAATTATAACCATTATAAGTAAATTAATACTACCATATTTTTCTTCAATCATAGGCCCTATTAATAATATATATAAAAAATTATTACGAAAATGTTCCCAATTTTCATGACCCAATACATGAGTAAACAACCTTAAATATGTAAATGGATTTAATAAAGATGATCTTCTAGATATAAATAATACTTTATTACTTTTTCCCTTAGTCATTTTATTTAATATAAGTGCTATTAAAGATATAAAGAAGAAAGATAATATAACTAAAGAATTATAATTAAAATATTCTAAATAATCCATTTAATACACTTCCCTATAATAATAATACCATAAAATAATAAAATTGCATATTATTATTTTAATTATATTAATAAATATGTTAAAATAAAAATAGGATGTGAGAATATGACTACAAAAACACATATAACTACAGGAGTAGCTTTAACAATATTAATTACTCAGCCAGAAAATATCAAATATTTAACTTTATCACTAGCAGGCACTATAATAGGTAGTGTTATTCCTGATATAGACAGTAAAAATTCTGAAGCCAATCAAATATTCGATAAAGTATTAATAACTACTTCTCTAACAATAATATTATGCTTTATCCTAGAATACTTTTTTAATATAGGTATCTATAGAATAATAACCAAAAAGAATAATATTGATAGTATTCTTTTCTCTGCCTTATTATTTTTCATAATGTGCTTAATAGGAAGTAGAACCCATCACCGAGCCTTCACCCATTCTATAATTGGTCTATTAATCTATAGTAGTATATTATATACTTTACCAAACATATTTATCTACTCTTTCATCATTGGATATCTATCCCATATAATACTAGATCTATTCAATCATAAAGGTTTAAAACTATTTTACCCAATAAAGAAAAGATTATGTTTTAATTTATGTGATTCTGATGGAATAATAAATAATATATTATTCTATTTAAGTAGTATAGCTTCTCTTATAATTTTAATCATCTATTGTACCTAATAAGTACTTCTATACTAAGATATATTACACTAATTATTATAAATCACTAGTTAAATATATAAATTTAGACTTGTATTTATATACAAAATTATGTATAATTGACATTGAGGTGAATCTATGAGCAAGAAATATAAACAAAAATTCGAAAAAAAAGATATAGAAGAAGATAATAATTCAAATCTAAGTAAAAAAGAATTATATGATTTAGAACAAAAACAAAAAAGAGAAAGAAAAGAAAAAGAGAAAAATAAGAAAAAGAAAAAAACAGATAAATCTAAAAAGAAAAAGAAAACATATAGTACCAATCTTGCTGGTAAAATATTCGCTATAGTTATGCTAATACTAATGGTTGGTTCAGTTATTGCAACTATATCATATTATTTCACAGGAGGAAGATAAAAAAAAAGACATATAAATGTCTTTTTTTATAATAACATATATAAAATAACCAATGTAACAACAACAACTACAACACCAAGAAGAACATAAGATACAAACCCAGGCTCACGAACATCAGACTCAGGCAAAACCTCCTCTTCTTTAACAGAATCAAGCCCACTAGTATCATCTAATACCCTATTAGCAATCATCTGAGCCTCAGGATCAACAACAGGCACATTCTCAGGAACAACATCCCTCTGACTTTGAATATTAACAGTAGATTTTTCATAATCATTATATAATATAACCCTACCATTATATTTATTAATAAACCAATTATTAAAATTTTCAAACAACTGATTATTATATAATTTTACCACTTTACTAATACTAAAACCTTCACTAGATAATACCTTATAGCTCTGATTAATTAAATAACTAATAACCTTATCCATATATACAAATATTTCTTCACTATTACTTAATCTAACTTGTTCTATTCCATTACCATCAACTATAGGTGTCACTACTGCAACAGTATTATCTTTAAAACTATCATAAATATTTATTACTTCTTGACTAATCATAGCCATATTACTAATACTAGGATTAATCTTATCCGGTTGCCCAAAAATATTAATAACAATCGTATAATCACTAACCTCTTTATTAACTGGTATACTAACATAAAAAGGTACTTTATCATCATTAATCAAATAAACACTTTTATTATCAACATTTGAAATTAATGTCTTATCCATCACTATCCCCTACCTCTATTATATATGTTAGTATAATTATAACAAAAAAAAGATAACTTGTCATTATCTTTTTTTTATTTTTTATTACTATTTTTTAATAAATCTCTTATTTCCTTAAGTAATAGAACCTCTTCATCTACTTTTTCCTCTATTACTTCTTCTTCTTTCTTATCCTTAGCAATCAATTTATTCATAAATTTAACAATTAAGAATACTACAAAAGCCATTATCAAGAAATTAATAACATCTGTTAGAAATGCTCCATATTTTAAATTTAAATTACCAATTTTTAAACTATATGCTGTAAAATCAGCTTCTGTAAAACATCCTAAAATTGGAGAAATTAAATTATTAGTTAGTGAAGATACTATACTTTGAAAAGCACCACCAATAATTACACCAACAGCTAAATCTAAAACATTACCATGTGATATAAATTCTTTGAATTCACCTATAATACCAACTTTATTAATTTTCTCTTTACCAGTTTTAGCAGCATCCTTAACTTTGTTTCTTACTTCTTTTATATCTTTCATCCTTTCACCTCCTTAAACAATATTCTTTATCTTCATTACTAAACTTGGAATATCAAGTTCAAAATCTTTAAGAATATCATTAGAATTTCCAGACTTACCATAATCATTTACAGAAATAAATTCATCACCTGGTTCTAATAATTTATACCAATTAGCATCATTAGAAAATTCAATAACAACTTTCCTATATCCACTAGGTAATACTTCATTAATATATTCCTGATCTTGCTTTAAAAAATTAGTCAAACATGGAACCGTAACAACACGAGCCTCAACATAGTTTTTCAACAACTCTTCTTTTATATCCATTGCCAATTCAACTTCAGAACCACTAGCAATCAATATCACATCTAAACTTTTCTTTACCTCACTAATAATATAAGCTCCATATTCAATACCTTGAGAATTAGTAAACTCTTGAGTTGCCACATGTTCACGTGGAAGAATTAAACATGCAGGTCCATTATTTAACAATATTTCATTCCAACAACCTATTAATTCTTTATAATCAGCAGGCCTATAAACATTTAAATTAGGAATACTACGTAACATTGCCAATTGTTCTACAGGTTGATGTGTAGCCCCATCTTGCCCAACTAAAATACTATCATGAGTAAAAACATAAGTAACAGGCAAATTCATCATAGCACTTAACCTAATAGCAGGTTTTAAATAATCAGAAAACGCAAGAAAAGTACTACCAAAAACTTTCAAATTAGAAAGTGCTAACCCATTAAGAATAGCCCCCATAGCATGTTCCCTAATACCAAAAGCAATATTTCTACCAGTATAATTATCAATACTAAAATCATCTTTACCCTTTAAATATGTCTTAGTACTATTACTTACATCAGCACTTCCACCTAAAAAATTAGGAATAAAAGCCGCTATAACATTCATTATTTGATAATTAATATCTCTCATATTCTTATCAATAAATAACTTATCCGTATCAATTACTTTATCCAATTGAAGACTTACTGTCTCATTATTAATGATATAATTTAATCTATTTAATTCTTTATCATCAATCTTTTTACAATATTCTTCATAATCTTCATACCAATCCTTATATAAACCATCAACTCTTTTCTTAATTTTTTGTCTATATAAAGCTAAATTTTTCTTATCAAAATGCCATTTATCACCACTATCACTTAATTCTTTTCGAATTTCAAGATAATCATCAAGTTCTAATTTACCATGTATTTTATTAGTACCTTCATACTCAGAATACATACCTATAATAGTATTAACAACTATTAAAGTAGGCCTACTAGCTTTTTGAGCCATTGTAATTGCCTTATTTATTTCTTTAATACTATCGCCTTTTTTTACATCAATTACTTCCCAACCCAAATTTTCATACATAGCTGCAACATTCTCACAATAATTATCTTCTACTTCACCATCTAAAGTAACACCATTAGCATCATATAATACAATTAAATTATCCAAATTAAATTTACTAGCTATACTAGCAGCCTCATAGCTAATACCCTCCATCAAATCTCCATCAGAAACTAAAGTATAAACATAATAATCAAATAAACTAATTTTCTTATTACCAAAATTTGCATCTAAGTATTTACCAGCCATTGCCATACCAACAGCAGTTGCAAATCCTTGCCCCAAAGGCCCAGTTGTAGTTTCAATACGATAATCTAAATTATATTCAGGATGTCCTGGAGTATGTGAATAAATATTACGAAAATTCTTTAAATCATTTAGATTATAATCTTCTTCATTTATACAAAAAAGAGTAGCATATAACAAAGCTGATCCATGCCCTGCTGATAAAACAAATCTATCACGTGCACACCAATCTCTCTTTGCTAAATCAAAATTAAGATGATTAGTAAATAAAGTATATATTATAGGAGCAGCACCTAAAACAATTCCAGGATGCCCGCTACCAGCTTCATTTATCATATCTAAAGCTAAACATCTTATATCATCAACCATTTTCCTATCATCAAATTTCGCCATTCTATCCCTACTTCCACTGCCTAAATTATAACATAAAAAAAAATAAATATAAACATATTTATATTTATTTTTCATTTTTGTAAATATTTTTTTATACTTTCACCAAATATTTCATCTTTTAACTTATAAAAACTTCTCATATAAAGAGTTACATTTTCACAAAAATCATCTTCATCATCCAATTTAATATTATAAGAAACTTCTTTTTTACAAGTTAATTCATCTGTTACTTCATCATAAGATCCCTTAATAATAAAACTAGTCTCTTCATAATTAATTCTATATATATAGTCACTCTTATTAGTAGAAAAACTATAATTAATATCTAAAGATGACTCATACTTATCATCATATTCATATATAACTTCACTAAGTCTATTATTATATTGATTAAAATACAAATAATCATAATTACTCTTTATATTATTATCACGATCTCTTTCATAATCAGAAATAGAATTATTAGATATTTTCTTATAATAAGAAGTTCCATCATCTTCTAAAACAAATCCTCTACTTAATATATAATTCCTAATTTTAACCTTTGAAGAATTAGTATACATATTTATACCAATTACAATCGCAACTAAAATTGCTAAAAATATAAATAACTTCTTTTCCTTACCTTCCATTATTTCCTCCTTATTAATTCAAACTATCTATCTTATTTTTAGCAGCCTTCGTATATCCAAAAGGATCTGAACCCGAAGTTGGAAAAACATAAAAAGTATAAGTAGCCCCCATCTTATTATATATTACTGTATTATTAGGAATATAATGACTTCTCCATCTCTTACTAACATATCCATCATAAGTTTTACCACTCGTTACTATCTTGCTTATATCACCAAAATAATCATGTTCATCAATATATAAAGGTAATGTTCTATTACCATTTACTAATACATCTTTTACAGATGACATTACAGCATCCGGAACAAATCCTGGACTATCTATCCTACTCTTAGAATGTGCAAACCATCCAGAATCCCTTACATAACTTTTCAAAGAACTATATTTCTTACCATGCAATTCATATCTATTAGCCATAAGAGTAGCCTCAGCCGCCGCCCCAACAGCACTTCCTTGCTCTTTATAAGCAACAAAAGCAAGAGACTTCAAATCACTAGAAGACAAATTATATTTTTGTCCAACAACAACAGTATTACTACCAGTATTATTAGATCCACTAGAATTAGCTGATACAATTGTTCTCAAAGTAGTTGTTTTTGCTTTTACATGATATTGCTTAGCAATTTCTTCTCTCAATCTATCAACTTCTTCGTTCATTTTCTTCTCATTATCTTCCATGACCTTTTTTACTTCATCAACTGATAATTCACCAGCATAATTCCAACAGCTTTTACCATTATTATCAGTAATTTCTAAAATATTAAATAATGAAAACACACTTGAAGGAATTAAAAATATAACCATTGCATAAATAAGCCTTCTAACTACATACTGTATAACTTTAGGATGCTCCTCAAAACTAATAGTCCCTTTAAAAATATCTATCGATATCATTAATATCAACCCGATAGGAATAATTATAGAAACATACTTTAATAATTCTCTAAGAAAGAAAAATATTCCTAAAGTTGTTAAACAAGCTTGATCAACAGCAGCAAAATAAAACATATCTTCACCTACTTTTAACTATAAATTAATTATTTTTAATTTTTTCTCTAATATCTGTATTTTCAAATAATTCACCAACTTCAGTATAGAACTTATTCACACCAATTTCTATAGTACTACAAATATACTCCACTTCACTATCATCAATAGAAGGACCTACACTCTTAACAAGATTACAATCAAAATCATCTTCTTTCTCATATTTACCTTCAAACACATAATTATTACTCTCATAACTTATATCATTAGTATAAGATAATACATCTTTTTTATAATCATAAGTTGAAGTAAGCTTTGTAGTCATTCCCTTATAATAATCATAGCTAATATGTTTTAATTCATATTTATTTATATCAAAATATAACATCTCATTATATGCATCTTTACCTTCAGCAACTTTATTAAAATAAACATCTCTAGATAATTTAGACTTCTGCTTAACATATATACCATCTTTTAAAGTAAAACCGGTATTCTTTAAAACAACTTCTATCTCATTTGGTTTATTACTCTTATTAATTAAATGTATAAATAATAGAACTATAACAATTAAAACTAAAACACCTATACCAATTATATATTTCTTATTCAATCCTTCATCTTCCATTTTTATTCTCCTTTATTTCGATACTATTGTCCTTATTTGATTTTTACTATTACTATTAACACCAGAATTATTTGCTATTTCATTTATTAGCTTTTGTGTTTTTTCCCTTTCGTTATTTGCCTTACTATCAGCTTCTCTTTTTACATCTTCAACAGTTTTATTATCTAAATAACTCCAACAAGATTCGCTCTTATTAGCTTGTTCTGAAAGTCCAATTACCCTTAATACACCATAAGTAGTAATTGGTATTAAAAATATTACAACTGTATATATAATTCTTCTAATAACAATAGTAGGAATTTTTTTTACATCTGCATCTTTACCATCATTATAATTTCCTATAGTTCCACGAAAAAAATCAATAGTCAACATCAACAATAATCCAAAAGGAACCAATAGCAAAGCTGCTTTAATCACTTCTCTAACAAAGAATATTAATCCCAATACACCAAGGCAAGCATCACTCACTCCAAAACTAACCATATTATTATCTCCTTCTACAAAATACTAAATTAATTATACCATCAGTAAAAAAGTAATGCAAGTTAATAAATTAATATATTACCTATTAAAAAGCTATTAACCTTTTCTACGGTTAATAGCTTTATATTTTTTTATAAACTTATTATATAACTCTTGACATTTTTCTTTATCCATCTCAGGCATCTTCTTAAAAGGATTTCTAATACCTAATTTTAAATATTTCTCACTACCCAACTTATGATAAGGTAAAAAATCAACTCTTTCAACATTTTTAATATCTTTTAAAGTATCTACCAAACTATCAATATACTTATCATTATCCATCAATCCAGGAACAATAACTTGCCTTATCCATACTTTAGTCTTACTTTTATTAAGAGCTTTAATAAAGCTCAAACTATCATCTATTGAATGTCCAGTTAATTTCTTATATTCTTCTCCATCTGTATGCTTAATATCCAACAAAACTAAATCTACATACTTAAACAACTCTTTATAATTACCTAATCCAACACCTGCTGTATCTATAGCAATATGAATCTTCTCTTTTTTAAGTATTTTAGCCACTTCAATAATAAAATCACTTTGTAATAAAGGTTCACCACCCGAAAAAGTAACTCCACCACCATTACTATTAAAATAAGTTTTATTTCTTATAATTTTATTAACTAACTCCAATGGAGTATAATTATACTCTTTAATATTCCACATTTCAGGATTATGACAATACTTACATCTTAATTTACATCCATTTAAGAAAACAACAGTTCTAATACCTGGACCATCAACCAATCCAAAAGTTTCAATAGAATCAACAGAACCTTTAATCATTACATCTTCTCATGAAAAGTTCTAGAAATAACCTCTTCTTGTTGTTTTCTTGTAAGTCTATTAAAACGTACAGCATATCCAGATACTCTAATAGTTAAAAGTGGATATTTCTCTGGATTTTCCATTGCATCAATTAATGTTTCACGACGTAAAACATTAACATTAAGATGATGCGCACCATTTAGAAAATAACCATCCATAAGACCAACTAAATTATTAATTTGATTATCTAAATCCATTCCCAATGCTGTAGGTACAATAGAAAATGTATTAGATATTCCATCTTTACAACAATTAGCATACTCTAATTTAGCTACAGAATTTAAACTAGCTATAGCACCATTTTCATCTCTTCCATGCATAGGATTAGCTCCAGGAGCAAAAGGAACCCCAGCTTTTCTACCATCAGGTGTAGAACCAGTTTTCGATCCATATACAACATTAGAAGTAATTGTTAAAACAGACATTGTAGGTTCAGCATCACGATAACACTTATGTTTCTTTAATTCACCAAATATCTTTCTTAAAACTTCTTTAGCAATTTTATCTACTCTATCATCATCATTACCATATTTAGGATAGTCTCCCACAACCTCAAAATCTACAGCAATACCATCTTTATTTCTAATAGGTTTAACTTTAGCATATTTAATTGCAGATAATGAATCAGCTACAACAGATAATCCAGCAACACCATATGCCATATATCTATGTACATCAGTATCATGAAGAGCCATCTGTCCTGCCTCATATGCATATTTATCATGCATATAATGAATTATATTCATAGCATTACTATATATATCAGCAACATCTTCAAGTACTTTAAAATAAGCTTTCTTAACTTTCTTATAATCTAATACTTTATCTCTCATTTTAGGAATATTATTCAAAACCTTAACATTTTTAACTTCATCTATTCCACCATTAATTGAATATAATAATGATTTAGCCAAATTACATCTAGCACCAAAGAATTGCATATCTTTGCCCTCTCTCATAGCAGATACACAACATGCTATAGTATAATCATCACCATAAATAGGTCTCATTAAATCATCTGATTCATATTGAATAGAATCAGTATCAATACTCATTCTAGCACAATACTTCTTCCAAGTATCTGGTAATTTATTACTCCATAACACTGTCATATTAGGTTCAGGAGCAGGATCCAAATTAGTTAAAGTATTCAAAATACGATAAGAAGTTTTAGTTACCATACTTTTACCCTTTTTATTTAAACCTCCAATTGAGCAAGTAACCCATGTTGGATCTCCAGAAAACAATTCATCATAATCAGGAGTTCTTAAATGTCTCATCAATCTTAACTTAATAATAAATTGGTCTATTAATTCTTGAGCCCTTTTTTCAGTTAAAGCTTTCTTTTTTAAGTCTCTTTCTACATATATATCAATAAATGCATCAACACGTCCTAAACTCATAGCAGCACCATTGTTCTCTTTAACAGCAGCCAAATATCCAAAATAAAGCCATTGAACAGCCTCTCTAGCATTTTTAGCAGGTCTACCAATATTAAACCCATATCTAGAAGCCATTTTCTTTATTTTTTCCAAAGCTTGAATCTGCATTGATACTTCTTCTCTTATTCTAATTAAATCCTCAGTCATTCGACCTAATAAACTATTCCAATCTTTTTTCTTTTCCTCAATCAAAAAATCTATACCATATAATGCTACACGACGATAATCACCAATAATTCTTCCTCTACCATATGCATCAGGTAATCCAGTCAAAAGCCCAACATGCCTAGCAACCTTTATACTGTCATCATAAACATCAAATACACCCTGATTATGACTCTTCCTAAATTCATTAAAATATTTATCTACAGTTGGACTTAACTTATATCCATAAGCCTCTAATTCTTGATATACCATACGTATACCTCCATATGGATTTACCATTCTCTTTAAAGGCTTATCAGTTTGTAATCCAACTATAACCTCATTATTCTTATCAATATAACCAGGTTTAAAACTATCAATACCAGACATATGAGTAACATCAATATCTAAAACATGTTTCTTTAATTCCTCTTTTAGTAATCTCGAACACTTCTTCCAAACCTTATTAGTTTTAACTGTCGTTTTCTGTAAAAAAGATTCATCACCATCATATTTTTTATAATTTAACTGAATAAAATTACTAACATCAACCTTATTACACCAAGCTCCAGTCTTAAATTCTTTCCATTCTTTCCTCACTTACTACCAACTCCTACTATTATAGTTTAACACATTTTTTATATTTTATAAATATTAATTACCAAAATATTCATTACAAATATTAATAACTCTATTAGCCTCATTAATTAAATCATCATAATTATCATTAACATAAGCCATATCACCATCTTGACTTTTTAATTGATGTTCAAGAGCTAACTCAGCCAATTTAGTAAATCCCAAATATTTAGAATCTCCCTTCATAGCATGAACCTCAACAGCATATTCTTCTAAATTCCCCTCATTTTTATACTTCTCTATATTCTTTAATCTTTCACCAGATAAATCAAGAAAATCCTTTAATGTCTCATTATACATATCAATATCACCCAATATCTCAATAGCTCCATCAACATCAATATCATTACTCTTTAAAAATTCTATATCTTTCATATTTCCTCCCTTACCTTATAAAATATATTATACCCCATATTAATAATTTTTTTAATAATTTTACACAAATTTTACAAAAAAATATAATCTAATAAAAATCAGACTTAAAAGTCTGATTTTATTATTTATTTTTTTTAGTTGATAACAATACAATTATTATAACTACCAATAATGCAATAACTAAACCCGCTATTATCAATAATTCTTTATTATCACCACTATTATTAGTCTTATTAGTATTCTTCTCATTTAATTTTAAATATTTATCATTTGAAGTAACATAATTACCACTTAACTTCTTATTAGTTAAAATATACTTAGAATTGTGATCAATATAAAAATCATAATAACCATTATCTTTTTGTATTTCCATAGCAACTGGATCTAAACTACCTTGTTCATTATAGAAATAAACAAACAAATTATCTCCACTAAACATTTCATCAACTTGATTAGCCTTCAATCTTATTAACGCTTTACCAGGTAAATCCCCATTATTTGTAAATGTTAGCATTAATGATTGCTTATCCAAATCATTTAGCATAGTACTATTATTAATATTTTTATCTGTAATAGCCTCATACCCAATACTAACATCTATTGATTTAGGATTAACTATATCAGTACCACTAAATACCCATTCAGAATCAAAATATTCTATTATTAATGTTTTTCTAGTTTCTCTAATAGTTTCAAATAATCCTTTATCTATAAATGGATTACTACTTGCATTAACAGTAATAATAGCATCCTCAGTCATCTCATCCATAGCAGCTAACATTCTTGAATTATAATCCAAATTATCTAAATATGCCTTATCTCTATCAATCATAGTTTTACTATCATTTTTTACTTGTAATACAATATAAGTTAGTTTTGTAGAAGCATCTTCGCTACCCAATCTATAAAATTTTTTTGTACCATCAGAGTATTTCATTATAACTGTTTTTAAAGCATAATCACCATTTTGTGCATTAAATGGAACGATTATATATGGATTACTATCTATTGATTTAACATAAGCATTAATAGAAGAATTAAATCCTACTCCCTCAAACAATAATAAAGCATTTTCAATTTTAGCACTTGAATTCTCATTCTTTAACTCAACATTAACTTTATCATTAATTTTAGCTTGTTGTGTAGAAAGAGAAATAACATCTGCAAAATTATTTATATCATTTACAGAACTATTACTATCACCAGTAACCTTTATTTTTTCATTATTATTAATCCACTTCCACCAATAATCAGAATATTCATCTTTATTATTTACTAAACTATTAACATAATAAATCATATCATATTCTAACCCAATTGTTATACCACTAATGTAATAATCCCCTGAAAATACACTACCATATCCACCTAAATCATAATAATCTAATACTATATAAGGATTAGTATCAATATCTTCAACAGGATAGTATAATGTATTACCATATTCAGATTTTAACCAAACACTCATAAACTGAGGTTTTACTCCCGTATAATTAATATCAAAATATACTTTATCCCCTATCTTAGCATCAGTAGTTTTAAATTTAATTTGATTCAAACTAAAATTATTTACTTCATCAATAGTTTGTTTGTCTCTAGCATTAACATATTTTTTAGTTCCAACATCCATAAAAGGTTCATCTTTTGCATTTTTATCAGTAGTATAACATTGACTTTTCTCTGAATTAAATAAACAAACATCCTTTAATTCATAAGTTTCACCAACTTTAACACCATCTGGATTAGATGAATATGTATTTCCAGATTCAGGTAAGATAAAATAAGCTGGATCATTAGCATCTCCTGAATCAATATTTTTCAAATAAACAGTAAAATTATCACTAGATGTTGTAGAAATAAAATGTACTGATACATAATCCCACATATTACTATCAAAATTCAACTCTACATTTACCTTATCACCAGGTGCAGCTGTCGCTCCTTCAGGAATATATAACCCTGTAAATCCTTCAAATTCACCATCCTTCATAGCATATGCATCTTTAAACTGCATTGTAGTATAACCAAAAACTCCCAATAAAAGAAAAACCGCAATTACCCCAAATGTCAATTTTTTACTTTTCATTTTACTCCTCCTATTATTAATAATACTACCAAAAAAATATAATTGCAAGACACAATTATATTTTTTTACATACTAATACAATTCCTCTAATAATTCATCCATTATTAAATAATCATCATTAATCTTTTTTACCAAATCATTCTCCCCATATTTATTAAATAATTTCTTAATATCAGCAAAACTATGTAAAAATACACTAAACTGATAAACTAACAATTCATCTATATACTTAATACCAATTCTTCTAAAATACTCAATAATTTTATATACTTCATATTCATTATTATTTAAAGAATACAAATTAGCCTTAGAATATGTTCTTTCAACATCTTTTATAACATCATTACTAATATTACAATTTTTCAAAAAATCAATCATTAATTTACACCTCTAATCTTAATATTATTATTATAATTAGAATTCTGATAATCATTAACTATATATTTAATAATAATTCTAAGTTCTGATAACTCCCAATATGAAAGAATACTATCTTTAACTAAAACAGATAAAATAACAGCAACCTTCTCTGATTTATTAAAGTCCTCATTATTTATCCACATATCATATTTCTTTAATAAATTACAAAGTCTTAGTACTTTTTGTCTAGATATTCTAATTATCTGTTCAGGATTATCAGCAGGTCTAAACTCATAAGTATAATCATCTTTTTTAACAGGAACAGATTTACCTGCTTTAGAATTCCATGGTCTATAATTATCCAAAAACTTAATAAAATCGTCATTTTTTGCTTCTTCTTCATAACCAATTAAATAATTATCTTCCAATTCGAATACTCGACTTATCCTATCACCTTTACTAAATATTTTAGTAGGTTCAAAACATTGATATAAATAATTTTCATTATATAATTCTCTCTTGAAAGCATCTAATGGTAAATTTTTACTCCTTAAATGATATCTAGGAGGCTTACGTTTACCTTCTGGTATGTTATCTACTAATAATTCTTCAGTATCATCAAATTCATTCTTTATATATCTAGATTGAAAAACCCTTGTTTCTTCTCCATCTTTAACTAAATGAATACCTTTATATGGAAGAGAATCTTGCATTATCTCACTTTTATATCCACGTCCTCTAGTTATAACCTCTCCTAAATCCCAAGCTCTTCTTAACTTATAAAATTTAGTTGGATTTTTTGTAGCACACAATTTACCTAAATTTTGTTTTATATAATCATAATGCCCAGTCTCTATAAATTGATCTAACTGATAAGAAGTATAATTACCAATTAAAGATACACTAGAACTAGGAAATTCATCCTTACCTATTATTCCATATTGTCTAAGTATTTCAAGATTTTCTAATATTTTATTATTTGGCGTATTAATAAATTTAATAAATTTATTAAAATGTGCATCAGTCAAACTATCAAGTCCTTGAACATTCTTTAACATCTCAACATTTTTTATAAAATCATAATAGCTACCTGATAAATCTACAAAATCAGTTCCTTCTCCACCATTATTACCTTTATTAACACCATTATCCGTTCTCTTTTTATATCTATATTTTCTATCTTTCTTATTAAAAGCACCAGCAAAATTATCTAAAATTATAAAAAGACTACAATCATTATCATCCACAAAAGAACATACATCATCAAATGTTTCTTTATCATTACTAATCAAAATCTTATAAATAGCTTTTTGACATATCTCTATCTCTAAAGGTTCTATACCATATTGTTGAAACTTAGATAAAACATAATCAACATAATCAAGATCTTTAATATATTTATTAAAATTATCTTTAACATCTTTCTTTAACTTATCAAAATCATAACCATATTTATTAAATATTTCTACTAACTTATCATAAATAGATTCTTCATTTTCCTCTATTATTAATTCCTCGGTACCATCATCTTCTTCATTTTCTTTTTTAACATCTATCGTAGCATAATTAGCAACAGCTAAATTTAAACTAACAGCCTCCTGAGCACTTATCTTTCCTTTTTTATAGCAATCTTCTACTATAAAATCAATAACATGCATATAATTATCACTAATCTCATCTTTTATAATAATATCTCTCATCATTGGATAATAATTCATCATATTATGTAACTTAATAAATCTCTCACTCGATAATAATACGTTATTAATATCATTAGATACTTTATCAACCATATTTTGAATATCGTCTTGAGATAAACTATCCCTATATTTACTACTATATATATTCTTTAATCTTTTAATTAACTTAGAGCCATTATCTATCACCATATTTAATACCTTAGAATCATTATCATCTAAAGTATCTATTACAGACAAATCAGAAACCATTTTTTTAAATTTACTTATTAATTTTAAATACGAAACATATTCATCATATAATTCAGTATTTTTTAATTCTCTATAATTATCATCAATAAGCTTTAACAACAAATCTTTATCTTTCATATTAACACTCTCCTAATAAATATTAAATATTTATTTTCTTCCATGTCCTTCACCCACATTAATTTTAGCAGGAGGTTCCTGACCCAAATATTCATAAATCTGATCTCTAATAACTAAATTCTCTAAAATAATTTTATTCTTTTTCTTATTATCCTTCTCATTCGTACTCTTAAATAATTTCTTCAAACTATCATATTCATCAGAAACATTTTTAACTCTATTAACAACACTAGTTACCTTTTTCTTACTATTAGTATCTTTAATAATATTAACAAAAACAATATAAACACAATTATCAGGTAATGCCTTATAATAAATTCTGACTTTTCCACCCTTCTTATATGACAACTTACCTAATTTTTTATTATTTGAATTAAATATCCCCTCTTTAGTTTTATTAACTTCTTTAACACCATTTTCTATTAACAATAATTTTTGAAATATAGTTTTATAAAATTCTCTATCTATCTTTTTTATATCTTTAAAAGCATAAGCTTCCCTCATAGTACTAGCAAAAATTACCTTTTTAGGTTCACCTGATTTATTAATTAAATTAATTATTTCTTCATCAGTATATTCATCAATATCAAATTCTAATTCTTCAAGATCATTGCCATAATTATCAACTATACCTTCAATCAAATCAAGTTCATCTTCAATTTTTGTAAATCCACTATCACTATAAACACTATCTATAGATACTTCTTTACTTAATTCATTAAGTCTTTTATTATACTCTTCTAATTCATCACAAAAATCAGATGATTGTATTTTATCAATAAGATTTTTTATTCTTTTAGATATTTCATTAATTTTTTCATCATAATCTTTATTACTAATATTAAAATCACTCATGATTTTTGTTACAAGTTCTTTACATTTATTAACTTCTTCTTCATTAGAATTATCTATTAAATCCTTAGCAACTGTTTCTAAAACTTGATAGAATTCATCCTCCGCAATAACTGATTTATCAATTATAGTCTTGATACTATCATATTTATTCTCATCAATCCACTCAAAGAAATCTAACTTTTCAAAGTTTTCAGGAGCATAATCACGAAATACATCTTCATATTTTTTCAATAAATTATATAACAATTCTCTTCTATCAGAATTAATATCTAATTTACTAATTTTAATATACAACTCATCATGATCTTTAACTTCTTTCTCATTATCAGAAACATTCTTATTTTCAATAACAGAATCTATTTTTAATAAACTATCATCAAAATCCCTTAATTCTTTTTCATCTTTATATTTATTCCTTCTAACAATTAAAGAAGCCACATACTCACTAAACAATACTTTATCATCATCATCCAATTCACTAGACATAATAAATTCTTCCAATTTAGGAATCTCTTTCTCTGATAAAGAATCCAAATCATATAAATAATGCCATAAATCATTTAAAAAATTAATCTCTCTTTGCTTCTCTTCTTTTCTTAAAACTATCTCTTTATTATTAGATTCAATTTTACTATTAATTTCTTCAACAATTAATTCAATTCTTTTTCTAAGATTTTCCTGTGTCTTAACAAAAAAATCACCAAAAATAAAATCAAGGCCTTCTTTATATTCATTAATAATGTCCATCTTATCTTCTGCATTAGGAATATTAAACCTATTCAACATACCATTTATCTTATCTTTATCTAAATAAATAAAATCATCAAAAGAATATGGCTTTAATATATTTCCATTCATAATTTGAATTGCTATAGTTAAATCTCTAATACTAGCTAAAATATCTTGCTCTGATAATTTTTTAATATCTATCTTCATAACTTCACATCCCTCATATTCACAAAATCAATCAACTATTTTTTATTAACATGTGTATTAATATCATCATTATCAAAATCATCATCAAAATTAATAACACTATCATTATTATTTATATAATAGCCAACATAATCATCAAATTCTTTAACTAATCCAATCTTCATTCTCAACTTCAATTCAATATTAAGAATATCAAACAATAATTCCTTATAAGCCATTTCTTCATCTTTATTATTTTTAAGTACTAAATTCTTTTTAACACTTAAAACATTTAAATCTTCATCAACTCGTTTATCAGGAAATACAGATAAAAAATCATATATTCTCTTCAACTCAAAAAGATATTTATCTTTACTATTTTTATTCTTATAAATCTCTTTCTCCAACTTCTCCAAGTTATCCAATTTCATAACTTTCAAATAATTCTTCTTCATATTTAAAAGAAACTTTCTATCATCAATATCCTTTCCTCTTTTTAAAAACAAATTTATATATCCTAATTTTTCTTCTTTATTTAAAGCCACTATAAAGACCTCCTTATAATAAAAATTATAACATATAATAATACAATAATCAATTACATATTATATGAAAAATTATATTAAATAATTAATAACATAATACAATCTATTAAATCCATAAAATTAAAAATATATCTAAATTGATACATTTCTATATCATAAACATGTATATTTTTAATATTTTTTACATATTTTATTTGCCTTTTTACTTTTTTTTTGATAGAATTGTATATAGCTTTATTTGGAAGGAGATGAAATGAATGGCAAACGTAGCAAATGCTAAAAAGAAAATTAAACAAATTAGAAAGAGAACCCTTAATAATGTACAGCTTAAATCAACTGTAAAAAATGCAATTAAAAATACAGAAAAAGCTATACAAGCTGGAGATATAGAAGCAGCAAAGAAATATCTAAAAGCTGCTATAAAGAGTTTAGATAATGCTAAATCTAAAGGATTAGTTCATAAAAATAAAGTTGATAGAGAAAAATCAAGATTAACAAAAAAAGTAAATAATATGGAAAAGAAATAATATGAACTTCCATATTTTTTTATTTTTTTTAATTTAACTATTGATATAAAGAAATGTTTATATTATAATTTATTATAGAAATAATATAAACATATATATAGATTGGTTGGTGAGATATGGAAAACCAAAATAAATTAACTACTGGTCAAAAAGTCATTGTATCTGTAGGAATAACAGTACTTCTAATAATATTTATTTGCATCTTTTTTAGAGCTGATATAAAATTTTTTCTAACATCTAAAACTATTGAAAGAAAATATGGTAAAATAGCAGAAAATAGTTATTATATAGAAGATAATTTTGAATATGTAGAAAACTATACAAAAGCAGAAGTTAATTCAAAACAAGACATAATCAATTCCGTATATCACCTTATAAATTCTGGATCAACTTATGCAGAAAAATATTGTGGAAAAAATTATACTGAATGCTATAATGATATGGAAATAATAAGTAACAATACTGATGGACTAAGCATATTAAATAATTATGTACATCCATTTAATAGTTTTGAAAGTATAACATTTAATTTTGATAATAATATTATAGAAATAGAAATAGAACATACTTATAGTAATTCTGAAAAAGAAGAAATTAATAATATAGTAGATAAAATACTAAAAGAAACAATAAATAATAATATGAGTACAAAAGAAAAAATAAAAACAATACATGATTATATAATAAATGAAACAAATTATGATACACTTAAAACTAAAAACATTAAAGATGCAACATACAAATCAAATACAGCTTATGGTGTTTTAAAAGAACATCATGGAATCTGCAGTGGCTATTCTGATGCTATGGCAATATTTTTAAATAAATTAAATATTATAAATTATAAAGTAAGTAATGACCAACATATTTGGAATGTTGTATATCTAAATGGAAAGTGGTTACATTTAGACTTAACATGGGATGATCCCGTAAGTGATAAAAATATAACGAGAGATAATTATTTTCTAATTCCAACTAATATATTAATAAAATTAGATGATAATGTACATTATTATACTTCTACATACTTTCCAGAAACAGTAAAAAATTAAAGAACATTTTAATAAATGTTCTTTTCTAATAAAAAGATATTGAAAAATCTTTCAATATCTTTTTTTATAACCATACACCATATATAAGAGCTAACAAACCTAAAATAAATCCACCTATCCAAAAGAATTTAACTATATCTCCCTCACTCCAACCTAATCTTTCAAAATGATGATGAATAGGACTCATTAAAAACACTTTTTTATGAAAAACAACAACTGAAAATATTTGTATCATAACCGATAAAGTTTCTATAACAAATACTCCACCTATAACTGCTAATGAAAATTCATGCGAAGTTAATATAGCAACCGTAGCTAATGTTGCTCCCAAAGACAAGCTACCAGTATCACCCATAAATACTTTAGCTGGTGATGTATTAAAAACTAAAAATCCCATAACACAACCAACTAAAATAAAGCAAAAAATACCAATATCCTGATAACCATTTATCCAATAACTACCCCAAGATATTAATCCATAAGCAAGAAATGATATTGCCGATAAACCACCAGCCAAACCATCTAAACCATCAGTCAAATTAACAGCATTTGAAGTACCTACTAAAAGGAACAAAATAAAAGCTCCATAAAACCAACTAAGATTCCATTCAAAATTGAAAAAAGTAACTCTCAAAACAGAATCTCCCTCACCAAAATGTCTAAATAAAATATAAAAAACTATAGCTACTACTAACTGTAAAAACAATTTTTGAACTTGCGACAGCCCTTTATTAGTATTATTCTTTAAACTAATATAATCATCTAAAAATCCTATCATTCCATAACTTATCATAACAAACAAAATAATAAATAGATTAATTGAATAATTCATCTTACCAGTAAATAATAAAATAAGTACTGTAATTAAACAAGGAACAATAAAAATAAATCCCCCCATAGTAGGAGTACCAGCTTTTCTCTTATGAGCATCAACATAAACATTTATCTTCTGATCAGCCTTAATTCTTCTCAAAAAAGGAATAAGCATCACACCAAATATTGTAGAAATAATAAAACCAATCATCAACGCAAACAGCGATTTAGTTAATGTTAGCATTATCCCACTCCCTCACTAATAAAATTATATCATAAATTAATTAAATAATTCTATTTATATAATTAACTTTACATATATATTGTCAATAATAATATCTTATTTTTTCTTTCCTAACCAATACTTTATTAAATACCATTCAAAGAAAACAAATAATAATATCAATACCCATATTAATACTATATTTAATATACCACTAGAATATGCATTAATAACACTCTCTAAAGAAGTAGGAATGTATTTTTTTAAAAAACTATTAAATGCAGCAACTTTTATTAAATCAGCAATTCTATATACAAGTCTCAAAAATATCTCTATAATACCTAAAAAATATACAACACTTTTAAAATCTTTAAAAAATAAAGCTACTAATACAATAGCAACTACTAATATTACTAAAACTAAATCCATATAACTACCTCTACTTTCATAATAAAAATTATAACATATAAATAATATTTTTCAAATACTATTAATGCATTTTATTTCAAAAAAAAAGAACAATTGTTCTTAATTAACATATTCTATAAATTCATCCATAGTTGTATAATTTACAAGCTCAAATCTATTAATTTTAAATAAATCATCTCCAATAGTTGCTTTCCTATCTCCTCCAATAAAAGCCATTTTAAAACCAGCTTCTTTTAAATACTCTATAGCATCTTCATTATATTCATAAAAAGGAAAGCAAAATACAGAAGTATTATTTAAACTCTCTCGACTTTTCTTCAAATCTCTTAATATATCTTCTTTATCCCAACAAAGAATAGCCCCTCCATGTGAACCATAACATACACCTGGTGTATGCATATCCCAAGAATGTGAATGTATTTCTAAAAAATCAGATTTATAATCACTAGGACTAGCCAAACTACCTATCAAAAACAAAGTTCCAGTTAATTTATATTTCTCTAATATATCAATCATTCTCTTAACATACCAACCATCATCAATAGTAATAGCAACACTTTTTTTAGGAAATCTAGCTTTACCACTTAAAAATAAATATACATCTCTCATAGTCATAGCATAGTATTTATTATCAAATAAATACTTAATTTCTTCCTCAACCTGTACATCCTCCATACATATAGAACTATCACACTCTTCTAATTCTAAAGCTTCCCTATTAACAGTATAATGATAATTAAGCACAGCCAAATCTTCCAATACTTCTTCATTAGTATTAATATTCTCAACTTCTCTATAAACATCACTCTTATATATATACAAAAGTCTACCATTAAATTCAACCCCATACTTATCATCATCCTTGATAATAACCCTAAAACTATTACTACCACTTAAATTATAATATATTTTATTACCAACAAATAATCTATAATAATTATTTGTTATTATATTTATATTATAAGGAAGATAATTCTTATAAGTACTATATTCATCATATTTAGAAGTATATATTTGATCTACCTTAACAACATCTTTATAATAAACATAATAATCACAATCTTTTAACTTATAATAATTAGAAACAATTCTATAATTATCATCTAAAGCTATCTCTACATCTTTATATATAATACCTATCTTTTCTTTATTAACATTATAAATATTTATATTTGCTATGCTCTTAACATAAAGACTATAATTATTAATAGCATTTATCCCATTCTCAAGACTACTAACTTTATTACTAACAACTACTACATTATTCAAATTATTATTTGAATTAAGCATAACAATACAACCAAAGAACAATAATATTACTAAAGATATATATATTATTCTATTATCATAATTATTATTAGACATAACAACAACTCCTAAAAATTATTCTTACTAAAATATTTATCTCTATCCAATACTGATCCCCACTTCTTCTTTATATATTCCTGCTCCTTTAAAAATCTTTGATGTTTTTCACTAGAAGCTTCATAGCCACGACTCTTGCTCTCATAATGAATCATCTCCACATTAGATAAACAAACATTATAATATCCCTTATCTAACATCTTCAAATTCAAATCTACATCATTAAGAGCCACTTTCAATTTTTCATCAAATCCTTTAACTTTATCAAATTTACTTTTTTTTATCATAAGACACGCTGCTGTTACAGCCGTATAATTATAAGGCATAACAAGTCTACCAAACAATCCATTATCCTTATAATTTGCCGTCACAAATATATGTCCTGCAACTCCACCAAACCCTAGTACAACACCAGCATGTTGTACTAATTTATCAGGATATAATAATTTAATACCTACACATCCCATATAATCAAGTCTAGCATATCCCAACATATATTCAATAAAATCTTCACTTAATACTTCTGTATCATTATTTAAAAATAATATATAATCTCCACTAGCTTCTTTAACCCCCATATTATTTATATATGAATAATTAAATTCACACTCCAATCTAATACTCTTAAAATTATCATACTTATTCTCATATTCTTTTATCATCTTAAATGTTTCTTCTTCACTACTATTATTATCAACAAGTATTATTTCAAAATTCTTATATGTACTTTTTTCATATATACTATCTATACATCTTTTCGTAATAGAAGCCTTATCTTTAATTGGAATAATTATACTAACTAATTCATTATCATTACCATATTTAACTAAATATGTACTAACTTTAGGATTCTCAATTACTTCCCCTTTTAACTTTCTTCTTTTCAAAGCATCTTCTAAAGCTTTCTTACCTGCTATATAAGCATAACTTTTATTTCCTAAATATCCAGCCGTACTAGTAGCAGTTTGTCTCCAATGATATAATACTTTTTCTATATGATATATTTTATTTGTAACCTCTGTAAATCTTAAAAACAAATCATAATCTTGACTTCCATCATATTCACTTCTAAAACCACCTAATTTATCAACAATACTTTTTCTAAGACAACATAAATGACATATATAATTAACACCCATTAAAGTATCAGGAGAATAATCTGGTTTAAAATGTGGTTCCATATATTTACCCTTAAAATCAATCTTATCTTCATCACTATATATCATATCTAATGATCTATCTTTATTTAATACATCTACTATATAATATAAAGAATCTTTCTCTATCACATCATCATTATCAACAAGTACAATAAATTCTCCCTTAGCCATGCTAATAGCCGTATTACTAGCCTTAGATATCATCCCATTCTTATCTCTAAATGTTACTTTAATTCTTTTATCTTTCTTCATATATTCACGTAACGTCTCTTTAGTTTCGTCTAAATTAGAATTATCATCAGCAATACATATCTCAAAATTATCATAACTTTGCCCTAAAATACTATCTAAACATTCTGATAATAATTCACGACTAACATTATAAGTAGGTATAACAAAACTAATTAATGGATTATATTTAAATTTCTTATATTCAATATCTTTATTTTGTTCATCAAACCATTTAATATATGAAGCCTGATTCATAAATAAATTAGATGAATTACCACCTCTTCTTAAAACCACAAAAAATGATCTTATATACTTTACTAATACTCTAGGAGGTATTAAAAAATGATGTCTATACCATGCAAAATATAAACTTTTTTTTACCAAATAATTAAACTTATCTATTTTAGAAAATATTTTTTTATATAAAAAATTTGCCTCTTTCTTAGCCATAATTCACCTACTTAAATATTTCTTTATATTTATCAACAATAATATCCCAAGTATAATAGTTTTTTACTATATCTTTAGCCTTATCTCCTAATACTTTTTTATTTTTATCAAGAGACTTTTTATCATTTAAAAGTTTAGTTAAACTACCATCTTCTTTAAAATATAAACAAGAATCTCTCCCAACATCATGATTAAAACAAACATCATATAGAATATTTAAATTCGTTAGAGATAAAGCTTCTAACAAACTAGGATTAGTCCCACCTACAGAATGTCCATGAATATATAAATAAGCATTTTTTCTAATTACTGATAATTTTAATTCATCATAAATACCATCTATAAATCTAATTCTTTTATCAGTCTTAGATCCTGTAACACCAATTAATTTCTTATAATATCCACCACTACTTAAATTAGTAACAATAATTAATTCTTTGCCTATATCACTATTCATAAAATCCCTAATAATTAATTCTAAATTATTCTCTGGAACACATCTACCAACTACTAGAAGATAACCATCTTTTCTTAATTTATATTCATCTAATATTTTATCTTCCTTAACCCTCTTTAAATCTAAACTATTAGTACCATAAGCAATATATTTAGTCTTACCCTTTAATTTAGGATACTTATCTAATACATACCTCTCTATCCCAATAGCATCACAAATAACCAAATCACAATTATTAAGCATCAATCTTTCACTAAGCAAAAAAAACTTCTTAACAGGATAACTCCATTTACTTCTCTTATGCTCTAATCCATCAGGATTAACTAATATTTTAATACCTAACTTCTTTATCAATTTTTTCTTTCTTTTTAAATAATCAAATAATTTTAACCCCAATATATAAATATAAACATTTTTTAAACTATTTCTTTCAATATAATCCAAATAATAATCCATAGCCTTAATAGGATATATAAGCATTCTTATACTTCCCTTATTCTTAACATATATAGGATTAACCTCTATATTTTTAGAAGGTCTATATTTTAAATCATTTTCCTTATCCGTAATCATACTTATATAAAAATTAGTATCCATATCATTATAATTATCTACCAAATTAGTAACAAAAGTCTCCCAACCACCATAATTATAATGATAACCTCTAGCACCTACAATAAATACATTCTTCTTCATTATTATCACAACTTTCATAATTATTATATCATAAATAAAAGGCTTTTATAAAGCCTTTTTACATTTTTAGAAACAAAAAACTAATATTAACTATTAAACATAATAAAATTATAATATTTAAAATGTTTTTCTCCAATATTTTTAATTTATTACAAATATTTTTTAACAAATATATTATTACTATTATTAAAGAAAAATATAAAAATATTACAGTTCTTCTACCAGATGCAAAAATAGTAGGAGAAAAACCCATTATTAATCTCGTTCCACATCCCAATAAAATAATAAATATAGGTATAATACTCTTCTCTTTCAAAACTATATATAATAGATAAAAAATACATATAAATAATAATAAACACAAACATAATATAATATAATTATTTAAACTATTTTTGAATACATGTCCTACTTTTGTTGTATAATCAAATATTATATATTTATTATTAGATATAATAGAAACAAATCTTAAAACAAATAATATTGACATTACTACTAATAATAACAAACCAAATAATATATTATAAATCTTTGTCTTAGTTTTAACTAAACCTATAAATAATATCAAACTAAATAAACACATAACTATTCCATTACTAATTAATATAGAAACACTAGAAACTATAGCTAAATAAATTTTATCCATAATATTAGCATTTACATAATCTGGATACCAAGTATTTATCTCTGATATGTTTCTTAAACTATTTCCAGGACAAGTAATAATAAAAATAATACTAACTATAGCAATTATAATTCCTATTAAAGGATACTTCCAATTATTCTTATTTTTAATATTAATTACTAAAAATATCATATTAATAGCTAATATTAAAAATACACATTGTTCTTGATTAGAAGCATATATTAAGGCCATTATATATAATGGCCACATTCTTTTATCAATATTCTCCTTAAAATAATATTTTCTATAAGGAATAAAAGAAAATAACATAAATGAAAGAGGCCACAAATAATTAGTAGTACATGAAGCAAAACCTGCTCCTGTCAAATCTATTAAAGGATATAAAAAAGTAATTAACAAAACTAATAATATATTATTTTTATCAGCCTCTTTAAAACATAATTTATTTATACTATAAATTAATAATAATATAATAAACGAATCTAATATTCTCCACAAATAAATATATTTAGTAACAACTACCAATATAGTCTCAATAATAATTCTACTAGTCCAAGTTCTATAACGCATATCTAAATAGCTTATCAAACTCATCTTATCTAAAATCTTACTAAAATATGTTATATCATCTCGTGAAAATTTAAAAAATATATGTAATATAAATACCCCAACAAACAATAATAAATATAAAATCTTGTTATTGTTTAAACTATTCTTATTTTTATTTATCAATTCTATCACCAATATTATTCTTTATTATTTTTATAAAAATTATAACTATCTCTAACCATATCTTCAAGTGTTTTCTTACACTTAAACCCTAGTTCTTTATATGCTTTTTCTGTATCAGCATAACAAATAGCAATATCACCAGCACGTCTTTCTACTATTTTATATGGTATATTTAATTGATTAACCCTATTAAAAGTATTTACTATGTCTAACACCGAATAACCTGTACCTGTACCTAAATTATAAATATTAACCCCTTTAGAATCAATTACTTTATTAATAGCAAGAACATGCCCATGTGCTAAATCACTAACATGTATATAATCTCTTACTCCTGTACCATCTTTAGTATCATAATCATCTCCAAAAATACTTAATTCTTTTAACTCACCAGTTGCAACACGACATACATATGGCATTAAATTATTTGGAATACCATTAGGATTATCACCAATTAAACCACTCTCATCTGCTCCAATAGGATTAAAATATCTAAGAAGTATTATACTCCAATCTGAATCTGATATTACTAAATCTTCTAAAATATGCTCTATAAACAACTTACTAGTACCATATGGATTAGTAGTCCCACCAACAGGATAATCCTCTCTAATTGGCATAACTTTTTGTTCTCCATACACAGTAGCACTACTAGAAAAGATTAATTTTTTACAATTATTTTTTCTCATTATCTTACATAAAGTAATAGTACTACCTATATTATTTTCATAATATTCTAATGGCTTTTCTACAGACTCACCAACTGCCTTATATCCAGCAAAATGAATAACAGCATCTATTTTATTATCTTTAAATATTTTATTTAATAGTCTCTTATTACACACATCACCTTTATAAAATAATAAATCTTTACCAGTAATTCTTTTTATATTATTAATTACCTCTTCTTTAGAATTACTCAAATTATCAATAATAATAACCTCATAATTATTCTTTAATAATTCTACACAAGTATGACTACCTATATAACCAGCCCCTCCTGTTACTAAAACTCTCATACAATACCTCCAATAAAAAATATGATACATAAATTATATCATACTTTATTTGATTTTTCACTATTTCTATATATCTTAGTAAGAATAGAAGATATAAAACTAGGCCAAAATTTATTAAAAACATAATTATCTTCTTTAGTCCTAATACCACTATTAATAATATCTGTAGTAGTTGATTCTTCACTAATTCTATGCCCCATTAACTTATCTTTAATATATATAAAACTTCCTTTTTTCCTACTTAATTTTTCCCAAGCATACCAATCAATATTACATGTTAAATCACAAGTAAAAACCTCTTTAGGAACATTATTTTTAACAAATGTAACAGCCGGACAACAAATACTATTACCATACCTAAGTACCCATCTTTTAAAAAATTTATATTTACCCAACTTTTTTATTCTTAACGGTAATAATAATACTCTTTTTATTTTCAAATTAAGATTAGAATATACCTTATCTCCCTTTCTTATTTCATAATAATCCGTAAATATAATAGATGTATTATTATCCTTTTTATACTCTTCTACAACTTTATATGAATAATCATAATCATATACATCATCTTGATGAGCTACTGTAACAAGTTCTGTTTTACCAACATTTTTAGCAAAATCAAAATCTCCACCTATATTTGTATGTTTACCAACTACAACATCTAAATTATATTTTTTAGCCATCTTTCTAATATATTTATTATCAGTAGTAGTAGCAATAACTACATTACTATTATATTTTTGATTTTTAACAGATTTTATACAATCTTCTAAATATTCACTTTCCTTATATGCCAAAACTACAAAAGTATGAATAATATTCTTATCACACATATAAACAACCTCCAAATAATATATTTATAAATAATTCTTTAATACATTTGTAACAACCTTATATCCTTCATCATTTAGATGTAAAGCATCATCAGAATACTCCTTCTTCAAATTACCATCTTCATCAGATAATTCAGAATATAAATCTATATATTTAACAAAACTATTACTATAATAGTCTTTTAACATACTATTAATATTTCTAATCCTACTATTCTTCCTAATTTTTGTATGCCTATTATTAATATTTTCATTAACAGGATAAATTGATTCAACATAAATATTAGTATATTTTCTATGTTCATGTATCTCATCTACTAAATTTATAATATCTTCAAATATTTCTTCATCATTTTGATTTTTCAATTGATTAGTACCAATCAAAAGAAATATCTTAGATGGATTATAATCATAAACTCTTTTCTTAATATTATCCATTATATCACAAACCTTATCACCATCAATCCCACTATTAACAACAGGTAAGTCCTTATAATATTTTTTTAAATCATACCTAAAAGTAATTGAGTCTCCCAAAAATAGATAATTATTATCATTTACAATATAATTATCACTAACTTTCTTTAAACTATCCCTATCACTAAAATTCATACTTTGAAAATCTCTCAATATCATAACATGTTCATTTTTATTATTATTTGGTTTATCATAAACCAAAAATAATAATAAACCATTAAAAATCATAGAGACTATCAATAACAAATATACTATTCTATTTTTCATCTAACTGCACTTCCTTCTTGTATAATATCATATCACAAAACTTATTCATAATTTTATTAATAGGCTTAATAGATAATAATAAAGTAATAATTATACCTATTAATATCATAACAAATACAAGCTTCTCCCCAAATATTCTTTCCAACTTATTAAATAATCCCATATTAAAGCAAACATATAATAAAGATCGATGAAAAACATATACCTGTAAAGTTCTTTTTCCCAATTTAGTAAAAAGTTTAAATTTTATATTAGGTATAACACACATAATACTAAATCCCATAGCAAGTGATATCATATAAGTAATAAATCTATGTTTAAAAGAACAATTTGGAATATTCTGAATTAAATTAAAAGCATTTCTTCCAGTAAAAACAGATTTATATTTCCATATTAAATCTAATCTTCTATAACATATATACAAGAAAAATATTATTACACAAATACTCAAAAATTTACAAATAATATTATTTGTAATCTTAATTAATGTCTCTTTCTTATCAGAAAAAATAAAACCTAAACAAAAAAAAGGAAAAAATACTATTACCCTAGATAAACATAAAAAATCTCCAATTCTATTATCAAATCCAACAAAGCAACCTAAAATAAAACTAATAATAAATAATATATTTAAATTAAGCCGACTAATAATAGGTACCATCAAAATATATATAATTAAAACAACCAAATACCAATGAACATCAAAACTAGATATAAAATTAAATGATAAATTAACACCAAACATTTTATTAGATAATACAAACAGAACAAACATAATAACAATCAAATAAAAATAATAGCACAGTTTTTTTAAAGGTAAATCTTTAAAATGATATATTTTTTTTTGAAAAAGACCTGATAAAAAAATAAATAAAGGCATATGAAAAGAATATATAAATATAAATATTTTATTCATAGAATTATATTTATCAATATAAAATTCTACACTATGACCAATAACTACTAACAAGATTAATAAGAATTTTATATTATCAAATTTATATATTCTTTCCCTCATATAAATCCCCCTCTACTATGATTAATATAATTATAGCATAATACTAATCATAATAAATTGGTCTTTACACTTTTTTTACATTTTTTTTATAGAAAATAATAACTAATACTATAAAATATACACCTAACAATAGTATTAAAACATCATATAATATTGCTGCTCCCAACAATTTATATTTTACTACCAACATCTTAGATATTAAAACTGAAATACCTGCTACTACACCATAGCCAAAAATAACTAATTTTTGAGCCCTAACAATAGTAACAATACTAAGTAAATACCCAACTATAGCATTTAGTCCTCCACCTATCATAAGAAGAGATAAATGTAATTTATATTTACTTATATCAACACCATATATTAAACCTAATACCTGTGTACCAAAAAAATAAGCAAATCCAACAGCCATAACAGTTATTACTCCTATTATAGATATCTGTTTAACAATACTTTTTATCATTTCCTTATACTTACCACTATTCCAAGTCTCAGCAAGTCCCGTTAATAATGGTCTATAAATTAAAGTACTAATTAAATTAATAACAAATACCGGCATAAATATAATACCAAAATAAGTTTGAAAACTATCACTAAGTACTTTATCAATAGAATACTTAGGAGAATTACATATGTATAAATATAAATAACTACTAATAAATAAAGGGAAACATTCATATAAAAGTTGTAATACATTTTTATGTTTAGTTTTCTTTTTAAAAGAAAACCTTTTCTTTATATATTTATTAATCCATACAAAGAATATAAAAGAAAATACAAAACTTGTAATACAACTAATTAATAAATCTTTAGTTATTATTATAACAACAGTAAAAAATATTAAAGATACTATATATCTTATACTTTGAGCTCTACACGCAACATCTAATCTATTATTTTGCTGATAAAAACCATGATATACATCTTCAATAGCATCTACCCACTTAAATAATATAAAAAACAAAATAATTAAAGCTTTATTAATCGTATAACCATTATAAATAATAATTATAAAACTAGCTATAATCATCAATATACTAGTAATAAATCTACTACTTAGATATTCACTAAAAGAAAATTTTTTTAATGTATCAGTAGCTTGATAATTACGCATACCATAATTACCTATAGTTAGCATTTGATATGCTAAAGTAGACGCTATTACAAAAATACCTCCCACTTTAACACCAATGAAACGTGTAACTATTAATAACAAATAAGCAGATATAATAGCATTTAATAAACTAGCAACAATATTCCATATAACACTCTGACTTTTTATACTTTTATCATTATTAAAAATAAATCTATCTAAATATTTCACACTAATCTCCATCTTTTTTTAATTTTTTTTGTCTTCTTTTCATCAAATATGGTGCAAAAGTATTAATAACCCAAAATCTAAATCTAGGAAGTCTTTTACCAAAGAAATTAAATATATAAAAGAAGAAAAAATATGTTTCCCAACCCTTATCTTTTTCTTTATCTTTAAAAGGAGTAAGACTCATATAATAATCAAATTCCTTTTGATAAGGATGTTTACATCCCTCTCTCCATGGCCTTTCTTCTCCTAAATAATGAATAATAACAGGTTCTTTTTTTGATTCATCATACCAACTCTTAGGAATAAACTTATAAGGAGCTTGTGATTTCTTTAAATACCAATATGGATAATATATATAAGAAGTATAATAATTAAACTTAGGTTTAATTACTTTTATTTCCTGCCTTAAAGTTCCATTAATCGCATCTTGATCATTAGCAGATAATCTACCATTATGTTCTTTATAGTATTCAATAATACGTTCTCCAGTTTTTTCTTCACGCCATTTCTTTAAATTAATAAGAAGAACACCAGCATTAATATAAGGATCTTTATCTGTTAATTCTAGCTCCGTAACAGGTCTTACTCTACTAGTTGGTGCTAAACTACCAGCTATTACATTTTTAGACATATCAATATTCCATAACTCTTTTAAACTTCTTAAACAAATTGTATCACCATCTAGATATATTACTTTCTCTACCCAATCAGGTAATAGTTTATCAAAAAAGAATCTTGCTAAAACTGAAACATGCCAACCAAGTGTATCAACATCAAAATCAAACATACCCCTTATATCATTCAATTCAACAATATAACACTTTCTTTTATATTTTTTACCAATATCCTTTAATATTTTTTGATATTTTTTACTCATATTAATAGCAACTACAAAAATATTTAATTCTTTAACCCTTTTATTATTCTCATATACTGATGTCATACAGGCTGCAACTTGTGGAACAAATCCATCATTTGTTGTATATACTATATTCATTACTTACTTCCTTTCTTTTTTTTATCAAAAATTAAACTATATGGTGGATGAGTATGTCTTTTATCTTCAGGTGGTAAAGTCATATAATCACCATATCTTGTAGTCAAATATTTATCAACATTTTTATAAATACTCACATTTAAATTTTCAAATTTAACTTTTTTAACAGGATATACATCATCTTTATTTACAATACTAGTATATTTCTGAGGATCAAACATATATGCAAATCTTTTCGTATCACAATCTTTATACATAGTAGAATACTTATAAGCTTTTTTATAAAAATATCTTGTACTAAAAGGAGATATTTTTAATATGTAATGAGCAACTAAAAATATGAATTCCAATACTTTCTTCTTAATGCCATAACAATATAATACTGGTTTTTTAACACCACTTAATACAAGAAGTTTGCCATAAAACCAAGCTTTAGAATGTTGTTTTTTCATCAACTTATCATCATCTGGAACATTATCAAAAAAGAAAATATCTAAAAATATTCCAAACTCACCAGGAATATCTTTTAAATCAAGTGTTTTATATTCTGTACCTATTAACCCCATTCTTGTATTCATTAAAGGAAATTTATGATTATTATCATTGTTCATAGCAAAATACTTATCAGAATAATCTCTATTTAATATTTCTAAAAATTTATCATAATCATTCCTTGACATAGCTACATCTATATCATCATCCCAAGGAATAAACCCTTTATGTCTAACAGCTCCTATTGCAGAACCACCACATATAAAATAATCTATATCATTTTCATCACATATCTTTATAAAATCTTTTAATATACCAAGTTCTATCTTTTGCAATTTTTTTAATGTTTTACTATCATAATAATTCTCATTCATTTTTTTCCCTATCCTTCTTTATAATAGATATTTCTTGAATTAATAATCTAATTTTTCTATCTTGACTAGAATTAATAACTGTATTAGTTATATTAATTATAACTAATACTGCTATTAGTAAAGATAAAATCATATTAGAAGCTGTTTGAAATCCCAATGCTTTAGTTATATAAGATAATAATCCAGGTATAAATAAACATACCAATAACCCAATAAACAATATCAGCCACACTAAGGAATACTTAACATTTATTTTTTCTTTATGAACCAAATGTAAAATAAAAATAATTATAAAAATACTAAATATACCAGATACAATAATTAAATTAATATTCATTTCCTAGACCTCCCTACTCCAATAATAACTATAGATAATATTACATTTACCATATAATATATATTTTTCCAAGCTCTAATACTAGAAACTCCACCGACTCGCTCATTCATACTAACTGGTACTTCATCAACCATATATCCTGACTTTAAAATCTCAGTTGTTGATACAGGTTCAGGATATTCAACAGGATAATTCTTTGCAAATCTCTTAATTAAATCTTTATCAACAGCTCTAAATCCACTAGTAGTATCATATATTTTTTTACCAGTTACTAACTTAATAAAGAAAGAAATCATACTAATACCTGCTCTTCTAGCTTTACTAGACTGAAAATCACTAGCTTCTTTTTTTATAAATCTTGACCCAATAACCATATTAGCTTTACCATCTTTAATAGGTTTTACAATATTCTTAACATATCTTACATCATGCTGTCCATCACCATCAAATTGGACAGCCACATCATAATCATTTTCAAATGCATATTTATAACCAGTCTGTACAGCTCCACCAATTCCTAAATTGTGTACCAATGTAATATAAGGAATATTATTCTTAATACATATTTCTTCAGTTCTATCCACACTACCATCATTAATAACAATAGCATCATAATTAGTATGATTCTTCTTATTGAAATCAAGTATTCTTTGATAGTTTTCCAAAACATTTTCTTCTTCATTATAAGAAGGAATAATCAACAACACTTTCAACTTTAACACCTCTAATCTTTGATGACATTATATCATTTTTTTGATAATATAGTCAAACTATATAATATAATAATTAAAGTTATTTAGTATAAATAATGTAATTTTTAAGTAAATTATATAGTAAATGATGACTTTTTATAAAAAGTTTGATACAATACCCATATAAGGTGGTGGTTAAATGAAAAAAAGAATTGCATTTATTCTACTAATTTTTTTATTCCTCAACATAAATAATGTATATGCAACTAGTACAATTAAAAATGGCACCTATGTAATTGAAAGTGCTGTTAGTAGTAGTAAAGTAATCGATCTAAATAGAGGAAGTACAACTAGTGGTACAAATATTCAATTATATCAAAAAAATGGAAGAAATAATCAAAAATGGAAAATTGAATATATAGCAAACGATGATAGTTATTCCATAAGTAGTATAATTGATACAAATAAAGTTTTTGAAATATTTGGAGGACACTATCAAAACTTTACAAATATCCAATTATACAATAGTAATAATAGGCCTAATCAAAGATGGTATATTAAACATATAGGTAATGGATATTTTAATATCGTTTCCAGCAATAAAAATTATTGTGTAGATGTAAATGGAGGAAAAAGTGCTAATGGTACTAATATTCAACTATATAAATGTAATAATAGTACTGCTCAAAAATTTAAACTAGTTGAAGAAATTAATCATGAAAAAACTATTGATGATGGAATATATGTTATTAGTACAGCTCTATCAGATAGTAAAGTATTAGATGTTCATGGAGCTAGTTTAGCTAATAAAACTAATATAGAAATATATCAAAGAAAAGATAGTATTAATCAAAGATGGAGAATTAAATATTTATCAGATGGCTATTATAAAATAACAAGTATGCTTAGTAATAATAAATGCTTAGATATAAATGGAGCTAAGTTTATTCCAGGATCTAACATACAATTATATAATTGTAATAATTCAACAGCTCAAAAATTTATTATAAAAAAAGCAAACGATGATTATTATTACATTATATCTAGCTCATATAGCATGTATTTAGATGTTTATGGAAATCAAACCAACAATGGTACAAACATCTCATTACATTTTGGAAAAGATGGAACAAATCAAAAATATAAATTTATTAAATTAGAAAATAATGATTTAGCAAATGGTGTATATACCATAAAAGCAACTAGTGATGATACAAAAGCTTTAGATGTATATGGTGGAACCGAATATGAAGAAGCTCTTATAAAACTTTATAATTCTAAAGATACTAACAATCAAAAATGGTATATAATAAAAGAAGAAGATCACTATATAATAAGATCTCTATTAAACCCAAAATATTACCTAGGTCTAAATAGTAATAATAATTTAATTATAAAAAGTGAAAAACAACTATGGGATATAATTACAACAACTGATGGTATCTATAATATTATACCAGCTGGAATTGATAAGTATTTAAGTATAAGTGATTCTTCATTAGCAAACGGAACAACAATAAGCCTTAGTGATAATCCATCAGATTTATCTATGTTTAGTATTATAGATACACAATTAAACACTAACGACAAAACAATTAAAGATGGATACTATATTATTAAATCTTCTATAGATGATAATAAAGTAATGGAAATATTTGGAGGATATAAATCAAACAATACCAATATTAACTTATATCAAAGAAATAATCGAAATAATCAAATATGGTATTTAAAATACTCTAGTAATGGAATCTACTCTATTACTAGTGCAATGAACCCTAATATAAACTTTAATAATACAAATGACAACATTGATATTTATGCAAATAATAGTACTAATAATCAAAAATGGTCATTAATAAATGACAAAGATGGTAATTTTACTATCATATCTAAAAGCAATAACAAATGTGTTACTCTATTAAATGGAAATACAGATAATAAAACCAACATATTATTAGACAATTGTAATGAAAATAACAGTCAAAAATTTATATTAGAAAGTTACGAAAAACAAAAAGTATATAAAGGTGTAGATATATCTCAATATCAAAAAAATATTGATTGGCCTACTTTTGCTAACGGTATAGATTTTGTTATACTAAGAGCAGGATATGGTGATAATTGGTCTAATCAAGATGATAAATTATTTTTAGAAAATGTATCTAAATGTAAACAATATAATATTCCTTATGGAGTTTATCTATATTCATATGCCAAAAGAATTCAAAAAGATAATAATGATGCTAACTTAAATTACAATGCCGAATCTGCAGTCAGTGAAGCTGCTCACGTCATGAGACTTATTAATTCTGTTAGTTATAAACCAAATTTAAAAACTTCTGTATATTTAGATATGGAAGAAGATAGCTATGCTTCACTTGGTAAACCAACACTAACAGGTATTGCTAATAAGTTCTGTAGTATTATACAATCTAATGGATATGGTTGCAGTGTATATGCAAACCTAAATTGGTTAAATAATAATTTAAACACTACCCAACTAATAAACAAAAACAGTATATGGGTTGCCAGTTGGTACAGTCCATCTCCAACTGATTATACAAAAGCTTTAAATGATAAACCAAGTTATTCTTTAACAGGTTATAAATTATGGCAATTTTCAGATAATGGAACTATTAATGGATATAGACCTTTAGATTTAGATTTAGGTTACAATATATTCGATTAAAAATCAAACCAATATATGGTTTGATTTTTTTATTATATAGAAATGCTTAGAATCTTAAAAGCAATAATAATAATAATAATATAGTTATATAATAAAAAAAGAAGCATATAATTATACTTCATAAATAATTCATCTATTATAAAAATAATTTCCTTTCACTATTAAACAAAAAATCTTCTTCATTATATTTAGCAATTTGTTTTAAAAATATAGGCATCATATTCATTATAGATTTTTTCATAACCAAGATTAGATAAATCTTTGCCACTAGTAACCAAATAATCTACCCCAATTTTACATACATCACTTTTATTAATAAACATATTAATATAATCATTATATATTAATTCAAAATATGTATTTTTATCTTCAATAATTTGAACTCCAACATGTTCAAACCTATTATAAACTTCGTTATATTTCAATTTAGGATCCAATTTATGATACAAATCTAAATTTGGAACATAATTAACAGAATCTATTGTTTTAGCACCATTAACTACTAAATAATTACCTGTATATCTATCTTTATCAGCACTCATAAAAATAGAATTTTTATCTTCTTTTACCATTTTTTTTATTTCTTTAGCTAACGGTTTATCATAAAAAACACTCAATCCTTTATTAATAGGTGATACAAATAATCCAGTTTCAATCGACAATAAGATTAATAATAAACCAAGTAGATTATTACCTTTCTTATCATTACATAATGTTAAAAAAATTATAAAAGAAAATACGATTAATGATGCAATAGTCATTTTCAAAGTTAAATAATTTGGCGCAACAATTTTAAAAGTTTTGTTAGAAAGCTTAACAATTGTTATAGTAGATAAAACAGAAATTATTCCAATTATAATTCTTTTCTTACTAAAAAGATTTTCCCTAGTTGATGTATGATAATTAGCTAATATATAAATATAAATAATTAATGACAAATAACCTATAACTACTTGTGTCCTATTAACTGTTGAAGTATACATTAAAGTTATTTTCGACAAAATATTAGGTAAAGGAAATAAAACCCACAAGCAAAACCAAACCATTAAAATATTACACATAATCAAAAATAAATCTTTTTTCCTTGCTTTAATCATATAATAAATAGATAAAAAAACTGGTATTGGAAACAATCCCATATATTGAGATATTTCACAAGGATTATCTAATAACTTAAAAGGAAAGAAAATAGAACTAACATAAGTAAATAGAGATATATAATCTGCTCCCCCACCAGAACTATCTCGTCCTCCTGGATAAACAGTTGAAGTCATAATTTTTATTACATCTCTATTATAATAAAATGTTAAAGCTAATGGAATAATTATAACCATTAAAGTTGGAATAAGATATAAAAATACTTTTTTATTTACTTTATCTTTATTATTAATAATTATCCAAATGAAGAATAATAAAAATACATATCCGTAAGGAACTTGCCAAGCTGGGTATAGAATTAATATATATAAATAACCAGAATATCCAAATAGCACAGATAATAACAATTTCTTTTTCTTATCTTCAGTAATCAGAAAATAATAAAACAATACTACTGCTAAAGCACCATAACCAGCTAAAGTAGGATTTTGCCACCATTGTACCGCCGGTGATAATATAGCAATAATTGTTCCAAGTAATGAATAAAATTTATTCTTATTAAGTAAAATCATGAACATCTCAAACGTTGCAAAAAACATTATAAAATATGGTAAATACCATGCTAGCGAAAATGCTCGTTCTACATCTAAAAAGAAATATCCAATTTTATTTGGTGTTGCAAGAATACTAATATCCTTTGATGGCAAATTAGGATATAACATAACTAAATTTTTATGCGCACCAAGTATTTTATTATAAGTTGCAAAATTTACTGTAGGAGTAGCTTGCGATAATGTCATTGGAGTAGATACTAACCATTCATCACTTCTTATACCCCGAGCACTACCATATATGATACTAGATTTTACCCGATACTCAGGTTGCACTATATCATTCCATATTGGTACTGACGAACCATTATATTTTCCGATAACTAATATTGATAATAATACAAATCCAATCCAATATCGCTTTCTATACATAAAATTGTACAACGTTTTTTTATTTATTAATAAATTACATAAAATAAAAATATCAAAAATATAAAAAAACATCATTAAATCCCAGGAAAATCCTACAGTTTTAGAATATTTAATATATACCAAAAATAAGAATGTAGTAATTAAAAAATATATAAAACTAAATAATTTTCTATGCTTCCATAAAGGATTTGATTTTGCACTTAATTCTACTTTTGCTTTTTTCTTTGATCTCTTTTCCATTATTTAATTTTTCCTTTCTTTCCTTTCTTATAATCCAAATATCCCTTTAACATATACCATGTTTTCTTTATTTTATGTTTTTCACATAACCAAACTAGTTTAAATTCTCTTTTTGTACATTTTTTTTCTAATTCACAATAGTCTTTGAAATCATCTTTATACATATCATATAAATAATGTCTATTTCTTACAATATAATATCTCCTAATATAATTATGTTCAAACGTCGTATAAATTTTACCAAAGATTTTTTTTTCAACAAAACTACCCAGTTCATGATTTAACACTATACTATTATTTCTAATTATTTCATATCCATTTTTTCTTAAATTCAAACAATAATCAAAATCAACACAATCAATAAAAAACCAATCTTTAAATCCTCCAATTTTCTTATAAGAATCTAAATTAATTATATTACCAGATGTCATAACATTAATTGGAGAATCATATTTATCATTAGAAATTCCCATTATAGAAGGATCATTATTTATCACATGAACAGGTGAATATAAACCTATTTTATTAACATTACTACCAAATTTATCAATTAATATCTTATTTTTACTATAATTTATAATCATTTGTTTTAATTTATATACACCTTTATTCTCAAATTTACTATCTTGATCCATAGTAAGTAAATACTTATATCCATCATTAATAGCCATATCTGCACCAATATTTAAAGCCCTAGCAATACCTAAATTATCCATATTAGCAACATACCTAATTTTTTTATTTTTAAATAATTCAGAATTATCAACACTACTATTATCTACAGCATATAAAACATCAACATCGTCTATATATGTATTTATACTATCTAAAACTAAATTAGAAGGATTAAATAAAACTACTACTCCTGCCAACTTCATTCATTCACCTCGTTTTAAAACTTTCCTCACAAAATAAACAAAAGATTTTGGAAACTTTATTTTATTAATAAGTTTCCATTTAGTAGAATTAACTATTTCATTTAATTCTTCGAATTCACTAGTTTCAGAAAAAATAATTTCATCTAATTTATCAAAAGTATAAGTGAAATCAATTTTATTAATATCATAAAATTCATCATACTCACTACACATTTCTTTTATAGTTTTTATTTTATATTCATCTATCTTTTTTATTACTTCATTATATTCTTTTTTATCATTAAAAATACTCTCTATTTTCTTAACTATTTCATTTGTATTACTATTTAAATCTACAGTCCAACCAAATCCGTATTTTTTTACTCTGTCAGCACCAGCTCCTATATCAAAACTAAGAACCGGAATACCAGCAGATATAGCCTCATTAAGAGTATAAGAATAAGTTTCTGGCCATTTTTGAAAGAAGCAAATCAAATCTATATTATTTTCTTTCAATAACTCAAGTAAATCTTCTCTTTTATATAATCCATGATATTTATAATTATTTCTATTTTTTGTTAATTCTTTTATTTCACTATAACCAAAAGTATGAAATTTAATATTACCATAAGATTTTTTTATAACATCAAGTAATATATTACCACCTTTATGATTACACATTACACCAATCATAGCAACATTGTATACACCTTTATTTATATTTGGTCTATAATCACTTTTTACCATTTCAATACCATGCTCAATAACATCAATTTTCAAATCTTTATAATAGTCCAAAATATACTTTTTAGCATTTTCAGACGGAGTAATAATCTTATCTACTTTCTTCAAAAAATCATACCATCTTTTTTGCCAAATCTCAACAATATTATTATTCAAAGCAATCTGCTTTTTTAAACAATCTTTGCATTTTTTTTCACTCTGTTTTTTATTTAAACAACAATCATTACCTAACTCTAACATATTAATAGTAGGACATAAACAATAAAAATCATGCAATGTAATAGCAACTTTTATATTCATTTTTTTTGCAACATCTAAAATATCAAAATAATGTCCCTGCAAATGATGAATATGAATCATCTTTATATTAAAATCTTGTAAAATAACATTAATCATATTCTTATATTCTTCATTGTAAAAAGAATACTTACTATGTACAAATATTTTTTTTAATAATATTAGCCTCTCCTCACCATCAATTATACTAGATAAAGTATAATTTTCTGTTAAAGTACTTCTTGACAAAACGAAAAAATTATATTTATCAGAAAGACCACTTATTAAATCTTTTACATGAAGTGTAGTACCACCTGTTTTTGTCTCCCAATTATGAATTAAAATTAAGACATTAGTTTTTTTGTTTAACAATTTTAAACCATAATATATTTTATTAGAATAATTCTTAATTGGCATTCTTTTAAGCCAATGTTTAGTTTTTTGACAATAAATTGGATATCTTTCTTCTAATATTTTTAAATGTTCTTCTAACACCTCATTTCTCTTATTTTTAAAAGATTGACTTTCTTTATGATATACAATTGTATTATCACATAATAAATGTCTATAACCATAATCTAAACATCTATAACAAAAATCATTTTCCTCCCCATATCCTTTACCAAATGTTTTATCATCAAAATAACCAACTATTTTCAATACTTCTCGTTTTATAAATAAACAAAATCCATGTCCTGTTGGAATTTCTGGAAAATTACCATTTGAATTTTTCTCAAATATCTTATTATAATAATCAATATCTATATCATCTATCTCATTTTTCTCAAGCAAATTTGGAATTGATACTAAAGTTGCATTATTTGAAAAAGGTGTAACAGTAGCAACATTTTTTTGACTATATGCACATTCACTGATTTTCTCAAGCCATTTTTTTCCAACAACAGTATCACTATTTAGAAGCAAAACATCATTTGTTGACAATTTCATTCCTTTATTAACTGTACCAACAAATCCTAAATTTTCTTCATTATTAATTACTTTAATATTTTTTTCTTTATACTTCTTTTCTATTTTTTTCAAATAAGATTGTATTTTATTATCAGTACTTTTATCATTAATTAAAATCAATCCATTATTATTTAAATCAGTATTCTCAATAACAGAATTAACACATTCAACCAAACTATCATAAGCATTATAAACAGGTATAATTATATCACATTTTTTCATATTATATCTCCTCCGCAAACCCTCTCTGAAGCTTATCAAACACCTTATAACCTATAAAAAATAATAATATACTAAACATAGATATTATTCCTAAATTAATCAAATTAGGCATTTGCTTATAATAGAAAATACTATGATAAGCTTGTATAATATAAGCAACAGGATTCAATCTTAATATTATTTTAAATTTATCTGGAACATAATCCACAGTATATAAAATTGGTGTCACATAAAACAACATACTAATTATAAAATTAACAATATGTTCTATATCCCTAACATATATTTCTAATGCCCCTAATATAAAAACTAATCCTAAAGTAAATATATATTGAATAATCACTACAATTGGTAAAAACAATAAAGAATAACCAATTCCTACTCCACTAAATAAAGCAAACAACACAATAATTATGCAAGATATCAAAAAATTAACTAAACAACTAGTAACACTTGAAATTGGTAGAATAATTCTTGGAAAATAAACTTTTTTTATTATATCAGCATTAAATAAAATAGAATTCATACCAGCATTTAACGCTGTTGTAAAAAATGTCCATGGTATAATACCAGCTATTAAATATATTAAATAATGCTCTATATTAAATCTCATAATAAAATGAAATACTATAGCATAAACAACAACCGATAATAATGGATTAATAAAAGACCATAAAACCCCTAAAAATGAACCTTTATATTTACCTCTTACATCTTTTTTTACATTAGATTTCAAAAATTCTTTATAAACAATAATTTCATTTATATTTTTCATCATAACCACCTACATACATACTTTCAAATATTCATCTACAACTTTCTCACATTTTCCATCCAGTCTAATTTCACCATCGTGAATCCATATAGCTCTATCACATAACTGTTTAACAGAATCTAAACTATGTGAAACCATAACAATAGTCTTTCCACTTTTCTTCAACTCCATTAATTTATTATGACATTTTTCCTGAAAATGCTGATCACCTACTGCTAATATTTCATCTATAAGTAATATATCAGCATTTACATTTATAGCTATTGAGAAAGCAAGTCTCATATACATACCTGATGAATATGTCCTAACTGGATTATCAATAAATTCTTCTAATTCAGAAAAACTAATTATTTCATCCAATCTATCATCAATTTCTTTTTTTGACAATCCAAAAATAGATGCATTAAAATAAATATTTTCTATTCCAGAAAAATCTGGATGGAACCCGGCACCTAATTCTAATAATGAAGTTAGTTTTCCATGTGTTATAACACTTCCATGAGTTGGATAATATATCTTAGTCATAAGTTTTAATAATGTACTCTTACCACTACCATTATCTCCAATTAAAGCTACTGTTTCTCCTTTTTTAATTTCTAAATTTATCTTCTTTAGTACAATTCTTGTATCTTTTTTTCCTCTTGAAAAAAAGAGTAATTTTTCTTTTAATGTATTAGCTTTATCAAGATATATTTTAAATTCTTTTGTCATATTTATAACTTTTATGGCAGTTCCATTTCGTTCGTTCTTTTTCATTCCTACCTCCAATATGTACTTATTTATTATATCATATTTAATAAATCATAACAACTTTATTACACAAAAATGACACAAAATAAACAATAATAAAAAAGCAATAACAATTTCAGTTATTACTTTTTAGAATATTTAAAATAATCTGGACTTTTTCTTAAAGTTAAATGTTTTCCATCTTTTTCACTAGTAAGTGGATTATCTATTCCATATTCTTTAAACATACCATTCCAATCTATACCAAGCTCTGGATCATTCCAAAGTATTCCACCTTCCATACTAGGTGCATAATCATTATCAATTAGATATTGAAATATAGTATTATCTTCTAAACTAATAAATCCATGAGCAAACCCACGTGGCACATATAATTGCCTTCCACTAGTTTTATCATTTGAATCATAAGGCTTTAACAATACAGCAACATGTTTACCATAGGTAGGAGAACCTACCCTTATATCTACTACTACATCTATAGCAGCCCCATTTATTACTTCAACTAATTTAGTTTGACAATATGGATCTTTTTGAAAATGAAGTCCTCTTACTACTCCTTTAGAGCTTTTACTTCTATTACATTGTACTACTCCTTCAAAAAACAATCCATTTTCTTCCATATCTTTTTGAATAAAGAATGGACTAAAATATCCTCTATCATCTCCAAAAACACTAGGTTCAACTATATAACAATCTTTAAGTTCAGTTTCTATTTTTTTTAACATTATTTATCTTCTCCCTTGTATGCTTCTTTATATTCTCCTGATAATATATTATCTATCCATTCTTTATTATTAATATACCAATCTACTGTTTCTTTAATTCCATTTTCAAAATTATATGTTAAATCCCAACCTAATTCTTTTTCTACTTTTGTTGAATCAATAGCATATCTTAAATCATGACCTTTTCTATCTTCAACAAAAGTAATTAAAGATTCTGGTTTATCTAATTGTTTTAATATAGTTTTTACTACTTCTAAATTAGTTCTCTCACTATGTCCTCCTAAATTGTATACTTCTCCATCACGACCATTTCTAACAATTAAATCTACTCCTATGTTATGATCTATTACATGAATCCAATCTCTTACGTTTTCTCCTTTACCATATACAGGTATATTTTCATTTTTTAAAGCCTTACTAATAACAACAGGTATTAGTTTTTCAGGAAATTGATATGGTCCATAGTTATTAGAACATCTTGATATAGTAACTGGTAATCCATACGTTCTAGCATAGGCCATAACAAGTAAATCGGCTGATGCTTTTGAAGATGAGTATGGACTTGAAGTATGAAGTGGTGTATCTTCTTTAAATAATAAATCTGGTCTATCTAAAGGTAAATCTCCATATACTTCATCAGTAGATATTTGATGATATCTTTTAATACCATATTTACGACAAGCATCCAATAAGACACTAGTACCTATAATATTTGTAGTTAAAAATATTTCTGGATTCTTAATACTATTATCAACATGGCTTTCAGCAGCAAAATTAATTACAATATCAAACTTCTCTTCTTCAAATAATTTATCTATAAACTCTCTATCAGTAATATCACCTTTAACAAATTTATAATTATCATATTCTTCTAAATCTTTTATATTATTATAATTTCCAGCATATGTTAAAGCATCTAAACATACAAAATAATCGTTTGGATATTTTTTTACTTCATAATGCATAAAATTACTACCAATAAACCCTGCTCCACCAGTAACTAAAAATTTCATTAACTTATCTACCTACTTTCTTACTAATACTTTTGCTTTTGCTAATTCATCGCAATACCTATCTGTTGCATCTTGCCAACTAGGTAATCTATCAAAGCCAAATTCATCTAATTTAGATTTATCCATTTTAGAATTCATTGGTCTTGTTGCTATTTTACTTGTATCTTTATCTTTGTAATATTCTGCTGTTGTAACAGGTATTACTTTAGTATCTTTATTATTACTCTTAAATATATAGTCGGCAAATTCAGCCCATGAACAATATCCTTCATTGGTAACATGATAGGTTCCATATTTATCTGTTAGACTCATATCAACAAGTAATTTTGCTAAGTCAACAGTATAAGTTGGAGAACCTACTTGATCATTTACAACTGTTAATGTATCGTGGTTATCTGATAATTTTAACATAGTCTTAATAAAATTATTACCATTAATACCAAATACCCATGATATTCTAGTTATATAATGTTTAGGATTTCTTCTTACTTCCTCTTCTCCTTTATATTTAGTATCTCCATATACACTTAATGGATGAACTTTATCATCTGGTTTATATGTACCCTCTTTAGTTCCATCAAAGACATAGTCTGTTGACATATATAATAATTTGGCATCTGTTGCTATTGCTGCATCAACCATATTTTTAGTACCTACTACATTGACATTGTAGCATGTATCTTTCATGTCTTTAGATTCTTCTGCTTTATCTACAGCAGTCCATGCAGCACAATGGAATATAACATCAGGCTTATATTTTTTAATCATATCCATTACTTTATCTTTATCTGTAATATCTAATTCTTCTAACTGTGGTGCCATAATATTCTTAAATCCTCTTTTTCTTAATTCTAATTCTATATCATGACCTAATTGTCCACCTATTCCTGTAATAAAAAACTTCATCCTATCTTTTAAAACTTTATCCAAAAACTGTCCATAACTATTTTTCTTTAATTCTTCAGCTCTTTCATATATTTCTTCGTTACCTATCCATCCTTTTCTATAAGCAATAGCTTCTGGACAACAAATAACTACGTCATTACTTTTTTGAATAGATGCAATCATATCAGTAGCTCTTTTTAAACTATCAAAAGTCCCAGTATCATACCAAACAAATCCACCATCTAATAGGCATGCATTTAAATCTCCTTGTTGCAAATACATATCATTAAGTGTTGTAATTTCTAACTCGCCTCTTGCTGATGGTTTAACTTCACGAGCCATTTTACTAACACCTTTCGGATAAAAATACAATCCCGTTATAGCAAATTTACTCTTTGGATTTTCGGGTTTTTCTTCAACACTAAGTACTTTAGTTCCTTCATCAGTTATTTCAAATTCCATAATACCGAAACGTTTAGGGTCTGGAACTCTATGTCCAAAGATAGTAGCTTTTCCATCTTTAGCATTATCACTTGCTTCCTTTAATTTTTTGTGCAAACCACTGCCATAGAAAATATTATCACCAAGTACCATAGCACAAGCATCATCACCTATAAACTCTTCACCTATTATGAATGCTTGGGCTAGTCCATCAGGACTTGGCTGAACAGCATAATTTAGATTTACTCCAAATTTACTTCCATCTCCTAATAATCTTTTAAATCCTTTTTGATCCTCAGGTGTAGTAATAATTAATATATCCTTAATACCTGCTTCCATTAATACAGATAATGGATAAAAAATCATTGGTTTATCAAATACTGGAACTAATTGTTTACTAATAGCCTCCGTGATAGGATATAGTCTAGTTCCAGAACCACCTGCTAAAATAATTCCTTTCATAAAACTTAAAACCTCCTTAATCATTTTTATTATGAATAATATCTGTTTTTATTATTAAAATTAAAACTAAAATAAACAAAACTATATATATAATTATACCATAAAGTTGATTGTTAAAAACATAAATAATTGATGCTATAGCAAATAATATATCAACAATATATATAATTAACACTGTTTTTCTCACAGAAAAATTAAGCTTTAATAACTGATGATGTAAATGACTTTTATCTGGTTTCATAATTGGCTCATGTTTTAATAGTCTTCTAACAATAGCAAATAATGTATCCATAATTGGTATTGCTATCAAAAATACAGGTACAATTAAAGAAGTAAATGTAACATTCTTATAACCTAATAAAGCTATAATAGCAATAATATAACCTAAAAACATACTTCCAGAATCACCCATAAATATAGATGCTGGATTAAAATTATGAACTAAAAATCCTAACGTAGCTCCTAGCATAATAAAAGTTAAAATTGTATCTAAACCACTACTATTATTAAATAGAATAGCTACTACACCTATCATTGCAAAATATATAGCCGACAAACCACCAGCCAATCCATCTAAACCATCTATAAGATTTATACAATTAATAATACCTACGATAAACAAAATTGTAATAATATAACTAAAAATTCCAAAATTTATATATATTCCAAAAGCACTAATATCTTTAAGTAATATTCCACCAAAAATAGGTACAATAGATGCACCAATTATCTGACATATCAATTTATATCTAGCCTTTATAGGATTAATATCATCAATCATTCCTGCAAGAACAATAATAAAACTACCAATAAGTATAGAATTCATCTGAATTGATTCATGACCAAAAAGCATATATCCCAATAAAAATCCAAGATATATACCCAAACCTCCCAATCTAGGAATAGGTTTTTTATGTACTTTCCTAGCATTAGGAACATCCATAGCATTTATATGAAGCGCAACCATCTTAATCACAGGCATAAACAATACTACAAACATAAAAACCGTAAAAACAATTAATAATATTCTACTAACATCCATAAAACACCTCAATCAATTAAATTCTACCATATATAGCCATATTTTTCAATAAATTATACCCATTTTACATCTCTTTACTAATAACAACCTTATACTTACTATTACCCCTATATTGACCCTTATCATCTATATCACTAGCTAAATAAGTAAACACACTTACCTCTATATCACTACTAACTTTATCTATATACATACTAGCAGTTAACTTAATAGAAGTTAACAACATATCATCATTATATTCTTCATTAGATATATGATCATAATAACCATCTCCCTGATGAATATCATCATACAAATATACTTGAATATAATTAAAAAAACTATCTACATCACTAGGCCTATAAATATATTTAGATATTTCACCATCAACAGTACTAAATTTAATATAATATCCAATCTTATATTTATCTATATCTCTATATTTACTATAATAACTATTAAAAACATCTTTAAATTTACCATCAATAATCTTATCATCATTAGTATAATAACATTCTAAAGATACAATATCTTTATATATAGTCATAGGGCTCTTATAATTAGCAATTTTATTCTTATCTACATATAATGATAATTTAATAGGATTATTATCAACATACTTATCTTTAACTACTTCCTTATCAATTATCTTCTTAGCTTCCACTCTAACCTCTTTCCTATTATTACATCCAGATAATAATAGGAAAAAAATTATACTAAATAATATTATTCTTCTCATATTATCCCTTCTTAAAAACTAACACTTTACTAAACAAATAATTACTTACAATAACAATTACCTGAGATATTATCTTTACAATTTTATCATTACCTTTTAGTAAAGTAACCCCCACTAACATAATAAACATATCCATTATTAAAGTAACTAATCTAGCAAAAACAAATTTACTAGCTTCCTCTATTTTATTTTCATTTTTGCTTTGAAACACATATTTTCTATTAGTTACATAAGCAAATATAACACCTACAATCCATGAAACAACATTAGCAACCTGTAACATTATTGGATCATCAGGATCAATTATAGTAAATGTTAATATATAATATACAACCAATACTAATACTGTAGTTAAAAAACCAAATATTAAATAATTAATAACCTCCATATACTTCTTATATAAATCAATTATTTTCTTCATCATTATCACTACATTCCTTAACTATATATATAGGTCTATTTTTAGCTTCCAAATATGTTTTAGACAAATATTGACCTATTATACCTATACAAAACAATTGTATACCACTTACCATAAAAATAATACATACTAAACTAGGCCAACCACTAACAGGATCACCATATAATATAGTTTTGCAAATAATAATTATTATCATAACAAAACTTATAAAGCAGAATAAAAAACCAATAAAAGCCGAAATAACCAATGGCTTTGTTGAAAAAGCCGTTATACCATCCATAGCATATATAAATAACTTCCAAAAACTCCACTTAGTCTCCCCAGCTACTCTTTCAACATTTTCATATTCCAACCACTTAGTTTTAAAACCAACAAAACTAAATAATCCTTTAGAATATCTATTATATTCTTTCAAACTAAGTATTGCATCAACCATTTGCCTCGTCATTAATCGATAATCTCTAGCTCCATCAACCATCTCTATATTAGAAAGCTTATTAATAATTTTATAAAACTGTCTAGCAAAAAAACTTCTAATAACCGGTTCTCCTTTTCTAGTAACTCTCCTAGTTCCAACACAATCATAGTCATTTGCTTCAATATAATTATACATCTCTATAAGCATCATTGGTGGATCTTGCAAATCAGCATCCATTAATGTAACATAATCACCTAAAGAAGCTTCTAACCCAGCATACATAGCCGCTTCTTTACCAAAATTTCTTGAAAACGAAATATACCTTACCCTCTCATCCTTATTATGTAAATTTTTAAGCACCTCTAAAGTTTTATCACTACTACCATCATTAACAAAAACAAATTCAAAATCTAAAAAATTCATCTTTTTAGCAACCTTTTTTATCTCTTTATAAAAATAAGGCAAAGCCTTCTCTTCATTATAGCAAGGTACAATTACTGATAGTTTTTTCTTTTTCATAACACTTTCACCTAAATATAGTATATCATACATAATTTATTTTTTAAATAATAAAATATTCAGCAAATATCTTGTCAAAATCGTTCTAAAATGATATAATTTAAGCTGTGGAAATAATAAGGAAGTTGGTGCAGTATTGAAAAAAAGAAAAAGAAAAAACAAAAAGAAAGCTAAATTAGTAATAAATAAACAAAAAATATTTTCTTTTATCAGTTTTGTATTCATTATGGTATGCATTTTTTGGTATGGAGGAAGAACTATTTATTTTTATTTAGATTCTAAAAAAACAATTGAAAAACAAAATGATACATTAGCAAAAAATATTATAACAACTAACCTTAATACAAATAATTTTAAAAAAATAAATAATAACTATTATTTTCAAAATGATACTAATAAGAATTATTTAATATATTCTAATATTATATGGAGAATTATTAAAGTAACAAACAACAAAGATATAGTCCTAATAGCAGATGATACTATAACAAATCTAGCTTATGGTAAAAATAAAAAATATCATAATTCATACTTAATTAAATGGCTAAACAAAGATAAAGAAGATTATACTGGTATTTTAGAAAACAATCTTAATAATAAAACAAAATATTTAACCAAAACAGAAACCTGTATTGATAATATAAGTAATATCAAAAAAATCACTTGTAATAAAACTAATAAAAATAATTATATATCTCTATTATCTATTAATGACTACATCAATACTGGGGCTGAAAAAAGCTTTATTAATAATGAGAAGTATAATTATTTAGCAAATACCAAAGGATCAAAAATATGGTATATTGATGATAATGGAAAATTAAATAGTAATAATGGAGAAGTAATATATGGTATAAAGCCTGTAATTACACTTAAAAATAAAATTAAATTTATATCTGGAGATGGAACTGAAAACAATCCATATATCGTTGAAAAAGAAACAAAAAAATTTGGAAGTTATGTTAAACTTGATGAAGATATATGGAGAATATATGAAGATAATGATGAAAATTACAAATTAGTATTAAACGACTATATAAAAGTTGATGATGAAAAATTAGAATACATTTATTCAAATGACAATTTTTATCATAATGATACAACTTATGGTTCTCTTGCCCATTATTTAAATCATAAATATCTATATAGTCTTAGCTACAATAATATTATTGAAAGTGCAAAATACCACAATAGCTACTATGGCAAAGATAACAATTATGACTATAGTAGTGTAATGAATACAACAATCGATACAAAGGTTGGACTACTTAGCATAGGAGATCCAATTATCAATAATAGTTTAGATAATTACTTTATTTTAACTGGTCCAGAAAAAGATACTGATGAAATATATTTAATAAAAAAAGATTCAACACTTGAAACAGCTTATACAACTGATGAAGCTTATGTTGTACCTACAATTACAATAAGTAAAAGTATACTAACCCAAGGAAAAGGAACTAGTACTGACCCTTATAGAACGGAGTAAATATATGAGTAAAAAAAGAAGAAGACATAAAAGAAAAATATTAAAAAGAACTATTCTTTTCATTATTCTTGATATTTTTGCTTTAACAGGATTTATAGTTATGTATGGACCTTGGGATAAAGTTAGAAACATGTATATTTCAACAGCTATGAATACTATGACACACCAATGGTTAGCAAGAGTATTTTATAATGAAAAAAGAATTGAAGAAGTAATGAAAAACAATTATTTTGTTGCTATAGATGAAGATGCTAATACTGATAGTATTGTAATAAATACTAAAGAAAAGAAAAAATATAAAAACAAATATGAAAAAGAATTATTAACAAGAGAACCTGGAAATGACTTATATAAAATACTAAAAATAAAAGTTGGTGGTTCAAATGCCAATTTAGTAGCAATATATGATCCAACAAAAGTTGAATTAATCCATACTAAAAAATTTAATATTGGAGGTTATGGAGAAAGAGTTTCAACAATGTGTGAAAGATATAATGGCGTTGTATGTATCAACGGTGGTGGATTTGTAGATACAGGCATGGGATCAGATATTCCTACTGGCTATGTAATAAAAGATAAAGAAATTATTTGGTCAAACGAAGAAGATCCAGATGTATTTCGCTCAAATATTATTGGTATAACAAAAGAAGGAAAACTAAAATTAATGACCAATGCTACTGGTACCCAAGCCTTAAAAGCAGGAATAAAAGATGGCCTAACATTCGATCCATTCTTAATAGTTAATGGTAAAAAAATTAAAGTTGTCGGTGATCCTTGGGGAAGCTCTCCTAGAATGGCTATTGCCCAAAGAAAAGATGGCGTTATGATGTTTTTATCTGTTGATGGTGAAAACTACATAAATGGAGCTTCATTACAAGATGTTATAAAAACTCTTATACAATATGGCGCTTATAATGCCGCAAACTTAGATGGAGGTACCTCAGCAACAATGATAGAAAATGGAGAATTAATTAACAATCCAGCTGGTGGTGCTAAAAAAACAAATGGAAGATATGTAGTAACTGGTTGGGGATTAATACCATAAAAAAATTGATAGTTTATACTATCAATTTTTTATTATGAATTTAAAGATTCTGAATAATATAATTCTTGATAAATTTTACTTGTTTCTAATAAATAATTATGAGTACCTGATGCTACAACTTGTCCCTTATCAACAACATGAATAATATCAGCATCAACTATTGTAGATAATCTATGAGCAACAATAATAACAGTATGATCCTTAACTAAATCATCAATTGACTTCTTAATATAATCCTGTGAATTATTATCAAGAGCACTTGTTGCCTCATCAAATAATATAACCTTACTATTTTTAGACATAGTTCTAGCAATTGCTAATCTTTGTTTTTGACCACCAGATAAATTAACTCCACCCTCTCCTAATAAAGTATTATACTTCTTAGGAAGAGACATAATATAATCATCTAAATAAGCCATTTTAGCATATTTTCTAATTTCTTTTAATGTAATATTACTCTTAGTCAATCTAAAATTATCCTTAATAGTTCTATTAAAGATAAATGGCTCTTGTCTTATTATAGAAATAGAATTACGTAACGTATCTTCATCCAAATCTTTTATATTAACTCCATCTAACAATATATCACCAACATTTGCATCAAATATTCTTGTTATTAAATTAAATAAAGTTGACTTTCCCTGTCCAGATTTACCAACCACAGCAATCTTCTTGCCAGGTTCTAATCTTAAATTAAAATTATTTAAAGTATTTTTCTCTCCTGGATAAGAAAAAGTTACATTTTTAAACTCAATTACCCCTTCTACATTTTTGGAATGCTTGTCACCAAATAATTCATCCTGATATAATCTATTTTCTAATATATCATTAACCCTACTAATTGATACAATCGTTTTTTGATAAGTTTGAGTTAAATCATTTAAGTTTTCAATTAGCCACATATATCTATAAACATAATAAGTCATAGCAATAAAGAACGTTAAACTTATCATTTTATAATATATAAGTATTACACATGTAGCAAATACTCCTACTTCTAATAGAGACTTTATAAATCTCGTAATAGTATTAAATTCTTTTTGAATATCTATTTCTACTTCAGACTTTTTATAAATCAACTTAATAATATCCCTCATATTGTCTATTAAACTATTCTTTATTCCTAATGTTTTTATTTCTCTTATACCTCTAATAGATTCTGTTGTCAAAGACGTAAACTTATCTTGTTCTACTTTTCTTTCTTTATGAATTTTTTTTAGTTTAGGATTATATATTTTAATAACTAAAAACAATAACCCAACTAATATAAGTATCTCTAATCCAATAATCCATGAATTAAAAAATACATAAATTATAATTATTAATGATGCAACAATAGATGATACCATATTTAATAGCCTACCAAAGGCAAAACTTAAAGTATCAGCATCATTAGTAATTCTATTAATTATCTCTCCAGATGAATATTTTTCATAGGCTACAGCAGGTAAATTTAAAGCTTTAATATAAGTATTAAAACCTAATTTTCTAGTAAGTTTACTCTCTATTTTATATAAAATAGAATTAGCCATATGAATAAAAAATCCATCTAGAGTAAGTTCTATAACAAAATATATTCCTAAAAACAAAAGTGCTTTTTTCATTTCAAATTTAGTAATTGATTCAACAGCAGCACCATTTAAATATCCCGTAAATATTTCAGCAATACCTGATGAAAATATTAAAATACTAGCAAATACAAGACGTTTTTTATCTTCACCAATCAACCTTATTAGAGGCTTAAACTCTTTTAAATTTTTCATCTTAAACCTCCATAATAAAAGACTATCTTTTTTTTACAGATAGCCCTAAAAAATTTATATTTTATACACTATAAACCAAAGTGAGAAAATGTTACACATTTAATCACTTTTCTTTCTAAAGCTACTCTATAATTTAATTTATTATTACTCAAAATACCGAATCTAAAATTTATCATTTTCTCACTCCTTTCCCTTTAAATTCAAAAAAATGATAACATAGTTACCATTTTTTGTCAATATTATTATAAATTAACTTGTTTTTTTTCAATAGCTTTGTTTATTTCTTTAACAAAATCTTTAGAACTTACTGTAATAGTTTCTTTCGTACCAAATTTTCTATAACTAATAGTCTTCTCTTCTTTTTCATTTTCCCCAAGTATTAATGTAAGTGGAATTTTTTTAGTTTGACTACTTCTTATCTTATATGATAATTTTTCATTTCTATCATCTAAATATACACGAATATTATGTTTCTTTAATAATTTATATACATCTTTAGCATAATCTAAATGATATTCATTATTAACAGGAATTATACTTACTTGTACAGGAGCTAACCATAAAGGAAATACTCCTTTAGTCTCTTCAATTAAATATGCTACAAACCTCTCTGTAGTAGATGTTATAGCTCTATGAATAACAACAGGTCTTACTTTTTCTCCTTCTTCATTAACATATGTTAAATCAAACTTTTCTGGTAATAAAAAGTCTAATTGACATGTAGATAAAGTTATATCATGTCCTAAAGCTGTTTTTATTTGAACATCTAATTTAGGGCCATAAAAAGCAGCTTCTCCAATATCTTCGTGAAAATCAATCTTTAACTCAGTTAATACTTCTCTTAACATTGATTCAGCCTTATTCCACATTTGGTCATCATCATAATATTTATCTTTATCTTCTGGATCTCTTAAAGATAATCTAAATGAATCAGCTTCTATACCTAACTCTTTATATACTTCCAATATTAAATTAACTACTCGAGCAAATTCATCCTTTATTTGATCTGGTCTTACGAATATATGAGCATCATTCATACACATACATCTAACTCTTTCTAAACCACATACAGCTCCACTAGCCTCATATCTATAATCATGAGCAAGCTCACCAATTCTAAGAGGTAAATCTCTATATGAATGAAGTGAATTCTTATACATAATCATATGATGAGGACAATTCATAGGTCTTAAGACTAACTCTTCATTATCCATCTGCATTACCGGAAACATATTTTCTTTATAATGGTCCCAATGTCCTGATATTTTATATAACTCAGTAGTAGCTAACGCTGGTGTATATACATGTTCATAACCAAGTTCTATCTCTTTATCTTGAATATATCTCTCAAGAATTCTCTTTACAGTAGCTCCATTAGGCAACCACATAGGAAAACCAGAACCAATTACATCAGATAACATAAATATTTCTAATTCACGTCCTAATTTTCTATGATCCCTCATAGCAGCTTCTTCTAATTCTTTTAAATGATTTTCTAATTCTTCTGCTGTCTTAAAACATACACCATATATTCTTTGAAGCATTTTATTCTTAGAATCACCCTTAAAATAAGCTCCACTAAATTTAATAAGTTTAAAATTCTTACACTCTTTTACTGTATCTACATGAGGTCCACGACATAAATCAGTAAAATCACCTTGTGTATATGTAGATATAACTTCCTCATTCTCATCCATATTAGAGATTAAATCTATCTTATAAGGATCATCTTTAAACATCTCTAACGCTTCTTTTTTAGTTATTTCATTTCTAACAATCCTTTTACCATCTTTAATAATCTTCTTCATCTCACGTGTAATATCTTCTATATCTTTATCATTTATTACTCTATCACCTAAATCAATATCATAATAAAATCCAGTATCAATAACAGGACCTACCCAAAACTTAGCATCCTTATATAAATGTTTTACAGCTTGTGCCATTACATGAGCACAGCTGTGATTTAACTTACTTAAATATTCATCTTCTTTAAAATTAATCATTTCTTTTTACCATACCTTTCTTCATTATCAGCCTTAGCAACAGCCACTTCTTTTAATCTTTTTAATATTTCAGTTTCTCTATCTCTTAAATTATTTAAAGTTTTTTTATCTTTAGACATTTTTTGTGCCAATCTAACTTCAAATAAATCATCTCTAAGTATTTTCCATTCATCTTCTATTCTATCCATATTACCTCCTAAAAAAAGGATGATACACAAGGAGTGCATAAGCACGGTACCATCCTTTTTTTTACTTAATTTATATAACGGCTTTTAACCGATAGCTATTAACTACACTCCAAAGTAGTAACTATTTAATATATTATTCGTTTTCACCAACCACGAACTCTCTATAAATATTAATTAAATAATCTCGTCTTCTTCCTCGTTTTTCAACTGAATTATAACATAATATAAAAAAATTATCAATATTTTTTTATATTTGTCAAATAATTTAACCTACTTACAATATATATAATTATAGAATATTATACATAAAAAAAGCTTCTATTAAGAAATAAAATCCTAATTAAAAGCTTTATATTTACTTTTTAATTATTAGATAGTTTTAATATATATGGATTACTTTCACTACCAACACCACCATCAAAATATACATTAGTCTTTAAATGAGTAACAACTCTAGCAGGAAGATTACTATTAATAGCAGTTCTATATGGTTGATAATTCGTTTGCATCTTATATACATAATAACTAGTTGTAGAATAAGGTATTAAAGTATATTCATTACCTTCAAATAACCAATCATAAGATGCTTTTGTCATACAACTAGAACTCCATCTATTAACAGTTGTATCATAGCAACTAGTAACACTAGTACCATAATTAATATCTGTCACTGATAAAAGCCCAAAAGGAAGTGAACTACTAGTAATAGAAGCATTCTCAGCCGTATATAATACATCCGGCTTTACACCTAAATTATTTGTTGCCCCAATAGACCAATTAACATTCTCTATAAAATCATGATTATCAGTATGGGCCATACTATTATAATATGTTGTATTAAATGTAGTAGAAAGCGTATTAGTTCCCCACAATACACCAGAACTATTATTAACAGAGTTAAATTGAACATTTCCCCCACTATTATAAAATGTAGAATTAATTATTTTTAATACCTGATGATTATTCTTATTGAATACTCCTATTATTCTCCACTTCTCACATGTACTACTAGTAGGATTATCAACGTCAGAACAATTAAAATAAACATAATTACATGGTTTGTTACCTGTAAATCTTAAATTAGTATCAGTCGTATTATCCCGTAATAAACTATTATCACATGTTGAATCAGTGCTAGCAACAGAATTATTATAAATATTTATAAGAGTCTCATAAGCTAAACCAGAAACAACTGAATAAGTAGCAGTTATACTAATATCACCTGTTACATTAGTTATACTCAATGTAGGACTACTATAACTACCTGTAGCTCCAGTAACTGTAACACTATCAGGAATACTTGTCGTACTATCAAATGTAATCGTTCCTCCACTAGAACTCATACTAGATATTAAACCACTTATATTACCAGTAAAATCTACATATGTAATTGTATATTTTCTTGTAATAACTACATTATTAGTCGCATTAGATAAACTTAATGTAGGACTACTATAACTACTAGTTGCATTATTAACCTCTACCACACTAGGTATCCCATTAGTACTACTAAATGTAACATTTTTAGATTCACCATCTAATATAGTTGTAGGTAATCCTGAAACACTAGTAAATCCACTATAA
>JAZAUS010000006.1:0-123697 GCA_036342255.1 Bacilli bacterium
CTATTTGTATTCTTTCTTCATCGGTATATTTTCTGAATTGTTGTCCTTTTTTAGCCATAAAAAATACTATCTCCTTTCTTGAGATAGTATTTTATCAAAAGACTCCTTTTTTATAAAGTGTCCAAAATAGGGTTCACTTCATTTAAGAGTTCTTTTTATTACCAATTCTTACCAGAATAATAATCTCCACCCATATTCTCATATTCATTTAATTCTTCCTGCCTATTACCATTAGAATTCTTTTCTATCTCTTTAAGCTCTTCCTCAACCTCAGATTCTTCTTCTTCAGGTTCTTTTTTTTCAGTATTATTCTTTTCATTAGAATTATTATTTAATTCTTCTTTTAATTGTTCTATCTCAGCTTCTAACTCTTGGGCTTCTTTATTATCCCCATCAATACCAGCACACTTATCTTTATATAATACATATATAGCTTCTTCTAACGTATCATAGGCCTCATTATAATTATTAATATCAATATTATTAATCATCGCCATAGCTAAATTAATTCTTACATCACATACCTTATCATGAGGAGGATTCAAACTAATAGCCTCTTTATATTTTTTAATCGCCCCATCATAGTCCTTCTTCTTATACATTATATTACCTTCATTATAATAAGCAATATATGGTTCACTAATATTTAAAAAATATAAAGACTTAACTAACATAGAATTATATATACCATGATTATAATTAAATATAATTATCCCATTAATCATAAAAGTACTTACTAATTTTATTAATACTACTATTAAAAATATTAATAGCATCTTCAATATCTTCTTCATATATTCTTCCTCCTAAAATCATTAAATTCTAATATTAATAAAATTAGTAGGGGAATAACAAATATATAATATATATCATCATAAGTACTCTTATCAGAGGATTCAACACCCTCATCAGCCATTCTTTCAATCTCTCTTATCTTATAACTAATCTTATTCTGATTATCCATATGAATATAATCTACATTCATATCATCAGCTATTTTCTTAAGATTATCTTCATCAATAACAGATTTAGCCTTCTTAAAATTAGTACCAGTATAATCCATAATATATTCACTATCTTCATCATAATAGCTCTTATCCTTCATATAGCCACCCTTACTAGTACCATATCCCAATACAGCCCCATTATCAACATAACTCTGTATTCCTTTAAAGCTCTTTAACTTCTCATTAGTAGTAATCTCTCCATCACTAATATAAAATACAATTCTTATCTTATCTTGACTCTGCTTAGATGACTTCAAAGAATTAATCATACTATCAATAGGAATATTTAATGATGATCCCTTAGCATATAAAGAACTAACAGGCTCTATAACATCTATAGCCTCTATACTAGTATTAATATCCTTAGTATAAGGTAACATTACCTTAGCCTCATTACTAAATGTAATCAAAGAAAACCTAGCCCCATTTAAACTCCTTATAATATATTCACAATCTTTCTTAACAGCACTAAGTCTAGTATTAGTACCATTATAGTCTTCAGCATTCATACTAATAGTACTATCTATAACAAATAAAACATCTAAATTATTAGCAAGTACTATCGAATTACCAGAAGGAATCATAAATCTCATATTAATTATAAATAAAAGTATTACTATAACAATATGTCTAATATTTTTATTCTTATTCTTTAATATCATAAAGAATAAGAATAAACAAATAACTATCATCATCCATATAGGAATAATAGGAAAACTTCTCATCTAGACACCTTCTTTCCCATAATAATTATCCCTATAACAGATATCATTAATAATATAAAAGGTATCTCTGGAATATCTATCTCTTTAGTTTCTACTTGATTATTTAATAAAGTCTTAGAAGTAGCTTCAATATCCTTAACAATATTACTAACCGTATTAGAAGATTGTTGATAAAACTTACCCCCAGTACTTGTAACAGCCTCCTCAAATTCTCTTTTATCTTTATTTTTCATTATCTTAGTACCAACACCAAATACTTTAATATCTTTACTCTTACTAATACTAGCAGCCTTACTTAAAGAGACTAGGGGAGTACCAGCTAAATCATTATCTGTAGAAAAAATAATAATCCTACTTCTATCTTCATCTTTTAATTTAGGAAAACTATAAACACATGACGCTAGTCCATCTCCAATTAAAGAACTCCCTCTAACATCAGCATTCTCTATCGTACCACTTCTTATATAACTAGTAACATAAGTATAATCCTTACCAGAATAAGTACCATATTCTATAGGATTATTAGCTTTAATAGATTTTTTAATCATATCTAAAGTATCCATAACATAACCATAATCATCAGTAAGAGGTACCAATATAACAGAAGAAGTATTAAATATAGATATACCAAATCTTTCCCCATGTAATTTATTTACCGTCTTCTTAAGATTATCCACCAGCTCCATATTTAACTGATCAACAGAAGTTGAAACATCCATACATAAAAATATATCTCTACTATATTGACTACTATTAACAGTCTCTATCTTAGCAAGTCTTGCTATTAATAAAGAAGAAGTAATTATACCAATACCAAACATACCCATTACTATATTTCTAATCATCTTATACTCTCTAAGCTTCTTCTTATAATAATCTGTATTCTTTAAATATTCAGTATTAGCAATCTTAGATCCATCCTTATATCCATTATCTTTCTTTCTATATATCCATATTATTCCCAAAAATAATATAACTACTATTATAATAGCAAAGGGGTATCTCAATTCCATTTCTCTATCACCACCTTTGTCTTATCAATAGATGCCGTAATATTACCCTTAGATATAACTGCAAACTCTGGATCATAATATTCAGCTACTAATTCATATAACACTGGCATATTAAGAGTGCCTATCTCTTTTAAAGTATAATTCGTAACCTTAATATTAGTAGCTTCATATATAAAGTTTCTAATTAAACTACTTAACTCTTGATATGCCCGTCTACTAGTAATACCATTAGCTTTAAGCTTTTTCTCTAATTCATCTAACTTCAATAAATATTTATTCTTAATATTCATAAGTTCATTATGATTAGGTATAATAACATCTTTCTTTATCTCTTTTCTCTTTAAATATCTCATTATAAGAAAAACAATTATAATAAGTATAATAACAAATAATATTATTAAAAAAGAATATGAAAACATAGGCCTTATATCAGTTTGTACCTGCATACTTATGTTCCTCCAATAATTTTATAATCTTATTATTAATCTCTTTAACAGAACTAATAGAAGTAGTACTAACACTATTTCTTTTTAATTTTCTCATATTCTTTTTTAATATATCTTTTCTAACTTCCATCTCAACCTCATGTAATTTCTTATCATTAAGCAAAAACTCAGGAATATATTTATTATTATTAACATCATAAATATTATCCCCAAACATATAATTATCATTAATATTTATAACCAATACATCATTATTTTGCATTAATTTCTTAAGCGTATTAGTCTTTATCTTTTCAACACCATTCATATCTGTAATAACAAATATAATCATCTTTTTAGTAATATTCTTATATACATACTCTAATAGATCATTAATATTAGTTTCTTTCTCTAAAGCATATTTATCATATTCACATAAATATTCTTCTAAATTATATAAATTATATTTAAATGGCTTATACATAATTTCTTCATTTGTATCAATAACCATTCCCACATAATCATTATTCTTAATTGCTATGTATCCAATAGTACCAGCCGTATACAAAGCAATATTCTTCTTACTCTCATATAAATCAGTATCAGCATCCATCTTTATACCAGTATCCATAACAAACATAATATTGTGCTTCTTCTCGGCTATAAACTGCTTAATATATAAAGTACCACTTCTAGCAGATGACTTCCAATCTATATCCTTAACATCATCTCCAATTACATATTCACGCAAATTCTCAAAATTCATACTCTTACCCTTATAAACAGACTTATAAGTACCATCTAATATATTACTAGTTTTCTTATTAGAATATATTGAAATATTAGCTTTAATTTTATTTATATAATTTAACTTCATGGTGTAGGTACTGCTCCAAATATAGCATCTATTATCTGTTCAATAGTAACATTATCAGCAACAGCAGAAAAGTTTAATGATATTCTATGTCTAAGTACACTATATCTTAATTCTTTTATATCCTCAGGTATTACATGATCTCTACCATTAATTAAAGCTAATGCTTTAGCGCATTGCATAAAAGCTAAAGCCCCTCTCGTACTAGAACCTAAATTAATATATTCAACTAAATTCTTATCAATATAATTTTCTGGATGCCTTGTAGCTAGTATAATAGTAGCAATATATTTCTTTATAGAATCATCTACATATACTTTTTCAGCTAACTTCTGTAAATATTCCAAGTTCTCTAATTTTAGTATAGCTTTACCATTATCAAATACCTTATTCTCAATCCTTTTCATTATCTCTATTTCTTCATCAACAGTAGGGTAGTTAACCTTTTCTTTTATTAAAAATCTATCTAACTGTGCTTCAGCCAATATATATGTTCCTTCTTGTTCTATAGGATTCTGTGTAGCTATTACTACAAAAATATTAGGTAATCTATATATCTTACCATCTATAGTTATTTGTCTTTCCTGCATAGCCTCTAAAGTAGCACTCTGTGTCTTAGCACTAGATCTATTAACCTCATCTAACAACACAAAATTAGCATATATAGGACCTATCTTAGTTTCAAAATTATTTTTAGAATAATTAAATATCTGTGTACCTATAATATCACTAGGTAATAAATCTGGTGTACACTGAATTCTTGAAAATTTTCCATTAACAGCTTCCGTTAATACTTTAGCAGCTGTCGTCTTAGCAAGACCAGGTACAGACTCTAACAAAATATGTCCATTCGCCATCAATGCTATTAATAAAGCTCTCTCCAAATTAGCTTGACCAACAATCCTTTCTGAATAATATTTAGTTATACTATCAATTATATTCTTACTACTAGCCAACTCTTCAGCCGTAATCTTAATCTGTCCATTATCCATAAATATCACTTCCTATCTTAATCCCCATATTTATATATAATATTCTAACTTATTTTTAAAAAAATAGCAATCATACATACAAATAAAAAATATAAATATATTTATTTACTAAGCAACAAAATAATGATACAATTATCATAAGGAGGAATATATAAATGAATGATAATAATAATTTTAATTTAGATAACAATAATCAAGCCCCAAATAATACAACTAATGATAATAGCTTTAATAATCAACCCCAAAATAATATAGTTAATCCTAAAAAAAATATGATAGCACCAATTTTTATAACAATCTTTATTGTAATAGCTAGTATTAGTGCAGTAGTATTTTTTACTACCAAAGGAAAAAATACTACCAAATCTCAAAATAATACTAATACTAATACTGAAAGTACCAATTATTCACCACAAGGAGAAGAAGGAGATGTAACCTTAATAGCCATCGGTCAATATGATCATGGTAAAACACCATTAACATCAGCAATTACAAAATATTATGGTGATTATGTTAATGAAGAAACCATTGATAATGCCATAGAAGAAATACAAAGAGGTGTCTTTTTCCGTAATTATAAAGTCAATTATAATACGAAAAAAAGAAAGTATTTACAATATGATTTTCCATCAAATATAGATATCGTTAAAGCACTTTTATCAGATGCTGTAAATCCAGATGGTGCCATATTAGTAGTATCTGAACTTGATGGCCCTATGCCTAATACTAGAACTCAACTTGCCTTAGCCAAAGAGATAGGAATAAAAAAAATAGTAGTTTATTTAAATGATTGTGATAAAGCAACTAACAAAGACTTGATAGATTTAGTAGAATCAGAAATACGTGATTTAATATTTAAATATGGTTTTGACAAAGACAAAACTCCAATAATTAGAGGATCAGCTTCCAAAGCGTTAGAAGGAAAAAAAGAATATATAGAATCTATTGATAAATTGATGAATGCAGTTGATGAATGGATTCCAAATCATATTGACGCTAAAGATAAACAACTTCTATTACCAATAGAAGATGTATTTACAATTACAGGACGTGGAACAGTTATCACAGGACGAATTGAAACCGGTACAATAAAAAACAATGATGAAGTTGAAATCGTAGGTTCAAAAAATACTCAAAAAACAGTTATTACTAGCATTAAAAAAAATCAAAAAGAATCAGATAGTGCTGAAGCTGGAGATAATGTAGTAATAGTTTTAAAAGATATAAAAAGGGAAGAAGTTTCAAGAGGACAAGTAATTGCTAAAATAGGTAGCCTTAAAGCGTACAACAAATTTTCAGCACATATATATATTTATAATGAAAAAGAAAATGGTAATGCAGACTTATTCAAAGATAATAATAAACTAAATTTCTATTTTAGAACTACTGATTTTCCTGGTACAATAAAACTATCAGACAAAAACAAAAATATATCTCCAGGTGATGATATAGAATTAGATGTAGAATTAGACAATTCAGTTGCCATGGATTTAGGTACAAAATTTTTCATTCGTAATGAAGGTAAAACTATAGGAGTAGGAGTTGTAACAAAAACTAGTTAAAAATATACAAGTTTTTCAACATATTTGTTGAAAAACTTTTTTTATAAAAAAGAATCAATATTCATGCTATAATAAATTAAAGGAGTAATAATATGATAGCAGCTACTAATAATAAATATAAATTAAAAGAAATAAGAGAAATATTAAATGAATATGCTATCTATTCTCTTAAAGAGAAGGAAATAGATATTGATATTGAAGAAGATCAAGACACATTCTTAGGAAATGCTAAAAAGAAAGCCGTGGAAATATATAATATAACCAAAGAACCAACCATAGCAGATGATTCAGGACTATGTATTAATTGTTTAGATGATTTTCCAGGAGTAAAAACTAATAGATTCCTAGGCGATGATGCCACTGATAGAATGAAAAATGAATACTTAATCAAAGAAGTAAATAAACATAAAGATAGAAGTGCTAAAGCAGTATGCATCATCGCCTATTATGATGGTAATAATACTATTATAGGTGAAGGAATCTTAAAAGGTTCTATATCAAAAAAATGCAAAGGAACTAATGGCTTTGGCTTTGATGAGATATTTGAACTACCTAATGGCTTGACTTTAGCAGAATTATCATCAGTTGAAAAGAATAAATTAAGTGCTAGATATCTAGCCCTTAAAGATCTTGAAAAAAAACTAAAAAACAAATTTAAATAACAATTGAAAAAATTCTTTTCACTATATTTTTTGTATGATATAATGGTATCAAATAAAATAGAAAAGGAGTGACTTGAATGAGTAAAGGCAAAAAAGAGAATTTTGAAAAGAGAAGAAAAGGAGTTGAAACTTTATTTGACATTATCTTTTTGATTATATTAATTGAAACAATTGCATATTTATGCCTTGGATATGTTAAAAACAACCCTTCATACTTCGTTTCATTATTAATAGTAACATGTTGTATGTTTGCTGCTGTAATATTAGCTCGTAAAGGCCATATAGCAGCCGGAATAATAGGAATTATAATTGCCGTTATACAAGTTCTAGGAGGAAATCTTATAAGTTTAGGAATAGGACTATTATTAGGAACAGATTCAATCATGTATTTAATTGACTATAATAAAAAATAAAAAAAGTAAATATAACTTACTTTTTTTTTATAAATTATTTATTTGATAAATACATATTAATATGATAAAATTAAAATAGGAAGGTGCATATAAATGAATGAAAATAATAATAATAATCCAGAATTATTAACCCCAAATATTCCAACTCAAGACAACAATCAAGGCCTATTAACCCCAAATATTCCAATTCAAGATAACAATTTAAATACTACTACTAATAACGGACAAGAAAATATAATTCCCGAACTAAAACCCCAAACTAGTAATTCAGAATTACTAACTCCAACCACTCCAATTCAAAATGATAATTCAAATATTACTAATAATCAACAAAATATAACTCCAACTGCTCCAACACAAGACAATACAACTAATAAAACTCAACAGCCAACACCTAAAGAACCAGAAATATCTAATAATGAACCAAATAATCAACCCGTTACAATTAATCCTAAACCAGAAAAAAATAAAAAAATATTATTAGGTGCTGGAATAGTAGCATTTATAATTATTGCTTTTATATTAGGTAAAGGATTATTTTCTTCATCTGGAGGAACTAAAGATGGAACAACTGTAAATGAAGGAGAAGTATTATCAATAAAAAATGAAATATCTGAATATGATATAAAAGTTAATTCAGTTGAAAAAAATATAAGTAAAAAAGGAATACTAAATGAAGAAAAAATTTTTACAAAATTAAATATAACTATTACAAATAAGAAAGAATCAGAACTATATATAGGAGGAATTGGCTTTAACACATTTTCACTAAATGATGATTTAGGAAATGAAATTGGCTCTTGTTCTGCCTTGGCTATAATTGATTATGATATAACTGATTCAATTGTAAATACTGTTGGAGCTAAACAAACAGCAACAGGTAACTTATATTGTGGTATGAACTCAAAAGAAAATCCATCTAAATTTGTAATAACTTCAGTAACAGGATTCGATAAAGAAGCTTACCAAAAAGATAATGTAATAAAATCAACAGATATTAATAAATTCTATATAAAAATTAAATAATTAACTATCTAAAAAAGATATAGTAAATAAGTAACTATATCTTTTTTAGATTTATATCTCTTGAAAAAAGATTATATTTTTGATATTATTATAATAACATAACAAGTTAGGAGAATAATATGGATAATGATATTAAAAAAGATATTAGAAAAACTTATATAAAATTAGTAGTTTTAATAATAATGTTTATATCTTTAGCATTAGGCAGCACATATGCATGGCTTTATCTTCAAAAATCAACTAACAGTAGTGATATGACTGGAAATGCAGGTTGCTTTAATGTTACATATAATAGTGATGCCATAAAACATACCAATTTATCATCAACAACTAATTATTTAGAAGGTGCAAGAACAGATTTAACCATCCAAAAAGATTCCACCTGTAAAATATATACTAAAGCAAGTATATATATTTACACTAATGCATCATCATTAACAAGTATAGGTACAAGTACTTTTGCAACAGGAGCCGTAAAATATACAGTAGTTAATTCAAGTAATACAGTTATATCACAAGGCTCTATAACAACATCAGGTGATAAAAAAATAGCCAACAATATTGATATACCAGAAGGAACAGCATCTACATTTAGAATATATATATGGATAGACTCATCAATTACAAATAACAGAAACTATGATGAAAAAAATTATTCTGGATATTTTTATGCTATATCTGATCAACAATCTGGAATTAAAGGATAATAAAAAGATAACTATATATATCTCAATATTTTGATAATATAGTTATCTTTTTTTGTCATCTTAACAATACCAATATATTTATATTTACCATATCTCCTAATACTAAACACATCACCCTCATGTAAATTATAAGAATTATTATTAATAATCTTATAATTTACCACTATCTCTTTATTCTTCATCTTTATCTTAATCTTATCCCTATTAGTACCAATAATTCTTGATAACACCGTATCTAATCTTAAACTAGATACTATTAACTCCATCTCTTCATAATTCTTTTTATAATTATCTAAAGTATTCAAATCCACTTCCTTAACTTTAACACTCTTATTACCAATCATAACAAGATTATCTTTAATAAAATTACTTATCTTATCAACAGTAAAAAAATAATACTTATTATCCCATATAATAATATCTCCAAAAACTTCATCTGTAATATTTAAACCAAACAAACTACCAAGAATCTCACTATGAGATAGGGGATAATAACTTATAATTTCAAATAACCTAATCTTAGGAATATTATCAGTATATAGAATAATCTTATCAGCATCACCATATGGCTTATATATCTTATATTCATCCTTCTTTAATCTATAACTAATCTCCCTAAAACTACCAGGATTTAAAAAATCAGTATAGCCACCATTCTTAATTTTATCTATATTTTTTTTAATACTATAATTATTATTCATATCTAACTCCCTAACAAAAAAGAAATATATTATATTTCTTTACCACATTTACCACAAAACTTACTATCAGCCTTAACCCTAGCCCCACAACTACTACAATATCTATATCCCTTTTCTTCATTAATTATACTTTTACTAACTTTTCTTTTTTCTCCAAAAGGGCCATGTAAAGAGATCATAACCTCATCATCTAACTTAAAATTTAATAAACCAACTAAAGGTATCATAACATAAGAGAAAAGAGTCATCAAAATAGCAAATCCCATTCCCTTATGTATCTTTCTACTAATATTATAATTGCAAAAGAATAAACCAATCTTCCAAACTACTAAGCATATTAATAACAAATCTCCCTTACTACTATGATTACCCATTATTAAATCAGATAACCAAAAATAGTTCATAGCTATTAATAGAAAAAAATACAATATAGAAACTCCAGCTACCTTAGTATAAATATAATCTGAATAAATAGGTATTAGCGAAGCCCAACCATCATAACCAGCCCTTCTAAATAAATTCCATTTACCTATTATAGTAGCAACAGTAAATATAATAAATATACCAAAAGCACTCATTAAAATATCAGGATCAGACATATATAAAAAATTAATCATTAAAAACACCTCTCTATTACAAATTATATCATATTATTTCCTAAATAAAATAAAATATTAACATAAAATATAAATTTTATATTTATTGATATTTAATAATATATTTGCTATAATTTCTATAACAAATAGAATAGGAGTATTAATATGAAGTACATATATCTAATATCCATACTACTATTAATAATATCTTTTTTACTCCTAAAAAAAACTAGTAAAAAAGAAAATATTATTAATAGTATAATATATAATATCTGTTTTATAATTCCATATCAAACATTATTAGTATATTTATTTCATCTATTAAATATAGATGGTAATCTCTTATATTATACTTTCGTAAATATATTTATAGCACTCATCCTCTTAATACTAACTATTAATAAAAAACAAATCCAACACTACTATATTCAAAAAAAAGAATTATTATTATATCTATCATTAATATTTATAATTTTTATTACTATATTTATAAGATTTAGAGGTTTTACCATCTTAACATATCTATCAGATGATTCATCCATTCATTATAGAATGGCTATGAATTTTAAAAGAGAATTAAGCTATTTAACTACTAATAATTCTAAAGATTTACTATATAAAGACTTTGCTAAAGCCATGCCAGCATCTTATATTAATGGAGGTTTCTTTTTAAAAATATTTGAAAACTATAAACCATATAAAGTCTTTATCATCTATGATATGCTATGCCTAATATTATCTAGTCTTCTTTTTCTAAGTACGCTAATAAAATTATATCAAAATAAAAAAAATAATTATTTATATATCTTTATAATATCTATTCTTTATAGCATTTCCTTTCCACTAAATAATCTTCTTTATGGATTTTTCTACCTAGGAATAGGCATTATGATTATTAATCTTATCTTCATAACTATAAAAGAAATAAATAATAACCTTAACAAAAATATTTATATAAATCTTATAATATTATTTATATTAAATTTATCTTTATTTTTCTCATACTATTTATTTATCCCTAATATCTATTTAACCTTAGGTATATATTATATACTTCTATATAAACAAAAGAAGATAAATTTAAAAACTCTATTAAAATATAGTATTATTACTTTAATATTACCCTTTATAATAGGTTTCATCCATTTCTTATTACCAAGTTTATTTAAAGAGGGATCATTTGTTAAAGCAATAATATATGAAGGAGCTATCTATGACAATTTAACACCCTTATATTTATTTATATTATTCATAGGATACTTATGCTATAAAATATATCATAAAAAATTAAACTTCAACAACTATACGTTTTTAAATATATACATAATATCCTTATATGGAGTAATATTTTTAATTCTTTATATCTTTAAAATAGCTAAATTATATTATTTTTATAAATTATTCTATTTACTATCTCTCTTTATAGCCATAGCACTATCTGAATTATTAATCAATAAGAAAAAAATATTATATAAAGGATCTATAATAATAGCAGTATTATTATTATTTCCACTAATATGTGGAAATAATAACATATCTACACTTATCTCTAAAACTAATATCTATTCCTATAATTCGAATGAAATATTTAATCCAAACATTCGCTTTACCAAAAAAGAATTAGATATCATAGAATATGCCAATAAAAATAAAAAAATATGTACCTTAAATCATGAGTTTCCAATTATAACACGTACATATAAAAAATTTTGGTATTATGCTCTTACTGATACTTTTCCTATTATAAACCACAGTAATAAAGGAGCAAAGCAACTAGATACCCCAAGTATAAAACTTCAACAATGGAGATACTATTCAAAGCATCCATGCCTTGTATATTTCTATGAAGATAAAAAACCAAAATACCAACTAACAGAGTATAGTATATTATATAAAAACAACAGCGGAATAATATTAAAGAAAAAATAAATTAAATTTAATAAAAACAATTGACTTCTAAAAATATAAATGTTATATTAATAACGCTTAAAAGTTTTTCTAGGTTTTGCCATGGCAAGACCTATCTTTTAATAACAAAAATGAAACACCAGGATGTGTGTAAGAGAGGAGGTTAAAATATATGGCTACAATCAACCAACGTATCAAAGGAAAAGGTAAAAAAACTAAGAAAAGTAAATCACCAGCTCTACAAACTAGATTGGATACAATCAAGAATAGAACTGTTAAACAAAATTCTCCACAAAAAAGAGGAGTATGCGTACGTGTTGGAACAATGACACCAAAGAAACCTAACTCAGCATTACGTAAATATGCCCGTGTTAGATTATCAAATGGTATGGAAGTTACATGCTATATTCCAGGTATTGGACACAACTTACAAGAGCACTCAGTTGTACTAGTAAGAGGAGGACGTGTTAAAGACTTAATCGGTGTTCGTTATCACATTATTCGTGGAACTATGGATACAGCAGGCGTACAAGATAGAAAACAAGGTCGTTCTAAATACGGAGCAAAAAAACCTAAAGAATAATAATAAATTTTAAATATATTTGGAAGGAGGAATAACATGCGTAAAAGACGTGCAACTAAAAGAGATGTATTACCAGACGCATTATATAAATCTAAAGTTGTAACTAAATTAATTAACCAAATCATGAAAGATGGTAAAAAAGGTACAGCTCAAAGAATCGTATATGATGCATTTGAAATGATAAAGAAAAAAACAGGCGAAGAAGCTATGGTCGTATTTGAACGTGCTATGGCAAATATCCAACCAGCCTTAGAAGTAAAATCAAGAAGAGTTGGAGGAGCTAACTATCAAGTACCAATCGAAGTTAAAGCTGATCGTGCTCAAGCACTAGCATTCCGTTGGTTAGCTCAATATGCAAGATTAAGAAATGGTCATTCAATGGCAGAAAATCTTGCTAATGAAATAATTGATGCCTCTAATAATATAGGAGCATCTGTTAAGAAGAAAGAAGATACTCACAAGATGGCTGAAGCAAATAAAGCTTTTGCACATTATAAGTGGTAATAGAAAGGAATAAAAATTATGGCAAGACAAATTTCGTTAGAGAAAACTCGTAACATAGGAATTATGGCCCATATCGATGCCGGAAAAACTACAACAACAGAACGTATTTTATTCCATACAGGTAAAATCCACAAAATTGGAGAAACCCACGATGGTGAATCTCAAATGGACTGGATGGAACAAGAACAAGAAAGAGGAATCACAATTACAAGTGCTGCAACAACAGCTTTTTGGAAAGATTATCGTCTTAACATAATTGATACTCCAGGACACGTAGACTTTACAATTGAAGTACAACGTAGCTTAAGAGTATTAGATGGAGCAGTATTATTAATAGATGCTCAAGCTGGTGTTGAACCACAAAGTGAAACCGTATGGCGTCAAGCAAATGAGTACAATGTACCAAGAATCATATGTGCCAATAAAATGGGGAAAATGGGTGCAGACTTTATCTATAGTCTAGGAACAATAGGTGAAAGATTAGGAGCTAAATGTGCAGCAGCACAATTACCTATCGGAGCTGAAAATGACTTTAGAGGTACTATTGACCTAGTAACAATGAAAGCCTATGAATATGACGGAAAACCAGAAGAAAATTTCAAAGAAATAGATATTCCAGAAGATATGAAAGCTCAAGCTGAAGAATATAGAAATATGTTGATTGAAGCTGCAGCTGATTATGATGAAGAATTAATGATGGCTTACCTAGATGGAGCAGAAATATCTGTAGAATTATTAAAGAAAGCTATTAGAAATGGTGTGTTAAAAGCAGAATTCTTCCCATTATTCTGTGCAGATGCCCTAAGTAATAAAGGTATCAAATTATTACTAGATGCTGTAATTGACTATCTACCAGCTCCAACTGATGTAGAAGCAATTGAATGTACAGATATGAATGGTAATGAAGTATTAAGACATCCAAGTGATTCAGAACCATTTACTGCTTTAGCTTTCAAAATAATGACAGACCCATATGTAGGTAGACTTACATTCTTTAGAGTTTACTCTGGAACATTAAAGAGTGGTTCTTATGTATTAAACTCAACTAAGAATCAAAAAGAAAGAGTAGGAAGAATCTTACAAATGCATGCTAATCACCGTGAAGAAATTACAGAAGTATATGCCGGTGATATTGGTGCAATCGTAGGACTTAAAAATACTACTACAGCAGATACTCTTTGCGATGAGAAGAAACCTTGTATTATGAAAGGTATGGAATTCCCAGCACCAGTTATAACACAAGCACTTGAACCAAAGAGTAAAGCAGACCAAGATAAAATGGCTCTAGCTTTAGCTAAGTTAGCTGAAGAAGATCCAACATTTAGATGGTCAACAGACCCAGAAACAGGACAAACTACTGTATCTGGAATGGGAGAATTACATCTAGATATTCAAGTAGATAGATTAAAAAGAGAATTTGGTGTAGAAGCTACAGTTGGAGCACCACAAGTAGCATACCGTGAAACTATCACTCAAATGGGTGAATGTGAAGGTAAACATATCAAACAATCAGGTGGTCGTGGACAATACGGTCACGTATGGGTTCGTTTTGAACCAAATCCTGAAAAAGGTTATGAATTTGTTGACAACATCGTTGGTGGTGTAGTACCAAGAGAATACATTGGTGTTGTTGATAAAGGATTACAAGAAGCTATGCAAACAGGTATTTTAGCAGGATATCCAATGGTAGATATTAAAGCTACATTATATGATGGATCATACCATGATGTTGACTCATCAGAAATGGCCTTCAAAGTAGCAGCATCTCTAGCTTTAAAAGAAGCTAAGAATAAATGTAAACCAGTTCTACTTGAACCAATAATGAGAGTAGACGTCGTAGCACCAGAAGAATATACTGGTGGAGTTATCGGAGATATAACTTCAAGACGTGGAAAACCACTAGGACAAGAAGCACGTGGAAATGCTATCCAATTTACAGCACACGTGCCACTAGCAGAAATGTTTGGTTACGCAACAAGCTTACGTTCAAATACACAAGGACGTGGAAACTTCACAATGTCACTAGATCATTACGAAGAAGTACCAAAATCTATTTCTGAAGAAATAATCAAAAAAAATGGAGGAAATTAATCATTATACTTGATTAATTTCCAGAATTTGATAAAATAGAAAATGTAAAATTATGAAAGAGAGGAAATATTAAAATGGCAAAAGAAAAATTTGATCGTTCAAAACCACATGTTAACATTGGTACAATTGGACACGTAGACCATGGTAAAACTACTTTAACAGCAGCTATTACTAAGGTTTTATCAGGAAAGAATGGAAATGAAGCTGTAGAATTTTCAAATATTGATAAAGCACCAGAAGAAAGAGAAAGAGGTATTACAATCAATACTGCTCACGTTGAGTATAGTACTGATGCAAGACACTATGCACACGTTGACTGTCCAGGACACGCTGACTATGTAAAGAACATGATTACTGGTGCAGCACAAATGGATGGAGCAATTCTAGTTATTGCTGCAACTGATGGACCAATGGCTCAAACAAGAGAGCATATCTTACTTGCTCGTCAAGTTGGAGTACCTAAAATGGTTGTATTCTTAAATAAATGTGATATGGTTGACGACGAAGAATTACTAGACTTAGTAGAAATGGAAGTTCGTGAACTATTATCTGAATATGATTTTGATGGAGATAACACTCCAATCATTAGAGGTTCTGCATTAAAAGCTCTTGAAGGAGATCCTAAATATGTTGAATCAATTAATGAATTAATGAAAGCAGTTGATGAATGGATTCCAACTCCAGAAAGAGATACTGAAAAACCATTCTTAATGTCAATTGAAGATGTATTTACAATTACAGGACGTGGAACAGTTGTTACAGGTCGTGTTGAAAGAGGACAATTAAAACTTAACGATGAAGTTGAAATCGTAGGTTTAAGAGATACTCAAAAAACAGTTGTTACTGGTATTGAAATGTTTAGAAAAACATTAGATTATGCTGAAGCTGGAGACAATGCTGGTGTTCTACTTCGTGGTATTTCAAGAGAAGATGTTGAAAGAGGACAAGTTCTTGCTAAACCAGGAAGCGTTCATCCACATAAAAAATTCAAAGCTAGCGTATATGTTTTATCTAAAGAAGAAGGTGGAAGACATACTCCATTCTTCTCAAACTACAGACCACAATTCTATTTCAGAACTACAGATGTTACTGGTGTAATTGAATTACCAGAAGGTACAGAAATGGTTATGCCTGGTGATAATGTAGAAATGACTGTAGAATTAATCGCTCCAGTTGCTATCGAACAAGGAACTAAGTTCTCAATTCGTGAAGGCGGACGTACAGTTGGTGCTGGTAACGTATCAGAAGTTATTGAATAATTAAAAAAAATAAAAAATAAAAACTTAAATTTTACTAAAAATGTAAAGTTTAAGTTTTTTTTGTTAAACAAAACTTAACAATTGACTTTTAATTAAATATTTGATAACATTATATTGTAGAAGGAGGATAGCAAATGAAAGAAAATGATAGAAATAACATAATTAATGAAGAACAAATAGAAAATAAGCAAAAAAGAAATAACACTTTCAACATTGTTATTGGAATATCTACACTTTTAATAGCCATTTTAGGCGCAACATTTGCCTATTTCTCCGCAACAGCTACCAGTAGAGAAAATGACGTAAACGTTAAATCAGCATACGTTAGTATTTCTTATGATGGAGGAACAGAAATCAAGGCCAGTAATTTGATTCCATCAACAGAAAGAGTAGCAGTTAAAATGTATCAAAAAGCAGTGGAATCTGTTGGAACAGTAGAAGACGAAATAGCTTTCTTAGATCAAGATGCCTACACAAATGATGTAACAAGAAGATGTATTGATACAAAAGGTAGAGAGGTATGTTACGTTTACCAATTTACTATTGAAAGTGATGGTGCTGAAGGAGGTAATACAGATATCTCTGGCGCTATAAAAATCAATCAAAACGAATTTGATAATTTAAGTTATGTAGTATATGAAGTTGAATTTGAAACAGATGATGAAGGACATGAACTAGTTGACAAATTTGGTAATAAAATAGTTAAAGAAAATGGTTATACAGTTGTTAGTGAATTTGATCAAATAGATGGAAATCCAGATCATGAAGATATGGATCCTAATTTTACTGTTTTTGAAAAACCATTTGATAATAGAAGTGATGATGGAAACTATCTATCTACAACATATCCAGTAGCTTGCTTATTTGGTTTTTCTGATACTTATCTAACTTCTAGCAAAGATAGCTTAGATAGATGTAAAAATTTATCAATAACAAATAAAGCAACACATACATTCCAAATCCTTATTTGGTTAAAAGAAGTAGGAAGAGTACAACCAGAACAAGGATTAACATTTCAAGGAACTGTTAATCTAGAAGTACCAGGAGGTTCTGGAGATTATATAGATGGTAGAATTACCGGTAAAGGATGATAATAAAAATAATTGGTGACATATCAATTATTTTTTTTATTTAGAAAAAAACAAATATAACTATTGTTAAAACAAGTATTTTATGATATTATTAAATTGTAAATCTTATATGGCCTGTTGGTGAAGGGGTCTAACACGCGCGCCTCTCAAGCTCGTATTCACGGGTTCAAATCCCGTACAGGCTACCAAATGAAAACAAACTAGATTAGTCTAGTTTTTTTAATTAATAAATAGGTGATATATATGAAAAAAAGAACTAATCATTACAGACTATTAATATTCTTAATCTCATCAATAATAGCAACTACAAGTCTTCAACCATCAACCATAAAAAGAAAGAATAATAAAAAAGAAATATATAATATTTTAGCCCATAATACAACTAGCAAAACCAATATATATAACTTATATAATATAATAATTAAAGACTTCAACATAGATAAAGAAAAACTTATTAATAACAAACTAAATTACTTATACCATAATCTTATAAAAACCAATAATAAATATTATCAAGATTATCTTAAAACCCTAACAGGACAATATCTTTCCATAACAGATATAGATAATACTATACCACAAGGAATAACTTGTTATGAAGACTATATAATATTCTCAGCCTATAATGAAAATAAAAGCCTAAACTCATACTTATATATTATAGATAAAAATAATCACCTAATAAATAAAGTTGAATTAGATAATAACAGTCATGTCGGAGGAATAGCATATGACAAAGATAATAAATTATTATGGATAACTATAAAAGATAAATTATATGGATATGATATTAATGATATATTAACCAAATCCAAAATAAAAAAGAAATATGAAACTCATAATCTAGATAATATAGGTAATTATTCATTCGTATACTATAATAATAAAAAACTATATATAGGTAATTATAAATTTTGTGATAACAGCATAATAAAAGTATATACAATGAAAAAGAACCCTAAAAATAATAACATTATTTTTAAACCAGAAACAACTCTATGTATTCCGTCTAAAACACAAGGAATAGCTTTCCTAACAGATAATAATAATGAATATATGATACTAAGTAGATCGTGCAATATCTTTGAGTCATCAGAAATACTTATCTATGAATACAATAAAGATACTCATAACTACACCAATAACTATATTAGTAGAATAGAATGTCCACCAATGCTAGAAGAAATAGCTATTACAAATAATCAAGATTTAATAGCAATTTATGAATCATGTGCTCAAAAATATCGAGACTGTCTAATAAATATTAATCACATCTATTATAGTAACATAAAAAAAAGGCTTATTCCCAATAAAAATAAAGCTTTTACTTTAAAAAAGTAAAACTTTGTTGTATAATATAAACGTGGTGATAAGTATGCATGAATACAAAAGTCAATTAGAATTATATCAAAACTTGATCCCAGCTCTAAATGTTAAATTAAGACTATTAAAAAATAGCAATTATCCAAATATTACTAAGCAAGATATATGGAACTATCTAAAAAATAATAAATGGACGAATAGTATTAATTTAACCATATCAGAAATGGTAAATGATATCATTCATGCTGACAACAAAGAAATAGACATCTATATTAATAAAACCAAATTATAGTAGAAAGGAATAATTATGAACTTAACAATATTTTATATCATTTTAGGAGCAATTTTATTAATTAGTTTTATATCATATTTTTTTATAGAAAAAAAATTAATGAAATTGCTATGTAGCATAATAATATGTATATCCATTATAACAGGATGTATAGTATCAATTAAACCCGTATTAGATAATACTAATTATGGATTAGATTTACAAGGAGGATTTGAAGTATTATATCAAATATCTCCAATAAAAAAGAAAAGTAAATTAACAAGTGAAATGGTTTATAACACTTATCAATCTCTTGTAAGAAGAATTGATATTTTAGGTGTTAGTGAACCAGAAATAACTATTGAAGGGGAAAATAAAATAAGAGTAAAATTAGCTGGTATAAAGAACAAAGATCAAGCAAGAGAAGTATTATCATCAACAGCATCTCTTACTTTTAGAGATACATCTGATCATTTACTTATGACAAGTGATGTCTTAGGTGGAAAAGCTAAAGTATCAACAGATGATCGTGGAAGACCCGCTGTAAGCTTATCAATAAAAGATAAAGATACTTTTTATGATGTAACTAGTAAAATATCTAAAAGAGAAAGTAATGTTATTGTAATATGGCTTGATTATGACGAAAATGAAGACAGTTATGCAAGTGAAAAAGATAAATGTGGAAGTCTAAATGATTCACACTGTTTAAGTGCTGCAACTGTTAGTCAAGGATTTTCAAGTGATGTAATAATATCAGGTAGCTTTACTAGTGAAGAAGCTAGTAGCCTTGTTGAACTTATTAATTCAGGAGCTTTACCTACCAAACTAACTGAAATATCATCACGTACAGTTGAAGCATCATTTGGAGCTAATAGTCTAGAAAAAACAATGACAGCAGGTGTAATAGGTATAGGTATAGTAATATTAATAATGCTTCTAGTATACAAATTCTCAGGCTTTATCGCAAGTATGGGTGTTATTATGTATACAGCATTAACTTTCTTAATATTCTATCTATTAAATGGTGTCTTAACCTTACCTGGTATAGCTGCAATTCTATTAGGTATAGGTATGGCCGTAGATGCTAATGTAATAAGTTTTGAAAGAATTAAAGAACAAATAAAAATAGGGAAAAGCACTAAAGAAGCATTTGAAATAGGTAACAAATCATCTTTAACAAGTATAATAGATGCTAATATAACAACTCTAATTGCAGCAATAATAATATTTATATTAGGTCAAAGTTCTGTTAAAGGATTTGCAACCATGTTAATAATCAGTATCATCGTAACAGTACTAGTAATGGTATTCTTTACTAAATTTATCTTAAGAATGTTCGTTAAAACAGGTTACTTTGAAAATAAACCAAACCTATTTATCGGTGTAAATAAGAAAAAAATACACAAAGCAGATGAAATAGATATTCCATTCCAAAAATTAGAATTTGTAAAAACAAGAAAATATTTCTTATCTATAACTTGTCTAATAATAATAGTTGGACTAGTAGTAGCCTTTACTAAAGGAGCTAATTTAGGAGTAGATTTCACAGGTGGAACAAGTATTACTGTCAATAAAAATGAAAAAGTAAAATTAAAAAGTATCGAAGATGAATTAAAAGAATTAAATTATCATATCAAAAAAGAAGAAGAAACAAGTAAAGACATAACTATTGTTATCAAAGATGTACTAGATAAAGGAGATATAAAAACACTAACTAATACTATTGAAAAAGAATATGACACAGATACAGATATTTATACAGTAAGTAAAATAGTAAAACAAGAACTAACAAAAAATGCTATTTATTCTGTAGTATTAGCAGCAATAGGTATCTTAATCTACGTAAGCATAAGATTTAAATATAATTATGCCGTAGCAGCAGTAATAGCCTTAGTACATGACGTTATAATCATAACACTATTCTTCTGTATCTTCCATCTAGAAATAACAACTATGTTTATAGCAGCAATTCTAACTATCATAGGTTATTCTATAAATGATACTATCGTAACCTTTGATATGATAAGAGAAAACTATAAGAAAAGAATTTCCAATAAAGAAGAAGAACAAAAATTAGCAAGAAAAGAAAATAAAAAGAACAAGAATAAAACTAGCAAAAAAACCAATCCAGTCTTAGCAATCTTTAATGATGAAGACTTAGTAGAACTTGTAAATGATAGTGTAAGAATAACTTTCTTTAGAAGTTTACTTACAACAATAACAACTATTTTTCCAGTTATATGCCTAATGATCTTAGGAGCAAGAGAAATAGTAAACTTTAATATAGCCTTACTAATTGGTTTCATTGCAGGTGTATATTCATCAATCTTTATCTCTAACCAAATATGGCTAATATTAGAAACAAGAAGTCTAAAAAAACCAAAAAAAGAAAAGAAAGATGATGATGATGAAGTAGAAGAAATAAAAATAAAAGGAGTCAATTGCTAATCGACTCCTTTTTCTAATAACTTGACAATACCAAATAAAAGCTTTAATATTTTAATATATGGTGGTGGTAATATGCATGACTATAATCATGATATAACAATAAATGATCTAATAGATAAATTTAAATTATATAATAATAATCCAGAAGATATAGATTTAATTAATAGAGCCTATGATTATGCCTATAAAAAACATTTTGGTGTCAAAAGAATTAGTGGAGATGATTATATAACTCACCCTCTAAATGTAGCTATGATTTTAACTGATATAAATGCTGATGCCGATTGTATGGCAGCAGCCTTATTACATGATACTATAGAAGATACAGATACAACCAAAGAAGAAATAAAAAAATTATTTGGTAAAGAAGTAGCCATCCTAGTTGATGGAGTAACCAAAATAAATCGCCTACATTTCTCAAATGCTGGAGAACAAATGGCAGCTAATCAAAGAAAAATATTAGTAGGCTTATCAGAAGATGTTAGAGTAATAATAATAAAACTAGCAGATAGACTACATAATATGCGTACTCTATATGTAATGCCAGAAGAAAGACAAAAGAAAAAATCTAGAGAAACTCTAGAAATACTAACACCAGTTGCCGATAGGCTAGGTATTAACAAAATAAAAAGTGAACTAGAAGACTTATCTTTAAGATATCTAAAACCAGATTCATATTTTGATATTTTAGAAAAACTAAATGCCAAAAAAACAGAAATGGATGAATATGTAGAAAAAATGCTTAATGATGTATCTAATCTACTAACAGAGCATAATATAAAGCATGAAATTTTTGGCCGTAGTAAAAGCGTTTATAGTATCTATAAAAAAATGCAAAAAGGCAAAAAATTTAATGATATTTATGATATTTTTGCCCTAAGAGTATTAGTAGATACAGAATCAGAATGTTACCTAGTACTAGGCTTAATTCATTCTAAATATAAACCAGTACCAAATAGATTCAAAGATTATATAGCAATGCCTAAAACAAATCTTTATCAATCATTACATACAACTATTTTTGGAACATTTGGTAAAATATTTGAAGTCCAAATCAGAACTTATGAGATGCATAAAATAGCAGAATATGGTATTGCATCTCATTGGACCTATAAAGCTAAAGGAGCTAGTGTCAAAACAGTTAAAGATTCTATGGAGAAAAAACTTCAAATATTTAGAAGTATTATGGAATTAAATGAAGATACAGATAGTCCAGAAGAATTTATAAATAATATAAAACAAGATGTCTTAACAACAGATTCTATCTATGTATATACTCCAAAAGGAGATGTCTTAGAATTACCAGCCGGTTCTACACCAATTGACTTTGCCTACAAAGTCCATACTGAAGTAGGAAACTCTGTTGTTGGAGCTATCGTTAACGATAGCATCGTTCCTCTTGATTACAAACTAAAAACAGGTGATATAATCAAAGTTAATACTAGTAATTCCAGTAAAGGACCAAATAAAGATTGGCTAAATTTTGTAGTAACATCACATGCAAGAAGCAAAATAAAATCATACTATAGTAAATTAGAAAAAGATGATAATCTAGTAAAAGGTCAAGAATTATTATATACAGAACTAAGAAGATTAGAATTACCTATTAATGAAACTCTTAGCACTAAAAATATTGAAACAATATTAAATGAATTAAAAATAAAAAATATAAATGAATTATATATAGATATAGGATCTAACAAATATACAGCAGCTTCAGTAATAAGACTAATTAATAAAGATGAAAAAGAAGAAGATATAACAAATAAAATAGGAAATAATAAAACTAATATCAATAACAAAAATGATATCTTAGTAGAAGGTATGAATGATATAAAAGTAAATCTAAGTGGATGCTGCAAGCCAATTCCTGGCGATAATATTATTGGTTACATTACTAAAGGTTCTGGCATAACAGTTCACAGAACCACATGTAATAACATTACCAATTTAGATGATAGATTAGTTAAAGTAAAATGGAATCCCGATAGGGGAGCAAAAAAATTCTTTACTGACCTTATTATTCATACTAACACATCAGATAATTTATTAGAGATAATTACTAAAGCCAGTTTAAATAGTATCACTATTGATAGCATTGCTACCATAAATAAAAGTGAATATAAAATATATAGCCTAACAGTTTTAGTAGAAAATACAGATAAATTAGATAAATATATAAATGATTTAAATAGCTTATCATTCACCCTAAAAGTAGAAAGAAACAAATAATGATTTATCCAAAATTTATAACAAAAAATTCTACTATAGGTATTACAGCTCCTTCTGATGGGAAAATAGATAAATTAGATTTAATAAGATTAGATAATGCTTACAACAAATTAAAAAGATTAGGCTATAACATAAAAGAAACATCTTCCGTAAGGACCAGTATCAACGGAAGAAGTAATACAGCAAAAAATAGAGCTTTAGAACTAGAAGAACTATTCAATGATAAAAACATAGATATAATAATAAGTGCTAGTGGGGGAGAATTCATGATGGAAATACTACCATATCTGAATTTCAATATAATTAAAAACAACCCCAAATGGTTTTGTGGATACTCTGATAATACAACTCTAGGATTTATTCTTCCAACCATCTTTGATATAGCTAGTATCTATAGTGATAACATAAGTGCTTTCGGTATGAATAAATGGCATCAAAGTATAAATAATTATCTAGATATTATAACAGGTAATATTATAACTCAAAAATCTTTTTCCAAATATCAAAGCACATATCAAGATTATATTACTGGCCTAGAATCATATAATTTAGATAAACCAGTATCATGGACTAACTTAACAGGCCAAAAAGAAATAAAATTAGAAGGAAGATTAATAGGTGGATGTCTAGATGTATTACTAACTTTAGTAGGAACCAAGTATGACAAAGTATCTAGATTTATAAATAAATACAAGAATGATGGCATAGTCTGGTTCTTAGAGTCATGTGATTTATCATCAGAACAAATAATTAGAGGATTATGGCAACTTAAAGAAGCAGGCTGGTTCAAATATTCCAAAGGTTTTATCTTTGGAAGAACCATAACCAAAAAAACATATACCAATACATCATATGAAGAAGCCATCCTTACAAGTCTAAAAGATTTAAATATTCCAATAATAATAGATTCTGATTTTGGACATACTAATCCAAGATTAACTATAATTAATGGTTGCTATACTAAAATAATATCAAAAAATGGTAAAGGTGAAATAACCCAAATAATAAAAGAAATAGATTAATCTTTCTCCAAAGATTTTTCTATTTCTTTTATAGTTATACAAGAACCAATAATTATATACATTCTTGAAGTTTTAAAATAATTTGTATATAATATACCCAAGAGGGATATTATGAACCAAATTATTGAAAAAACTTATTTATTAATAGATGAAATAGATAAAAGTGATATCATAAAGAATATAACTATTTATAAACAAAAACTATTACATAATAAAAATATTCAATCTCTATTAGCAAAAGCCAAATCAACAGAGGACGAATATATTCTTTATGATATCAAACAAAAACTATATAAGTATAATGATTATAAACAATATATGCATTATTATAATGAATTAAATTATATAGTAATAGATATTAATAATAGATTTAAGAAATTTACAAATATAAATACATGTAGTAGGTGATTATATGAGAGTAATAAGCGGATATTTAAAAGGAAGAACAATTAAAGGACATGATATTAAAGGTACTAGACCTACCATGTCAAGGGTAAAGGAAAGTATATTTGCTAGCATTCAAGATTATACTAAAGATAGTATTACCTTAGATTTATTTGCAGGTTCAGGATCCTTAGGGATAGAAGCTATAAGTAATGGTAGCAAATACTGCTATTTTATTGACAACAATAAAATAGCCGTTAACATCATAAAAGAAAATATTACCAATCTAAATATTAATGATAAAACAAAAATAATACATACTGACTATAATAAAGCCTTATCTACATTTAAAGATAATAACATAAAATTTGATCTTATCTTCATTGATCCACCATATAATTACAAAAACATAAATGATATCATAGAAACCATTACTAATTATAATATCTTAAATAAAAACGGTTTATTAATATTAGAATTCAAATATGATAACATATCACTAGATAACAATGTTTATCTTTTACATAAATTTAAAAAGTATGGAGATAAATTTATATCAATTTACAAAAAAACAATTGACTAACAATTGTTTTTTTGATATTATTATCTTAGAAAATAGAGGAGGATTAAATATGAAAAAAATATTTAAAAGAAAAAAACTAAATAATAAAGGTTTTACCTTAATCGAATTACTAGCTGTTGTAGTTATCTTAGCAGTAGTTATGGGTATAGCAGCTAACTCAGTTTTGTCATCAATGAACAAAGCAAGAGGAGGATCTATCACAGATAGTGCGTTGGTTGTAGCAAATGGTTACAACCAAAAGTATCTTGAAGCGCAAGTAGATGGATCAACAACTATTGGTGTAATGAATTTTAATGATTCAAAAGTATATGAACTTCCACAAGCCACAGCAACCGAATATAATCTAAAAGCAAATGATTATAATTTTTCAACACAAACAGCTGAAAATAGATTACTAATTACTTTGACTGCCAATAAAGATAATCAAAGTACATCATTTGTTTATTTTGACCAAAATACAGGTAAGTTTACTGTCTGCTTAGCAGCAAAATCAGGTGGAAGTGTTTATGTTAAAGATTTTGCAAAAAATCAAGCTGATCTCGTAAAAACTTCAGCTGGATATATAATTAAAAATACTGCTGGACAAATGTTTGCATGCTCAAATGGCAAAAAAACATGGTAATAAAAAAGATTTCCTAAAGAAATCTTTTCTTAAGAACGGAAAGGGAGATAATTATGATTTATAAGATGAGTCCTAGTGAAATTAAAAAATTATTACATGATTTTTATGCTACTAGGTATGGTAAAAGTATCTTTGTAATATGTTATGTTGTACCACTTTTACTATTCGCAATAACAATGGGTATGTTTCTATTATCATTTGTACAAGTAGGCACAATAGAAAAATATTTAGTAATATTTACAGCTTTTCTTTGTATGAATGTTTTCTGTATAGGAAGTTATTTCTACTACAGAGAATTAAGAGAATTTGCAGAACATAAGAAAAAATAATATAAGATTTCCTTAAGGAAGTCTTTTTCTTTTTTATAAAATAATATATAATATTAATAGGTGATAGATATGCCAAAATATAAAAAAACAATCGCAATAATGCTGATAATAATAATTCCATTAATATTAATATTTCATTCTATATTATGGGGATTTTTAGGTATAACAATAAAACAACTTGCAAATAATAATGAAGAAATAGATTATAATAAAAAACTAAATGATATAACTTATGAAGTACCTAAATCATTTAAAAAAATACTTATTCTTATAGTATTAATTATCACTATTATAAAACATACACATCATGTAATTTTGAAATAAAAGTCTTTGAAAATTATAACCACTATCAAAATGGTGAAGAATACTTAAAAGATAATATAAATTTTACTTTAAATGATACTATAAGTGATATTGAAGAAGCAGAAATAAATAATTATAAATGGTACAAAATAGAAAAAGAAAAAAATTCTTACAAATATTATTATTATGCCACAATTTATAAAGGTATTGGATATTATATGGAATATGAAATATATGATTATAATAATGGAGATCATGAAGGAAATAATAATTTTTGTAACATATCTTATGATAAAATAATATCATCAGTAAAATTTAAATAAATAATATAAGATTTCCTTAAGGAAGTCTTTTTCTTTTTTTTAAAATACTGTATAATAAAATTAGGTGGTAGAATGAGTAAAAATCCCTTAAAACTAAAAAAAGTACTATCTTTAATTTTTACTTATATTGCATACGGTATCATTTGCATTTATCTCATATTTATGATAACATTCTTATTTTTATGCATATATTATATAATCACAGGTAAAGATTTAACAAAAAAATTATCAAAATATATGTCCAATAAATGTGAAATTTGTGAAAAAAATTCTGAAGAATATTTAGAATCAAAAAAATATTTTAAAAAATTAACATATACTATACCTGATTCTTTCGAAAAAAAAGAGAATTGTTCTTGTCAAACAGATTATTCTTATCAAAAAGATGATGTGATTTGTGAATTTAAAGTAGAATACGAAGGAAAAACATATAATAATTCTTCTTCTAATACAGCACAATGGTATCTTGGACATAATAAAGCTAATATTGAAGAAATAGAAATAAATAATTATAAATGGTACAAAACAGAAGTAGAATTTCAAAATAAAGATACACTTTATAAAAATTATTCTTTTATTAGTGTTTATAAAAAAAGAGCATATTATATAGAATACATAATAAATGATTCTAGTCATGGAGATAATAATATTTGTGAAGTATACTATGATAATATTATATCATCACTAAAATTCAAATAATGGAGGTAATTATGGATTTAATAATAGGTAGTCATGTATCATACAAAAATGATACACAGCTTCTTGGTAGTACAAAAGAAGCCTTAGAATATGGTAGTAATACATTTATGTTTTATACAGGAGCTCCTCAAAATACAAGACGTGGAGGCATTAATGATTATTACACATATGAAGCTTACAAACTAATGAAAAAAAATAACATAGCCTTAGAAAATATAATTGTTCACGCCCCATATATTATTAATCTATGTAATGATAAAAACTTTGATTTTAGTACATCTTTTCTAAAACAAGAAGTAATAAGATGTGAAGAGTTAGGTATGACTAAATTAGTTTTACATCCAGGTTCTAGTATTGATTTAGAAAGAAATCATGCAATTAGTAATATTATTAAAGGACTAAATATAGTTCTAGATGATAATCATAATGTAGTAATATGTCTAGAAACTATGGCAGGTAAAGGCACTGAAGTAGGCGCATCTTTTGAAGAAATAAAATTTATAATAGACCACATAAAAAATAAATCTAAAATAGGTGTCTGCCTTGATACATGCCACATAAATGATGCCGGATATGACGTAACAAATTTTGATAATGTACTAGATGAATTTGATAAAATAATAGGCCTAGAATATCTAAAATGTATCCATATCAATGATAGTAAAAATGAAAGAGGTTCCCATAAAGATAGACATGAAAACATAGGCCTAGGAACTATTGGCTTTGATAATATGATAAAAATAATATATAACCAAAGAATAGAAAATATACCAAAAATACTAGAAACTCCATATGTAGATGATATAGAAAATAATAAAAAAAGAATGTATCCTCCATATAAATTTGAAATAGAGATGATAAGAGAAAAAAAGTATAATAAAAATCTCTTAGAAGACATAAGAAAATACTATTCAAAATGAATAGTATTTTTTTAATAATTTATTATAAAAACACTCCATAAATTGTTGAATAAATCTTAAAATTATGATATCATTTATGTTAGGATATTATAAGAATACGAGGTGAGGCTACGATGGATTTTAAAAAGACATTACTTGTCATATTAACTTTTATAACATGTATGTTTGCATTAATGTTAGCTAGTAGCTACGCCTGGTATTCTTATACAAATGGAAGTACAACTTTTGATGTCGTAACAAATAATGAAGATATCAATGTAACTTATACAACTGGTATGTATATAGATACTCAAACAGCCTTACCAATAGCCAAAGAAGAAATAGATGATTACTCAGAAAAAAATAAATTTAGTATCGATTTAAATAGTGAAGATTTAATAGGAAAAATATTAGTAGATATTTCACTAGTAAATATTGCTATAGATGATTCCCTAAAAAATGAAAACTTTAAATATGATTTATTATATAACGGAACAAGTGTTAATACAGGAAACTTTGCAACATTAGAAGAAAATACAATACAATTAGGAACAAACATAAGTCTAGATACCATAAGTAATAATGATTTTGAATTAAGATTATATATTCTAGACGATGGAACAGATCAAAACAATTTAATGAATAAAACATTTCAAGGAACCATAGCAGTAAATGCTATTTCTAGATTAAAAGCTAAAATAGAACAAACAGGAGTAGATATATTAGTTGATAATATAACAATAGATGGTAAAAAAAGCAAAAGTCTACCTAATACAGGAATATATAATATGACTTATAATTGTAAAAAGAATAGTATCCTAACTTGGGACCCTATTTCAAAAACTATTACTTATGAGAGTGGAAGTAAAGTTAAAGATATCTGTAGTCTTACATTTACAACAAATAATAACTATGAATACAAACTATTAAATGAAATGAAGATAGGTAGTTATGTAAAATATAAAGGTTCAGGAGGAACAGTTGGAAATACATCAGTTAGCTGTCAAAATAAAGCAAACAATACCGAAACAATTGATGATAACCCAGCTGAATCTCCAAACTCTTGCCTAGGTGAAAACGCCAGAGAAGAATTAGAAACTGAAAAAGGACTATATGGTTATTGCACAAATAGTAGTGAAAAATATCATGAAAGTGGATGGCGTATAGCTTATATCAAAGATGAAAAAGTAGCTCTTATAAGTGCAGGAGCTCCAGAATGTATAACAATTGAAAATAAAGCTCAATTACTAAATATAACTAACACTAAAGCTCTAAAATATTGTAATACAGAATTTGTTGATAATAACTGTACTTGCCAAGATGATAATAACGATAAATTATGTGATAATACAAATTCACTTGATGCTTGGTCTATCAATAATGAAGATTTCAAAAAAATAACAATGAGTATAAACAATCAAGAAAGAAGCCTTATCGGCAATAACTTATCATGTTTCAATAAATTATCAGATTCAGACTGTGGCTATAACAATAGCATACTAGATAATGGAGGAACTTATTTATTTTCTGAAACAACATCAGATATAATAGTATGGCAAAAAAGACACATAACAGCAAATAATCAAAATAATACATATGGTCTTAGACCAATCATATCTTTATCAAAAGATATCAAAGTAACAGGAGGAACCGGAACAATAGATGATCCATATATAATATCCAAATAATAAAAAGAAAGAAGGTGAAATCAATGCCCAAACAAAAGATTATAATTCCAATACTAATCATTATTGTAGCAATAATATCCTTACCAATATATTTTAATCAAAATAAAAAATTAACAACCAAAACAGTAGCTTCTAATCGTGATAATTTAAGAATAAGCATTGATGGAATACCTTCAGAAAACTTACCAACCTCAGGTAATTATTACCTAACAAAATATAAATGTTATAGTACTAAAACAAAAGTAACATGGGACAGAAAAAACTATAAATTAAATATATCAAACCATAATAAAAAAGCTGGAGTATCTTGTAATTTAGTATTTAATTCTAATCCTCCTATTAGTGAAATGAAAATAGGAAGTTATATTAAATATCAAGGATCAGGAGGAAAAGTAGGAAGTAATAATATAACATGTAAATTAAACGGAACTCCATCATCAGTGGTTCAAACAGATGATACAGAATCTCCTAACTCATGTCTAGGAGAAAATGCCAGAGAAGATTTAGATACCAAAAAAACTTATGGCTATTGTTACAATAGTGACTATAAGTTTTACACAACAGGTTGGAGAATAGCCTATATTAACAAAGATAATAAAGATACAAAAGCAGTTATTATTTCAGCAGCTTCACCAGAATGTATAAATACAAGTGATAATAATATCCTAAATACCAAATCACTTAAGTATTGTAATAAAGATTATGTTGATAATAATTGTATTTGTGAAGATCAAGATGAAAATGGTTTATGTGATAGTAAACCAAAAGATGCATGGCATCTAAATGATGAAGATTTTACTAAAATAATTTCATCAGAAACAATAAAAGAAAAATCAGATATAAATGGATTTAATATAAATAATTGTTTTAATACAAAATCAACAGCAAGCTGTGGATATAATAATGATTTAATAGATAATGGAAGTTATTATTGGTTTTCAACTACTGATAACTCTTATTGGAATCCAGACAATAGAATAATATTTACAGGACAAACAAAATCATTTGGCCTAAGACCAATAATACAATTATCATCATCAGTAGTTGTAATAGATGGAGAAGGAACAATGGATGACCCATATATTATCAGTAACAATAACTTCACTATCAACAATGGAGCACAATTTACAACTAAAAGAGAAGTAAACTTAAACATATTAGCAAGTAATGCTAGTAAAATGTGTATTAGTAACAATAACAAATGTGAAGATTATGTAGATTTTGATAATAAAGCAACCTGGAAATTAACAGATAAAGATGGAACCAAAACAGTATATGTTTATCTAAAAGATAATAATGGAAAACTAATAGCAACTCTAAATAGAAAAATAATATTAGATTCCATTGGACCAACAAACAATAAATTATCAATAAAAGATAAAAATGCTAATAAAATAACTCTAAATATAGAATCAAGAGGAGCTGAAACCATATGTATTAATACATCTGATAACATAGAACAATGTAATTGGATACCATATCAAGAAGAATATGAATACATATTAGATAATAAAAATGGAGTAAAAACTATTTATAGTTTCTTTCAAGATAAAGCAGGAAACATAAGCAATAAAAGCTTAACTTATGACTGTGAAACTTGTAGTGATTCCTTTAATGCTAGTTATATCTTTGATGGAACCAAAACAATAGAAAATATAAATGCTGAAAAACGCATAAATATATCTTCAAATAGCCCACAACCATGGATAATTGATTCTCAAAACAAATATTTAAAAAGTACAAATACAAATATAAATAACTCAGCAAGCATAAGTACAATCACAATTAAACCAACAGCTCCTGCATCTTTATCATTTGAATATGGAGTATCAAGTGAAGCCAATTATGATAAATTAACAATCACCATCAAAGATGAAAACACCAGCAATACACTAGTTAATTCAATCAGTGGAACCAAAGAAGATAAAATAACTAATTATAATCTAGAAGCAGATAAAACTTATGAACTAATATTAAACTATAAAAAAGATGAAAAAGGAAATATTGGCAAAGATATAGGATATATTAAAAATATAATAATAAAATAAAGAACAGGTGATACCTAATGGACAAAAAGAATATTAAGTTAACAATAGCAACCATTATAACAATAATAATTATATTTATTGCCACATGGTTAGTATCAAATAAAAAAGTAGAAGAAAAAGATATAAATGTTTTTGAAACTAGGCAAATAGCAGATAATAACGACCCAGTTATCAGAGATATATATCATCAATTCAACCCCGAAGAAGATATTCTTTTTTACCTACTAGGTAGTGGTAAAGATAAAAAATATTATGGCTATTATTATCAAAAAGATAAAGTATCATTTAATGAATTAGATGATGTAGTCAAAACTTATCTAACAATTAACAGCTTTGATTACAAAAATGCACCCGTTAACAGTCAAAAAAACTGTTATCAAGTAAAAAAAGAAGATTTAAATATAACCTTTGAAAAATTATTTAATCAAAGCTATTTAAAAATAGATAATTCTATAGATAGACCAAAAATTGATGATGATGGAAACAATATATGCATCTATGATAACAATCCAAGTGATTACATATATACCTTAGATACATCATATATAAATGCTACATACCAAGATAATCAATTAATAATATATGAAAAAGTAGCTTTTATAAAATTAAATGAAAATAATTTAGAATTTTATTCAGATTATGAAATGCAAGATTTAATATACAAAGCAAATAGAACAGAATTAGATTTAAGTTTTTTAAATAACTTAAATATAACTTCTAATGTATTAACAAAATACCAAGATAAATTTAATATTTATACTTATACATTTACCAAAAATGAAGAACATTATTATTTTGAAAGTGTAAGTAAATAAAATAGAAAAAAGCCCATTATTATTGCTTATTTTAAATATTTATAAAATTGACAATAATAATAGCTAATGATATAATTAAATATAGTATAAGAATAGGATATTAGGTGATGTTATGTTCAAATTTATAAAAAACAAATTTTTGTTTATAATCATAATGAGTGTTGCTACACTAGTGTTACTTATAGTAGGAGCATTAACTCTATACAAGAATGAAACTACAACTTTTGATAGCGAAGGATATATTATATCCACAACAACCAAAAAGAATGCCAAGTATTATTTTAGTGCCAATACAAAATATAAAGATAATGCTGATAAAAAAGTAACATTTAAAGACAATAAATCTAATAAAGTAGCAGTAGATCCTGCTAGTTTTGTCCATTACAATAATGGTTCAATAGCATTCCTACAAAAAGGAGCTTTAGTAAATCTAAATGAAATAAATTCATCAATAATATCTTATTATAACGTAACAAGAGATAACCTAATAAAAAAAGATAGCAATAGATATCTATTAACCAGTAACGGAGAAGAAATAAATGTACCTGCTTTTATTGGAAGAATTAGTGACTCAAAATACATAGTAGCAGGTAACAATTTGTCTATAGAAATACCTACTCAAGAAGAAAAAATATCAGGAGATTATTTTGAAATAACATATATCAAAGACGGAATCGTAAAAATAGATAACAAAGACGTTAGTTATCAAGTAACAGCTCAGAATAGCTTTGTTAACGTTGGAAATAACATAAGAATAAATCTTGGTAATGAGAAAATATACTATGATGGTAGTGCCAAAATGTTATTATCACAAATAACAATTAATGGAGAAGAAAATATTAACTTAGACATAAATAAAAAAGAATCTGGTGGTGGAGAAGGAGATGGAAATGGAACCACAGATACAACCGGAGCCGGAACAGAAACTACAACAACTGAAGAAGGAGGAGAAACAACCAATACCACTACATCAGAAACAACAGAGACTACAGAACCTGGAGAAGGTGAAGGCGGAAAAGGAGAAGGAGCAAATGGAGGTTCAACTGAAGGAGCAAACAATAATGTAAAAATAGAACTAATAAATGCTGATATTACCTCTACATCAATAGATGCCTTATTCCAATTAAATAATGCTAGTTTAATAAATGGAAAACTAGTAGCAACTTTAACAAATGTCTCAAATAATGAACATGAAGAACCAGTTATTATACCAGCAACAAATGGAAGCTTTACTTTTAACAAAAAAGCATTATTACCAAACACTGATTATAATTTAACTATAACCGAAAGTGGCAATAAAGATTCAAAACAATTCTTCCAAAAAACATTTAAAACAAAAGATTTAGGAATAACACTAGAAAAAAATTATGCAACAGATAGCTCTTTATCTTATAACATCAATTTTGAACAAAACAGTGAAGTAGATAAAGCAAAAATAGTAATATATGATAATACAGGTTCTAATGAAACAATATCACCAAATGAATTTATAGTAACTAAAGGAGATACAAATTCATCTATTGAATTTGCTAACTTAAATTCAAATAGCAGTTACTCAGTTAGTATTGAATCAGTATGGATAAATAACATAGCATATAATGATATATATACAATCAACAGAATAGATACAACATTAAAACAAACACCAGTAATATCTGATATCCAGATTAAGGCAAATTCAGATGAAGTAAAATTTAATATTAAAGCTAACAACATAGCAGACCCAGATGAAGGTATAATATCTTATATTTATAAAATATATAAATCTGATTCCATAAATATAGATGGAACAGATCCTGAATTAGTATATACAGTAAATAAAAATGATCCTGAACCAATAGATCTAGATTTAACTAAAATAGATACAATGAAAACAGGAGTTAATTATAGATGTAAAATAGTAGTTCAATATGATGATAATGAAATGATTAGAGAAGCAGAATCAGATTATAGTGGTAACTTCTTAATAAAAAGCAAACCTAATATAAGTTGGACAAGCACCAGTACCACAGCAGACAGAATCCAAGGACAATTATCATTAATTGATGCTAGTTGTAGCATACCAATTCGAGGAAGAACATGTCTTGGACAAAACAATACCTTCACTCTAAGATATTATAAAGTTAGTGATGGAGAAGCTAATTCTTATGAAACAACCCTTGATTTTGGATCAAAATCCCTAACAGCTAACGTAGATATAAGTAGCAACTTAAGTTCTTCAACAGCATATGCATTCAAATTATATGCCGATTATGTAGATGATGATGGAATAACCCATCCAAATGTCCAAATAGGAGACCCATTCTATGTAACAACTGACGAAAGTACAAAAGTAAAATTTAAAGTAAAGAAAGATAACGAAAGTGGAAAAGATCCAAGAGGAGCAGAAATTGTTACATTTGATGCATCTTTAGTAAAACCAAAAGATTCAAATGCTGATGAAGATACAGCTAAAATCAAATTAAAACTATATAGTGGTAGTTATAACGTTGACGAAAAACTAATAGGTACATATGAAATAACAGAAAGAAATCTAATAGATGACTTCTACAATAACTTTACAATCACAAATGTGTTATTTGAAAATGAAAATATAGGAAAATTAGATAGCCTACAAAAATTAATTAGAGCAACAAGTAACAACTCAAAGCTTAATAAAACATATACCGTAGAAATAGCAGAAATAACAAGTCAAAACGGTAGTACAGATAGTATAGAAGTAGAAGATAAAGTATATACATTTAAATTAACACCATCTTATTATCTAGATGCTATGATAGCCAGCAGCAAACCAAATACCAAATTTGTAACTGTTGACTTAATCGCAAAAAAAGATTTAACAGAAGATGAATATAATGAATTATCTCGTAGAATCAACAATCTAGATGATTTAGATGAAAATACAATAGTTGGAGTAACCATAGGTAACTCTATGACAGAAGAATATGTAGATACAGCATTCGAATATGAAAAAGTAACAGTTGATTATGTAATATATAATCAAACAACAGAAAAAGAACCTAAACGTATAAGTATAAATATGGATAATAAATATCAACCAAAAACACAAACCATATATTTAGATCCAATTGATTTAGATAATGGTGAGAACTTTACAAGAGGATATAACTACAAAATAGGATATGAATTAAAATTTGTAACAGAAAATGGTAGCAATCCTACTTATACAAACGACAAATTATATGAAGAAAAAGAAATTCCACGTGAAACACCATCATTAAAACAATATATATCTACAAGTAGTGCTGATGGTGTAACCTATAGATACAGCCTAACAGACATAGATAATTCTCTAAATGATAAAAAACTATATTATAAAGTAGGAGATAGCAATGAATATCAAAGTACTGGTAACACCATATCAACAGATGGAAGATTCTACGACATAACAATACCTATATCTGAAAGAGCAGACTATAAAGTATATCTTAATACCAAAGGTACAAATGGCAGACCTGCCTATTTAGATTTTGCTAGCTATAAATTTGAATCTAGATATACTTATGATAGTAGTAATCTATATACATTAGCAAATGACAAGGACAATACTCTAAAAATAAAATTAATAAATAATGATATAACAAATAGAGCTGTTGCATATAAAGTAACTATTAAAGCAACAGATGATGAATCTATAACAGAATTCAATAAATTCTTCCTAGCATCACGCCTAGATGAAGAAGAAATAGAAAATGCTGGAGTAGATGAACAAGGAAATCCAATCACAGCAACAAATAAATATATTGCTATTGATTATGCTGCCATAAATAGATTCTTACAACACGACTTAACAGTAGATGTAGAAGCATACTATGACAGTGGATTAATAGGAATTAATCAAAATGTTGTAAACGGATTTATCCTAGAAAGATATGTAAATAATAAATATAATTATTTAAATGTATACAATGGTACAGGAAATGACCCAAGTAGTGAAGCCGAAGAAAACCAAATTAACGGCATACTATTTACAAAAGCTAATTATATAAAAGATAGTGAAGAATTATCATTATATAACTATCTAGAATATACACATGAAGATTTATATAAGAAAAATAATGGAGCATATTTCTACATAAATATTCCAAATTCTAGTAATATAGGATTTGATTATGGACTAGAATTTGAAAAGAATACCTATAAAGATAAAAAAATAGATGCTCAAGGAATAACTTTCGTTAATGGAACAAAAAAACATAAAAACTTTAATGTAAAAGTCTTAAAAACAGCAAAGATAAAAACAGATAACAATACTTATAGATTTAACAGTATAATTCCAAAAGTAACAGTAAAAAATTCCAAAGCAACTATTAACAGTCTAAAAATACAAGTTGATTCATCTGGAATATATGGACAATTTGTAAAAGATAATAGTCCACATAATAAATACTATATAGATATTTATACAGATGCTGAATGTAAACACAAAATAACAACTCTAACAAGTGATATAAATATAGATGGAAGCACAATTACATCAGAAATAGTAGAACAAAAGAACTTAAGACCAGATACAACATATTATGTTACTGTTTCAGCATATATAGATAATGAATTAACAAGACTATATGATATGGACACAAAGGATAAATATGAAGCAAAAGTATATCAATTAAAAACTTATAGTGCAAGTCAAATAATGTCAGGTTTTTACTTTGAAGTAAAACCAATAGCATACGAAGGAGATTCTTCAAGAAAACGTTTAGAGTGGAGAATGAGCCTATTAAGTAAAGAAAACTATAAAATAAGAATGGAATTATATGATTCACATGATAATCCTAAAAAATTTGATGGAACAGACGCAACAGGATGTGATCTAAATAGTTTTGGATCATATAACAATGGATATGTTAATGGATGCTATATTCAAGTAAGAAAAGAAGATGTTGAAAGTACAACATCCAATGATGGAAGACCTTTTGCCGGTAACACTAACACCTATACATTTGCTGGTAACAACTTTGTCTTTGGTGATGGATACTACAAATTGTATGTATATGCAGTACCATTTACAAATGGTCGTTATGACGAAAATGATAAGGTAACACTATATGAAGCAGAGCCATTAAATGAAATAAATAAAGGCGGTATTACAGTATCTGTAAAAAAATTAAAAGAACCAAACTTTGAATTTGAAAGTATTTCTACTGGTGTAAGATGTATTACTCAAAAAGATGAAAATGGCAATCCAATCAAAGATGGAGATAACAAATATGTATGTGAAAATGATAACGAAGATGAAACATATATTGACTTAATAGTAACAAATTCTGATCAATGTATACCACCAGATCCAGAAAAACCTAATCAAAAACCATGTTCAAACGCTAATGATGGAAGTTTTGTTATAAGCGAAGCCAAATATAATATATATCTAACAGATAGCGAAGGAAATCCAGTTGATAGCAAAGAAAATCTTAGTGTTCTTGATATCAATCAAAAGTATAGTTTTACTGGTCTATCAAAAAATAAAAGATATAACCTTCGTATAACATATAATACTTATTTAAATAATGTTGGATTAACAGAAGAAGAAAAAACTATAATTCCACAAATTACAACTAATGTCTTAACAGCTCAAACAAGAAACGTAAATCCAGGTAGAATAACAGCTAGTCTACATGGAACAGATTACAAAGCCATTATGTTAAACTATAATGGTGATAATGAAATTAATAAAATAACAAAAATGACCTATGAAATAGCAGAAAATCCAGGTGCAGAATCAATAAGTGGCGAATATATATTATCAGGAGAAAATGCAAATAATCAATTTACTGTAGATAGTAGTAACAAATCAACACATAGATTGATTATAGACTTTTCTGATAATGAAGATTTCACTTTAAAAAGAGGTAAGACATATCTTGTAAAAACAAGATATTACATAAACGAAACACCAATATCTGATGAATTTGGATTATTCGATGTCGATCTTAACTTATAATTAGGAGGTAATAAATATGAGAAAATATAATAATAAAACGAAGAGAACTATGATAATAATAGGTGCAATATTTGTAATATTCATTATTATATTTTCTCTCTTCTTAAATAGATATAATAAAGTTAAAAAGACAGCTTATAGAATACAAACAGGATCCGTATTATTTGATCATGAACAAAACAAAATAGTAACCAAAAATGACGCTACAATGCGTATAAAATGGGGTGGAGACTATTATCTAAATTATAATGATGATAATATTAATATTGGAAAGCATTCTGTTGTATACATACCAAGTAGCGGAGACATATCCCTATATGGAAAATTTTATGAAGTAAATAGAGATGGAAAAGTAAACAATCTAAAAGATGAAAATATCATCAAAAGTTCAGTAAAATCTAAATTTTACAAATTAGCAGATAGAAAATATTTATTAGTAGATAGAACAATAGAAGCCGTAAACTCATCTCTAGTAACTTCAAACTATTTAATAGTAAATCTAGACAAATCAGGTAATGCAACTCTATTAAATAATAAAGTTAGTCTTAAAACTATAACCCCTACTAAATTAAGAACTTCTTCTTATACCTTTGATATTGCTAATGAAATAATAAATTTTGGTGAAGAAGATATAGATTTGAAAAAAATAATAGGTAGCACTAACAAATATGATAAAGACTATGATATAAATGATGATAGCAAAGATACTGACACTACTATAGCCGGTGGCTCAGGTTCAGGATCAGGTTCAGGATCAGGTGCTGATGGAGCAAACGGTGAAGCTGGTGTAGGTGGTGCAGGATCAGAAGGACCAGGAGGAAATGGTGCTGGTGGCGAAGGTGGAGCCGGAACCGGAGACGGAACTACAAAAGAATCAAATTCCACTTTTAATAATAATTATGATAGTGGAATATCAGATGCAGTAGTAGACGAAATAATAAAAGGAACAAAAAATACATCTGTAATCAGAGTAAGTCCTAATATAAATTCTATCTCTGTAGATTATGTCGTATACGACCCTAACAATGAATATAAAAGCGTATATGCAGAAGTAGAAAATACAACTACTGGTACTACTAAAGTAGTATATCTATCAAAAAATGATACCAATATACAAATAAATGATTTAGCACCAAATACATACTATAACTTAACATTCAAATACAACTACACAGAAAATGGAATAACAAGAGCATATACATTTGATAATTTTGGAGTATATACTAAAATACCACAAATAGTCTTATCAGTATCAAAAATAGTAGATAACAAAATATATTATAAAATAAACTTAGATGGCAATTATAATGTAGTAGGTGGATCATTAAACTTATTAGTAAATGGACAAATAGTCAGCAGTACAAGTATTCCTTCACAAGGAACAACCAATAAAATAGGTGGAAACGATTATTACTTTGATATAAATAATCTAGGCTTAAAACGAAATAATGATACAATAGTAACTTTAAAACTTGTATTAATAAGTTTTAACACATATAGTGTTAATCCAAATATCTCATATAAATTTAAATATTAGGAGGTACAATATGACAAAAAAAATAACAACTTATATCAAAGAAAATTTTAAATTAATAATTCCCCTAGCCCTAATAGCAGTATTATTTATAGCATTCTTTGTATATTATAAAATATCAATACTAGATAATTATAGAGAATACAAAAAAATAACAGCAATCCAATATTTTCAAGGAAAAAAATATCAATATACTGCTACAATAGGATTAAATAGAAAAAAAGAAATAGTTGAACTAAGTACAAAAGATTACAATATAAATTATGATTCAACCCCAATATATTATAGAAATCAAAATAAAGCCATCTTACCAACAAATATGAGTGTAGTCATGCCAACCCTAGGTTGTGCCCAATACCTAACTCCTAAATATTCATTAATAACAGAAAAAAAAGGTAACTATTACTTAAAGACAACTAAATATGATGGAAAGTTAGGTCACTACTTCTTATATAATGGATTAGACTTATATTTCTTCTTAGATGAAGCAACCCTAAATATAAATAATCAAAAAATAAAATTAGGACCTTTATCTTATGTTTATACAAATAGTTCAAATAGAAACATATCTTATTATGATAAAAAGAAAGATATAGCCAAAACAATAGAAGCTAAAGACTATAAAACAACAGTAGAAAATGATTATTATATAGTAAATATAAGTACAAATGAAATAGATTATTTTGGCAAAAACGTAATGCTAACATCTAAAATCACATCACTAAATACAATTGATATGCATAAAAAAAATTAAGAGTTAAAAACTCTTATTTTTTTATATTATATATATCTCATATCATTTGACATTTAACTAATCTTTGATATAATAATTATAGTATAGAATAGAAAGAGGTGAAGATATGAGTAATGAACAAAATAATGATAATCAACCAAGAAATCGCTTTATAAATCCTATCCAACCTCAACCAATTGAAGATAATTCAGCAGAACCTGAAACTTCAATATCATCACCAAGTAATGATGATGAATTAAACAAAATGATAAGTCTTAAACCAATAATAGGTCAAAAATTAGAAATTCCAGATGATGATATAGATTCAAATACTAAATCAAATAATAGCCATCATCATAATAAATTTATAAATACAAATAACAATAATAATGATGAATTAATTAAAATAGAACCAAAAATAGAACCAGATAACAATTATGATTCTAATTTACAAGAAGAAAACAATAATTTTAATAATAATCCAACTAAAAGTTTCTTAAATTTGAATCATGATAATCAAGAAGAAACTAACAACTTAGAACTAGATAACAATTATCAATCAAATTCATTTGATAGTAATGATTCTAACAATCAAACCAACAAATTTTTAAATCTAAACTATAGTAGTAATCAAGAAGATAGTATAAATGAAGAAACAACAGAAGAAGATAGCAACAAGAAAAAAAGCAAGTTTTTAAAATTTAATTTTAAAAACAAAAATAAAGACAAAGAAAATACAATAGATGATAATAATGACTATGAAGATTCTAATGATAAAGAAGAAATTAAACAAAAGGTAAAAACTATGCTGCTATATACAATACCAATAGTAGGAATAGTCTTAATGATATTAAAAATAAAAAATAAAGAAGATAGAGAAGAAACAGTATTTGCTAAATCATTCTTAATCTATATTATATCTACATTCCTAATAGTAATATTATGTTTATTTCTCATCACAAATGTCTTCTATGATCGTATCTATGGAGATGATTATCTATCTCAATTTAATCAATAAAAATTTGCCTTGTGCAAATTTTTTAATTATAGCCAATATTTATGGTATAATAATATAAATTAATTAAAGAGGTGAAATTTATGACCAATAAAGAATTAGCAGATTTAATTTTTCCAGAAATTAAAGAAACTATAGAAGATATAAAAAAGAAATATCCAGATAGAAATCTAAAAGATGGAGCAAACGTAACCCGTGTTGCTCCATCACCAACAGGATATTTTCACTTAGGAGGTTTATATCAAACCCTAATAGATAAAACAATAGCGAATAACTCAAATGGAGTATTTTATCTAAGACTTGAAGATACAGATACCAAAAGAAAAGTCGATGAAGCTATCGACCTAATATATGATACATTAGATTATTATAATTTAATGCCAGATGAATATCAAAATAAAGATAATATAGTAGGTAACTATGGCCCATATGTTCAAAGCAAAAGAAAAGAACTATATTATATTTTTGCCAAACATCTAATAGAAATAGGTAGAGCCTATCCTTGTTTTTGTAGTAAAGAAAAACTAGATGAAACAAGAGAAAAACAAGAAAGATATAAACAAAGAACTGGATATTATGGACCATATTCAACATGTAGAAAACTATCTATAGATGAAGCATCTGAAAAAATTAAAAATGGAGAGGATTATATAATAAGATTCAAATCAAAAGGAAATTTTGATGAAAAATTCCGTTTTGATGACTTAGTCAAAGGAAGATTATTACTCCCAGAAAACGACGAAGATTTTATAATAATAAAATCTGATAACTTACCAACATATCATTTTGCTCACTTAGTAGATGACTACTTAATGGGAACAACAATAGTAGTAAGAGGAGAAGAATGGATACCATCAATACCAAAACACGTAGAATTATTTCAAGCCTTTGGATTCAAATTGCCAAAATATATCCATACTCCAAATATCATGAAAAAAGATGAAGAAACTGGAAAATTAAGAAAAATAAGCAAAAGAAAAGATCCAGAAGCCACAATGACTTATTATATAGAACATGGCTACCCAACCCTAGCCGTAATCGAATCATTAATGACAATTATCAATACCAATTATGAAGAATGGCACATGCATAACCCAGATAAAAGTTATCAAGATTTTGAATACAGCCCTAAAAAAATGAGTGCATCAGGTGGCTTATATGACTTAGATAAATTAAAAAATATATCAAAAACAGTCATATCTAAAATGACCAAAGAAGAATTATGTGATAAAGCCTATAAATGGGCATGCACATATTCAAATGAATTAAAAGAATTAATAGATAAAGATAAAGATTATTTCATGAGCATTATCAATATTGAAAGAGAACAAAAGAAACCACGCAAAGATATAGAAAAATATGAAGATATTATTGATAACATCTGGTACATGTATGATAATCTATATAATAATAAAGATAAAGAATATGATTGGCAAAAAATAAATGATAAAAAAGAAATACAAAAAATATTAAATCTATATATAGAAAAATATCTAGATTTATCAGATAAAGAAATATGGTTTAACAAAATAAAAGATTTAACAGACGAATTAGGCTACTGCTCTAATATGAAAGAGTATAAAGAAAATCCTGACAAATATAAAGGTAATGTTGCAGATATCTCAACCGTATTAAGAGTAGCCCTAACTAGCAAATCAATGACTCCAGATTTATATGAAATAATGAACATATTAGGCAAAGAAAAAATAATAGAAAGATATAAAAATATATAGGAGGAATAATGAAAAAAAATATACCAATAACACTATTAACAGGATACTTAGGTAGTGGCAAAACTACCCTAATAAATCATATATTAAAAAATAATAAAAAGAAAAAAATAGCTATTATAGTTAATGATATAGGTGAAATAAATATAGATGCTAGCCTAATAGAAAAAGATGGCATAGTATCAAAAAAAGAAGAATCACTAGTAGCATTATCAAATGGTTGCATATGCTGCAACCTAAAAATGGATTTAGTAGAACAAATATTTGATATCGTTAAACAAAATAAATTTGACTACATAATAATTGAAGCTAGTGGCATATGTGAACCAATTCCTATCGCCCAAACTATTACAATGATAAATGAGATGTATAATGATAATATATGCTATTTAGATTCAATCGTAACAATCACAGATGCCCTAAGACTAGCAGATGAATTCAATTGCGGAAAAAATCTTATCAAAGATAACATAGATGACGAAGACATTGAAAAATTAATTATTGAACAACTAGAATTCTGTGATGTAATAATATTAAATAAAGTAAGTGATTTAAAATCAGAAGATCTAAAAGCTGTAAGAACAATTGTTAAACAAATTCAACCAAAAGCTAAATTAATAGAAACTGACTATGCCAAAGTAGATATAGACAAAATAATAGATAATAAATTATTTAACTTTGAAGAAGTATCTATGTCAGCAGGTTGGATTCAAGCCTTAGATAATCCTGAAGAACACGAAGATTCAGAAGAAGCACTAGAATATGGAATAGAAACTTTTGTTTATTATAGACGCAGTCCCTTTAATAGAAAACTATTCTATAATTTTATAAATAAACCATGGGATAAATCAATTATAAGAACAAAAGGAGTTGTTTATTTCACAGATGAATTAAACATAGCATATATGTTTGAATCTGCTGGTAATAGCAAAAACTTAGTACCAACAGGTCCATGGATATCTGATTTATCAAAAGAAGAACAAGAAGCAATTCTAATAGCAAATCCTGATATTAAAGATGATTGGGACCCAGAATATGGTGACAAAATGATTAAAATAGTAATCATTGGAAAAGATATAGACAAAGAAAAATTAACAAATAAGCTTGATAGTTTTCTTGATTTTTCTTAATACAATTGATATAATTACTAAGGAATTAAATTCCTTCTACGTCCTAGTAGCTCAGTTGGATAGAGCACCGCCCTCCTAAGGCGGGTGTCGGAGGTTCGAATCCTCTCTGGGACGCCATTTATATTATTAAACTGATTATTATATCAGTTTTTTTTATTGCAATAATATGATATAATTAATACACATTTTATTTATATCATATTGATATTAATATATTTTATTGTATAATAGTCAATAAACAAATTGGCGAAAACATACAGGTATATATTAAAAAAAGTTAGGTGATTACTATGAATCAAGAAAAAATAGGTAAACTAATTAAAGAAATAAGACAGAATAACAACTTAACCCAAAAACAATTTGCCCATAAGTATGGAGTTACATATCAAGCCGTTAGTAAATGGGAAAATGGAAAAAACATACCAGATATATCTTTGTTAAAAGAAATAAGTAAAGATTATAATATAGATATATCAGATTTATTAGAAGGAGAAAAAAAATCTCCTTCTAATAAATCCAATTCATTATCAAAAAGATTGATTTTTCTTATTACAGTACTCCTAGCAATAGCCATAGGCCTTATCCTATATTTTAATAATATAAACAAAAATAACTTTTCCTTCAAAACCCTATCAACATCATGTAAAAATTTCAAAATATCAGGAAGCATAGCCTATAGCAAGTCTAAATCATCAATATACATATCCCAAATAGATTATTGTGGACAAGATGACAAAACAGAATATTCAAATATTGAATGTATTCTATACGAAAAAGAAAATGAAAAAGAGCAAGAAATAAACAAATATACCTATAATAAAGACAAAAAAATAACTATCGAAAAATTCTTAAAAAATGTTAGATTTAAAGTAGATAACTATTCTAGAATATGCAAAAAATATAACGATCATAGCCTTTATATCAAATTAGAAGCTAAAAATAATGACGAAAAAACCACAACATATAAAATACCAATAAAAGTAAGAGATGATTGCTATTAAAGATTTAACTATAAAGTTAAATCTTTTTCATTGATATTTTAAACTCAATATGCTATTCTTATAATAGAAAGAAGGTATTAAAGTGAAGTGCCCAAAATGTGGAGAAAAGATGGATAGTGGAGAAACATTTTGTACAAAATGTGGAACTAAAGTAATTACAAATAATAATCAATTTAATAATCCCAATAAAAAAAATTATTGGTTTGTTCCAGCCCTTTTATTTATAGGCTTTATAACATGCTTTATAGTTAGCATAATAATAGGGATAATAGCCTCACCAACAGGAAATAATATTAATCCAATTCTTAATAATATAAGTATAATTATATATAGATTAGGAATGCTTTTAGGTTTATTATTAATACCAAGTTTATTCATAATCTTATATATATCTAATAAAAATACACCAGAAGAAAAAGAAGAATTAAATGATTATATTAATAATAAAAATAATAATATAGAAGATAGATTATTAGCAGCCTATATAGGTAAGAACTATCAAAAAATATCTCAAAAAAAAGTATCAATACCCGCTTTCTTGCTTTCAGTTTTTTATATTCTATATAGAAAACTATATATTCAATCATTAATAATACTTGCAATAATACTAGCATCAGCATTTTTATCAACTTATATTTCCATTATAATATTTTTTACTATTTCAATAATATCAGCCATTATTTTCAACAAATTATATATAAAATATTCTAAAAAACAAATTGAAAAAATAAAACAACAAAACTCTTCTGCTTCCAAAGAAGAACTAATAAAAAAATGCCAAAAAAATGGTGGAACAAATATAATAGTAATGTTAATAGTTTATTTTATTTTTTCATATCTATTTGTTACTATTAGAATGTTAACAATGGGAATAATACATTACTAATAAGAGAGAAGGTTAATAAATGAAGTGTATATATTGTGGAAAAGAATTAAAAGATAATAAAAAATACTGTGAATACTGTGGCGAAGAAAATGAAGATATAATATTAAGTGAAAAAGATATAGAATTAAGAAATGAACTTAAAAATATAGAAATAAAAGATATAATAACATATGACTATAATAAAAGTATTAATAATAACAAAAAAAAATTTAAAAAGAAAACAATAAGAAGATTAATAGAAGTATTATTAATGATAATGGCAACAATAATAAGTTTTAAAATAGCCATTAATAATACGGAATATACTTACATAATAGCAATATTTATTATATTACCACTAATATTATTAATAACCATCATAATAATCTTATCACTATGTTCCATAACAGATTACTTTACAAATAATGGATTAACTGAAGATTACAAAAAAACACTTTATCTAATAACAACAAATAACACATTTATTATATTAAAAATAACATGTGAAGATAATGATAAAGTAAGTAAACTAATTAATGAACAAGATTTAAAACACGTAATAAAAGAATTAATAATGAAAATGTTAGAATTATATAATTTTAATGATGATAATTATATATATTATGATTTAATATTTAATATGGAAATAGATTATATGGATAGAATAACAAAGGTAAATAGTATTAAAGCAAAAAAAGACAAGTACATAGTTGATTATAATTATACGAGTATACTATATGATGAACCAGAAAAAAATTTCAGTACAACATTTGAGAATAATTATAGTAATAATGACCTACTTATTAATACCTTAAAAAAACTACAACAAAAATAATGGAAAGAAGGATTTATATGAAATGCCAGCACTGTGGTAAAGAACTACCAAAAGATGAAAAGCATTGTAAATATTGTCAAGAAACCTATTCTATAACTGAAATAAGTGAAAAAGCAAAAAAGAGATTAACCAATATAAAAATGGATACAATAATAACATATAATCCAAATAAGAATAATAGCATCAATAAGAAAAAAACAATAAATAGAATTCTAATAATAATAGTAGTAATAGCATTATTAGTATTAATACCCATAATTGTTTATTATTTAGCTACATCTTCAAATGAAGAAGTTTCTAAAGAATCTTTAATAATAGCAACATTAATAGTAACAGTATTAACAATAATACCCGTAACTGATGCCATGAAATATATTCCAATAAAAGAAATAGATGAATATGAAGGACTATTTTTTATAATAACAACAGATAATATTTTAATTAGATTAAAAGTATATGGATACAATCAAGAAAAGGTAAGAAAATTAAAAGATGAACAAGATTTAAAACATGTTTTAAATGAAATAATATTAAAAGAAATAGATCCAGAAAGATTTAATAAGGATAATTACATATATTATGATACTATAAGTGAAATGGCAATAGAATCAATAGTTGAAATAAATAAAGTAAATAATATCCAAGAAGATAAAGAAAAATACATAATTAATTATGATAGTATGAATATGATAACTGAATTAAAAGATGAAAAAAGAGATTTAATAATTGAAGATGTTTATAGTAATACAGAATTACTTATTAATACACTAAATAAATTAAAAACTCAACCTTAGGTTGAGTTTTATCAACTTATATTTTATTGCTAAATATATCTTTATATATTAAAATTATCTTAGGTGATATAAATGAAAAAAAATTATATATATTTAGATTATTCAGCCACTACAAAACCAGAAAAAAAAGTATTAAACTACTTTTGTAACATATCTGAAAAAAATTATGCCAATCCCAACTCACAACATATCTTAGGCAAAAATTCTCATCAAATAATAGATAAAGCTACAAAAATAATAAGTAAATATTTAAATATAGAAACTGATGAAATAATATACACTAGCGGAGCCAGCGAAGCCAATAACACAGTCTTCAAAGGATTAGCAAATGATAATAGAAAACATATCATAACATCTCCTCTAGAACATTCTTCCATATATGGACCAATCGGATACCTTCAAAAGAAAGGTTATAAAATATCAATAGCCCCTCTTAATGATGATGGTACTATAAATATAAATGAATTAGAAAAACTAATAACTAAAGATACTTTTTTAATATCAATAGCAGCTGTTGATAGTGAACTAGGAACTAGACAACCAATAGAAGAAATAGGTAAAATGTTAAAAAAGTATCCAAATATATATTTTCATAGTGATATAACCCAATGTATAGGTAAAGACATAATATCATTAGAAAATATTGACTTAGCTAGCTTCTCAGGACACAAAATATTCTGCTTCAAAGGAATAGGAGGCCTAATCAAAAAAAGAAATATAAAACTAACACCACTCATTCATGGTGGAAAAAGTGTTACCAAGTATAGAAGTGGTACCCCACAAACAGCTCTTATAGGATCATTAGGCAAATCCTTTACCTTATTTAAAAACGATTTACCAAAAAAACAAGCTTATGTAAAAGAACTAAATAATAGAATCAGAAATCATATAAAAAAATATAATCAAATAAAAATAAATAGTACTAATATGGCTATACCTAATGTTTTAAATATAAGTTTTTTAGGTAAAAAACCAGATAAAATACAAAAGTATTTTCAAGATAATAAAATAATAATATCTACCAAAACAGCTTGCAGCAATGATGAAGGCCTTTCTAAAAGTGTATATAGTATTACCAAAGATGAAGAAAGAGCCAAATCATCAGTAAGAATAAGCTTATCTTATAAAACAACAATCAAAGAAGTAGACTACTTATTAAAAATAATAGACAAATTAATAGGAGAATATAATGAAATTAATTAAAATAACCGCCATATGGTGTCTATCATGCATTTTAATGAATGATAGAATTAACAACATCTTAAAAGAAAGCAACATAGAAATCGAAGAATTAGACTATGATGATGACGAAGAAAAAATAGAGAATTTTGCAATTGGTAAAACATTACCAGTATTAATTTTACTAGATGAAAATAATAATGAAATACGAAGAAGTATTGGTGAAAAATCAGAAAAAGAATTAAAAGAATTTATAAAGGGAAGTGTCTAATATGAAAAAACTACTTATAATATCATTTATAATAATACTTATCTTATTTCCTTATAACGTAACCGCAAAAGCTACTAATTATAGCACTCAACCCACAAAAATAGAAGAAAAATATGAAGTACCAATTTTAGGAAAAATAAATGCCAAAGAAGTTTCATTACCTCTTTTAGCCCTTGTCTTAGGACTAGTAGATGGATTTAACCCTTGCGCTATGTGGATATTAGTATTCTTAATATCAATGCTATTTGGCATGAAAGATAGAAAAAAAATGTGGATATTAGGAAGTACCTTTATTTTAACTAGTGGCGTAGTATACTTACTATTTATGATATCATGGCTTAATCTAGCCGTCTTCTTAACCAGTGTCAAACTAATAAGACTACTAATAGCAATATTCTCCATCTGCTTTGGAATGTATAATATTTATAGATATGTAGATAGTCTAGATAAAGAAGATGGATGTGATGTAACAGATAAAGAATCAAGAAAAAAAATAATGAAAAAAATCAAAAAGATAACAAGCAATCAAAAATTTATTCTATCAATATTAGGAATAATGGCATTAGCCGCATCTGTAAATATATTAGAACTATTATGTTCATTAGGACTACCAGTAGTATTTACTAATGTATTAGCCCTAAATCATCTAAATACATTAGAATATGGAATATATTTATTTATCTACATATTATTCTTCTTAATAGATGATATAATAGTATTTACTATTGCCATGCTAAGTATGAAGATAAAAGGAATATCTAACAAATATACAAAATATTCACATCTAATAGGTGGAATAATAATGTTAATATTAGGCTTATTAATGGCCTTAAAGCCAGAATGGCTAATGTTTAATTTTTAGGAGGTTAAAATGAATAATAAAAAAATAATATTTATATGTATAACAATAGTACTAATAATAGCAGTCATATTTTTATCTTTATCAAACAATAATACAAATAAAAACCAAAGCAACCAAATAATAAATAAAAAAGCAACCATCAAAAGTATTAAATTTGATGATAAAAAAATAAATATTTACTTCTTCTGGGGAGATGGTTGCCCACATTGTGAAGAAGAATATGAATTTTGGGATAGTATTATAAAAGAATATAAAGATAAAATAAATTGTATTTATGGAATGGAAGTATGGAAAAATAAAAAGAATGCTAAAAGCTTAAAAGAATTTGCTGACTTTAAAAAAGAAAAAGTTAAAGGAGTTCCTTATACAATAATAGGAGATAAAACTTTTATAGGTTTCGATAAAAGTATGAAAAAACAAATGAAAAAGAAAATAGATGAATTATATGAAGCTGGTAATAATTATGATATATATAAAGAAATAACAAAGGAAACTAACGATGAAAAAAAAGATAAATAAAAAGAAAAAAACTATAATTATTAGTATTACAATGATAATTGTAGGTATCTTTCTTCTAGCCCTTAATATAATGAATCTAAAATATAATAATAACAAACCAGTCAAAATAGAAAAAAGCCTAATAACCAAACAAGAAGAATTAGAAAAAAAATTTCAAACAAATAAGTATACAATAAAGAAACCTAAAATCATTCTTAATCCATATAACAATTCTCCCTTAACAGCTCTTATATTATTTAAAACAAAAAATAAAGTTACTCCTAAAATTACAATTAAAGGAAAAGATGATTTAACAACATACAATCATAAATTTAAAAAAACAAATAATCATTACTTACCAATATATGGATTATATCCCGATAAAGAAAATGAAATATTAATTGAATATAAAGAAAAAGGTAAAAAAGTAAGCAAAACTATTAAAATAAAAACAGATAAATTACCAAATGATTTTGTTAAACCAAAAAGTATTGTATCTAAAAGAAGTGAACTAACTAATGACTTATATTTTTATACCCCATCATCAAGAGGATATACATGTGCCTATGACATAAATGGAGATGTAAGATGGTACTTATCAAATCATGCCTTATGGGATATAAGTAGATTAAAAAATGGTCATATGCTAATAAGTACTGAACGTTTAATTAATCCACCATATTACATGACAGGATTATATGAGATAGATATGTTAGGAAAAATATATAAAGAATATAATATAAAAGGTGGCTATCACCATGACTATTATGAATTACCTAGTGGAAATCTACTAGTAGCATCTGATGATTTTAACAATGATGATGGTACTGTTGAAGACTATATAGTAGAATTAGATAAAATAACAGGTAATATTATAAAAAAATGGGATCTAAAAAGAATACTAGATACGGATAATACTGGAAACGAAAACTGGGAATCATATGATTGGTTTCACAATAATTCAGTATGGTATGATGAAAAAACAAAATCAATAACCCTATCAGGTCGACATCAAGATGCAGTCATAAACATAGATTATAATACCGGAGTTCTTAATTGGATTATTGGTGACAACACCAATTGGCCAAAAAAATACAAAAAGTATTTCTTAAAACCAAAAGGTGATAATTTTGAATGGCAATGGAGCCAACATGCTGCCATGATAACACCAGAAGGATATATCTTCTTATTTGATAATGGTAATAACAAATCAAAAGATGAAAAAAAATATGTTAGCGCCAATAACAGTTACTCACGTGGCGTAATATACAAAATAGATGAAAAAAAGAAAACAATAGAGCAAATATGGCAATACGGAAAAGAATTAGGTAGTAAGTTTTATTCACCATACATATCTGATGTTGACTATTTATCCAAAAATCACTACATAGTCCATTCAGGAGGAATAGTATATAAAGATAACAAAATTCAAAATCAACCAGCTGGAATAGTTAATGGAGATAAACTAGAATCAATTACTAAAGAAATAAAAAAAGATGAAGTAATATTTGAATTAACTTTACCAACTAACACTTACCGAGTTGAAAAACTAAGTCTATACGATAATTCTAATTTCAAGCTAAATAATACTAGAAGATTAGGTACTTTAGGTAAAACCCAAGTAACAAAAACAAAATATCTTAACTTAAAAAAGATACATAAAATAGACAAAGATTATAAAAAACATCAAATAAAACTAACAAAAGAAGAAGATAGATTAGTATTTAAAGGTAAATTCAAAAATTGCCATAAAGTAAATATTCTTCTATATCAAAACTTACATACTAAAGTATATAACGTGCCAATTAGTAAAACCCCATACACAGCCTTATGTGTAAATATCTTTACCGAAGAAGAGAATAAAGAAGGAATAGAAGTAACAAAATATATAAATAATGCAACTCTTCTAGGTAAGTATTCAATATATATAGAAATCGGTAATAAAATATATAACACTGGAAAATATGTAGAATTTTAAAAATAGTATAAAATAGTATACTATTTTTAAATTTTTATGTTATAATTAAAATAAAGAATAAGGAGGAGTTATGAGGAGAGATATTTTTGAACGATTAATAGGTTCTAATAGAAATTTATTAGTAAATGGTGATATATCTAGTGGAAAAACAAGTAATATTATTTTCCCTATTATAGATAGAATTATTGATAATGAAGAAAATTTTCTTTTTTTAGACTCAAAAGAAGAATATATAAATAAATACTATGGATTATTAAAAAGTAAAGACTATAACATAACAATTATAAATTTACAAGAATTAGATAGAAGTTTTGGCTGGAATCCCTTAGAGTATCCTTATTTATTATATAAAAATAATGAAAAAGATAGAGCTATTGAATTCTTAGAATGTATAGCAAACACAATTTTCTACGAAAACAACAATGAATCATCATTTTGGGTTCAATCAGCTTGTGACTTATTCGTAGGCATTTGCTTAATATTATTTGAGGATGCCAAAAAAGCAGAAATAAATATAAGTAGTATTAATAGTATTATAAATAATAAAGATGGTTATTTAAAAAAATATTTAGAACAAAAAGATGAAAAATCAACCATATACACATGTTTATCAGGAACAATTCTAGCTCCTGCCGATACAAGAGGAGGAATAATAACTACTTTTAAACAACAACTAAGAAGAATAATTAGTAAAGATAAGCTAAATAATTTATTATATAAAACTACTTTCGATATTAATACAGTTACTAAGGAAAGAAATGCTATCTTTATAATGAATAGAGATGATAATAAAGATATAAATATTGTATCAACTCTTCTAATTGAACAAATATTTAAAATTGTATTTAATGCAATTCAACATCCAAAATACAATTTTATCTTAGATAATATTGATACAGTTAATCATATAAATAATCTATCTAACATGCTATCATCTGGAATAGCAAGAAATATTAAATTCGCCATATGCACAAGATCATTAGATGATTTCAATAAAAACTATGGAGAATATGTTGATAAATTATGTAATATAATTAACATCAACAATAAAAATATAGAAGTAGAGCTTGATAATAAATATGAAAAAATAAGATATTTCATTGGAGCAACTCCCTTCCCAAAAGACACAATTAATTATCCAATAATAACAAAAAATGATATTGAAATATTTAATTTTTCAGAATTTATTGCCAATAATGTTAAGAAAGAAATAAAAGAAAACTTAGTAAATAATGACAAAAAAGAAACCGAAACCAAGGAAATATTAGGTGGTAAAAATCCATTTATAAATGAACAAGACGACAATATTTTCTCAATCTATGAAGATAACAAACCAACTAAAAAATCTAATCGTAAAGAAATTGATGAATTAATTAATAAAATAGATAATAAATTAAAAGAATTAAATGAAGAATTAGGTGAAGATGATAGTAATGATATAGAAGAAGCTTCTAAAGAGGAAAACCCAAATAATATAGACATTAATGATGAAAAAGATAATAATGAATCTAGTGATAATCTTCAAAAAATAGAAGAAAAGATTAAAGAAATAACAGTTAAAACTGATAAAATCGTAATAAAAGCTGATTTTCAAAAAAAGAAAGAAATAAAAGATGATTATCAAACCGAATTACAAAAAAGAATTAATGAAAAAATAACAAAACTAGAAAATAAAACTTCTAATACAATTGATGATAATCCTAATATAGATGAAGAAGAAAAAGAATATGTTTTTGAAAATTCAACAGATGAATTATTAAAACAAATAGATGAAAAAATAGCAGAATTAGAAAGAGAAACATTAGAAAAATCACAAAAGAAAAAACAAGAAAATAAATTCAACAGTGATATTTTTCCAAGTATTCATGAAGAAATGATAATAGAACTTGAAGAAAAACCCAAACACATTAAAAATAAATTAAATCATCCAAATAAACAAATTGATATAGAAGAAGAAATAGAAACAGAATTAGAAGAATTAGGTTTTATCAAGACTATTGATGGTAAAAAATATCACATGAACGGCTATAATCAAAAAAAGCAAGAACTATTAAAAGAAAAATATAATTTATCATCAAATAATAATAGTATATTTTAAAAAAAGATTTAATTAAATCTTTTTTTTATACATATAATAAAAGTTGATATATTAAATAATATTTGATATAATTAACTATAGATGGAGGAATAAAATGAAGAAGAAAATCATTATAGAAGAAGAAAATAATCCCAAAGAAAGCATATTAAAAAATCCAATCATCAAACAAATATTTGAAAGTTTTCTTTACCTATTAGGCTATGCAATAGTATTAATTCTAGTATCTTTCTTCTTTAAAAAAAGCCTATATATAAATCATAAATATTTCGGATTATATGCTTTACTAGCATCTATAATAATCCATTTATTAAATCAAACTGTCAAACCAATATTAGTATATATAACCTTACCAATAACAGCCTTAACCTATGGTTTATTTTATCCAATAGTAAATGTAATAATATTATATTTAACAAGCTTTATACTAGGAAAAAACTTTGAAATACATGGTATATTTATATCTTTTTTAATAGCAATAATAATATCAGTTTTAAATTTCTTAATGGAGACTATAATTATAAAACCAATAATTAATAAGAGGAAAGTGGTAGAATGAATAAAGTATTAATAACCATCGGACCATTAGCTATATATTGGTATTCAGTCTTAATAATAGTAGCCTTATTTATAGGAATAGGAATTGCTGAAAGATATAGCAAAAAATTATTTTTACCAGGAACATTAATAAACGATTTAGTCCTAGGATTAGTTATTTGGTCAATAATAGGAGCTAGACTATATTATGTAATATTTAATTTTAAAGAATATAGTGACAATCTAATAGAAATATTAATGATATGGAAAGGTGGTTTAGCCATCTATGGAGCCATCATAGCAGGTATACTATATATTGCTAACTTTTGCAAAAAAAGAAGTGTATCTCTTATAAAAGTACTAGATACTTGCTCCTTGTCCCTATTATTAGGCCAAGCAATAGGAAGATGGGGTAACTTCTTTAATCAAGAAGCATACGGTGCTATAACAACAAAAAAAGCTTTACAAAATCTATATCTTCCCAATTTTATTATTAAAGGAATGTATATAGACGGAGCCTATAGAACACCAACCTTCCTCTATGAATCACTTTGGTGCCTATTAGGTGTAATAATCTTATTCATTATTAGAAAAAGAAAAACCTATAAAAAAGGTAAACAAATATCATTTTATCTATTATGGTATGGAATAGGTAGATTCTATATAGAAAGATTAAGAAGTGATAGTCTATATATAGGAAATTATAAAATAAGTGTAATAGTATCAATTATAGCAATCATTATAGGATTAATAGGTTTAATTCTATCAACCTTTATGAATAAAACTAAACAATCAATTACAGTTGCAAATAATAATGGAAGAATATAAAATAATACCTATAAAGGAGAAATTATGGAAAAAGAATCAAAATTAAATTTATTATTAACAGGTTTTTTATCACTATTTTTTGGAATAACACTAGTTGTAGCAACAGAAGAATTACTAATATCTATTAACTACGTATTAGTATGTATCTTCCTAATAATAGGAGTAATCCAAATAATAGCTTTCTTTATCAATCAAAAATATAAAGATGGAAATTATACACCATTAATAATAGGCACAGTCCTAATATGGTTATCGCTTTTTATATACATATATTATAGAATGCTCATAATAATATTACCAATAATATTATCATTATATTCCGTTATCATGGGAGTAGTATTATTAATAAAATATATTAATCTCAAAAATATATTAAAAATAAAATATAAAAGATACCTAGTATTATCAATACTATCATTTATTGTAAGTATTCTATTAATAACCAGACCAAGATGGTCCGTATACAAATATTTTCAAATAACAGGAATATATATAATTTTTATAGCCTTTTCTTATATTTTAGAATTTTTAGCATATAATAAAAAAAATAAGGTTGATTTATTAGAAAAGAAATGATAAAATATATTTACTTTTTAATATTATTAGTATTAAAAACAAAGAAGTAGCTATTATTTAATACTTTAAAGAGAGTTAGTGGTTGGTGCAAACTAACAATTAAATAATAATGAATTACATGTTTTTAGCTAACCGGTTAAAACCGTTATCTAATTAAGAAAAATTAAGGATGGTACCGTCTTCATAGACTCCTTTAGGTACCATCCTTTTATTTATATGAAAGGAATGATTAAAATGAAATTATTTGAAGAACTTCAATGGAGAGGATTAGTAAAAGATTTAAGCAATCCCGAAGAAATAGAAAAAAAATTAAATGAAGAAAAAATAACTTTTTACTGGGGAACAGATCCTACAGCAGACAGCCTACACCTTGGACATTACTCATCATTAATAACAGCCAAAAGATTAGCAAATGCCGGACACCATCCCATCTTATTAGTAGGTGGTGCTACAGGATTAATAGGTGATCCAAGACCAACAGCAGAAAGAGAAATAATAGATAAAAAAGAAGTTAATAAGAACCTAAATGGAATAAAAAAACAAGTAGATAAAATTTTTGAAGGAAAAGCTGAAATAGTTAATAACTATGATTGGTTTAAAGGATTTGAATTCATAGATTTCTTAAGGGATGTAGGTAAATATATAAATATAAATTACATGCTAGATAAAGATATAATAAGAAGAAGACTAGAAACAGGCATAACATATGCCGAATTCTCATATACACTAATTCAAGGCTATGATTTCTATAAATTATTCAAAGATAAAAATTGTATTCTCCAAGCAGAAGGCTCAGATCAATGGGGAAATATAACTACCGGTATTGACTTAGTAAGAAAAATATCTGGAAAAGAAGTATATGGCTTTACTATGCCATTAGTTCTTGATAAAACAGGAAAAAAATTTGGTAAAAGTGAAGGTAACGCCTTATGGCTAGATATCAACAAAACCTCTAGCTACCAACTATATCAATATCTAGTAAATGTTGATGATTCAATGGTCATAAGCTATCTAAAAATATTTACTTTCTTATCTAAAGAAGAAATAGAAAAATTAGAAAAATCTCATAATAAATGCCCAGAAGAAAGAATAGCTCATAAAGCCCTAGCAAGAGAAATAATAACAGATCTACATGGTAAAGAAGAATATGAAAAAGCCGTAAAATTATCAGAAGTACTATTTACAGAAAAATTTAAAGAACTAACTAAAAAAGATATAGCAGAAATATTTGTTGGAAATGAAGTAAAAACTACAACAAGTGATAATCTAGTTGAATTATTAATAGAAATAGGAGCAGCAAAAAGTAAAAGAGAATCAAGAGAATTTATTACAGGTAATGCTATTAAACTAAACGGTGAAAAAATAAATGATTTAGATTACAAAATAACAAAAAAAGATTATATAGATAATACATACATAATAATTAAAAGAGGTAAAAAGAACTATTACCTAGGACAAAAATAAAAATATTGGTTAATATAACCAATATTTTTTTAATTTAAAAGTAAAAGAATACATATATGTCTAATAATATTATTAGAAGGGATAAAAGGTGATATTATTAAATTTAATGAAATACCAATAAGTGAAAGGCCTCGTGAAAAACTAATAAAATATGGAACAGATAAATTAAGTAATGAAGAACTATTAATGATAATAATAAAAACAGGTACCAAAAAATATTCAGTCAAAGATATAAGTAATAATCTTATAAATTATATAGGTGGTATAAATAATCTAAAATATATAACCATAAACAAATTAATAAATGTCCCAGGAATAGGAAAAATAAAAGCAATAGAGCTAACAGCTATTATAGAATTAATAAGAAGAATAAATGAAGAAGAACTAATAAACAAAGTAATAACTTGTACAAATCCTCAATCTATAATTAATTATTTTAACTATCTTTTTAAAGACAAAACCCAAGAAGAATTCTATGTTATATATCTAAATAATAAGAAAAAATATATAGATAAAAAAAGATTATTTATAGGAAGTATTAATAAATCCATAGTCCATCCCCGAGAAATATTTAAAAATGCCTATTTATTATCTTCAAGCTATATAATATGTATTCATAACCATCCCAGTGGAGATGCAACTCCCAGTTATGAAGATATACTATTTACCCAAAAAATATATAATATCAGTAATCTACATGCCATATACCTATTAGATCATATAATAGTAGGAAACAATAACTACTACAGTTTCTTCGAAGATAACAATATTATTAAACATAATAAATAAAATCTTATTATTGCATTTTACTAATATTTTTGATATCATATTAATAAGATAGAGAGTGATATAATGAAAAAACATAGAATTATTTATATTGCAATAATTGTAATTGTTTTAATATTAAGTGTATTAGGTAGCACATATGCCTATTTAACAGCAAAAACAGAAAGTGCATCTAATACTATAAAAGCAGCCTCTACAAGTTACAGTCTAAGTATGGAAATATCACCTCTATATAATGATTTTAGAATTATTCCAATGGACGATACTGATGTTATTAAAGCTCTAAAAAACAAATGTAAAGATAAATATAATCGAGGAGCCTGCTCTGCATATGAAATAAATGTCAACGGTTATGATGATAGTCTACAAACTTTGACAGGTAAAATGGATATAGAATTAATAAATATCATGAATTTAAGCTATATGATGTTTGAAGAAAAAGAAGAAATTGAAAGTGAAGAAACATGTATAAATATAGATGAAAATAATAATAGTAGAATATATTGCAAAACTATAGATGCTACTCCTGTCTTAGAAGGAGAAGATTTGTCATTAGGAGTATATGATGTAACAAATACAACTGACAAAAATTTCATGTTAGTTGTATGGCTTAGCAATATAAATGGAAGTCAAAATGATTATGATATAGGAGATTATAATGCTGCTATAACTTTTGCTATGGGTAATGGTGGCTCTATAACAGGTAATATTGCAGCATCAATAGGAAAAGAGGAAGAATTACAAAGTCAAAGTGGTGAATAAAATGAAAAGAATAAAAAATAATAGTATCACTATATTAACTAATAAAGTAACACTAATAATGATATTAGTAACTTTTATTAGTGTTCTTGGTTCTACATATGCATACTTTTATTTTGCAGTAGATGATAATACAACCTTAACAGGTAAAATGGCAACTGTAAACCTAGATTTAGAAGTAACTTCTGTGTTACCAACAAAAGAATCTACAGGTGTTATGGTACCACAAAAATCAGTATCTGGAAGCAACCTTTCAGCCTTATCATCAGCCTTAAAAAAAGGTTGCGTTGATGATAATAAAAACATAGTATGCCAAGTATACAGAATAAAAATAAAAAATGATGGTGGAAGTGCAACCGAAATAATAGATGGTGAAGTATCATTTTATGCTAATCAAGAACTAACTCAAAATGCCGCAACAGTAATGCCTAACTTAAAATGGAAATTAATATCATCATTTGATCAAAATAACAACAACAATTCTGTTCTAGGTAACAATATAGATAACGCAGCATCATCAACCCCAGCCAAATTTGTTCAAAATGTAGAATTAGAAACCAATGATATTGAAACTTATTATATGATTATCTGGTTTAATGAAATAAATGATGACCAAATAGACGAAAGTAATACTTATTATGGAAAAATAGAATTCCTATCCTCAAATGGAACTGGCGTAACAGGTACATTCAAATAAACTTAATTGTATACATATACAATTAAGTTTTTTTATTACTATCTAATAAAATAATATAAATCAACCTAATCTGTAAACCATATAGTAAACAAATTATTGTATTTTAAACTAATATTTGATATAATACATATAGTCTTTATACTTTGTTAAGAAAGGAGAAAAATGAGTAAAATAAAAATATTTAGTTTAGGCGGTTTAAATGAAAACGGAAAAAACATGTATGTAGTAGAAATAGATAAAGACATATATGTTATAGATGCAGGCCTAAAATATGCTGATGAGCACATGCTAGGTATAGATTATATGATACCAAATATTAGTTATCTAAAAGAAAATGAAAAAAGAATAAAAGGAATTTTTTTAACACATGGTCACTATGAAAACAGTGGAGCTTTAACAGATATAATAAAAGATTTAAAGCAAGTAAAAGTATATGCAGGTAAATTCACAATTGACATTCTAAAAAAAGAATTTGAAACAAATAAATTATCAACAGAAAATTTAATAGAAATATTACCTCATAAAACCCTAACCATAGGCCAAGTAAAAATATTCCCTGTATCATTATCTCATTCTATACCAGATAATTATGGCTATGCCATATATACAGATGATGGAGTAATATTCTATGCATCAGATTTTGTTTTTGATGCCCTAATGAGAGGACACTATCAAACCGACATAGGCAAACTAGCTTATATAGGAAAGCAAGGAGTACTATGCCTATTAACAGAATCAATTTATGCAAACAAAACAGGCTATACAGCTCCTAATCATCGTACATCGAATCTAATAAGAGAAACATTATCCAAATCAAAAGGAAGAATAATATTTAATGTCTTAAATTCCCATTTATATAGAATACAAGAATTATTTAACGAAGTGTCAAAGACAAAAAGAAAAATTGTAATAATGGGAAAAAATCTACAAAATATAGTTGAATACGCTATAGATAATAAATATTTATTTATAAACAAAAGTATTATAGGAGACTTAAATAATATTAATGATAATAATGTAATAATTTTAACATCTAATGAAAGAAAAAAACCATATTCTAATATTAATAAAATAATTAATGGTTATGACAAATTTATTACCTTAAGAGAAACAGATACTGTATTTTTATCAACGCCTGTATATGAAGGAAGAGAAAAAACATTTTATAAATTATTAGATGATATATCAAAACTAGGTGTAGATGTAGTAACATTATCTAAAAAGCATTTATCACATCACGCATCTTCAGAAGACATAATGATGATGATTGACTTAATGAAACCAAAATATTATTTTCCTATTAAAGGAGAATATAGATTTCAAGTATCTAATGCAGAATTAGCTGAAAAAGTTGGCATAAAACCAGAAAATATTATTTTAAAAGAAAATGGTTTTGTAGCAAAAATAGTTGATGGAAAATTAGTTGACAGTGGTGAAAGAATCCCATGCGGAGAAATATCTATTGATGGAGATTCTACTGAAGATATAGGCGAAGTTGTTTTGAGAGATCGTGAAATGTTATCCAATAATGGAATAATAATCGTATCAGCAACCTTAAGTAAAAAAGAAAAGAAAATCCTATCAGGTCCAGAAATCTTAACAAGAGGCTTCATATACGTAAAAGATCATCCAGAATTAATAAATGATATAAGAGAAATATGTTTAAACATAATTAAAGATAATACTCATGATAATTATATAGATTATGGAAAAATAAAAAATAATATTAGAGAACAACTAAGTAAACACCTAAATAATCAAACTGGAAACAAACCTATGATTATAAGTGTATTACAAGAAATATAATATTACTAAAACAGTTAATTAGTATAATAATTAACTGTTTTATATTATTCTCATTTCTTGATTAATTAATTATTTTATGATATTCTATATATTAAGTAGAAGGTGAAAAAAATGAAATTAAATAATAAAGGATTCTCATTAATTGAACTATTAGCAGTATTAGTAATTTTAATTGCAATAATGTCTATAGCCATGCCAAGTATATCCTCATCATTAGAAAGAAATAAAGATAAGCAAACAAAAGCTAAAAAAGCACTTATAGAAAGTGCAGCCGAACTATATGTCACAGATCATAAAAATGAAGTAAGTAATAATGATTGTATTACAATTGATACATTAATAAATGAAGGTTATCTTGAAGATGATGAAATAAAAGGATGTGTAAAATACAAAATAGTAGATGGAGAAGCTACCTACACATTAGAACAAGCAAGTTAAATATTGGAGTGATAATTATGAAAGAAAAGATTAATAATAAAGGATTTACACTAGTAGAATTATTAGCAGTTTTAATAATAATAATTGCAATAATGTCTATAGCCATGCCTACCATTTCTTCATCACTAGAAAGAAGTAAAGCTAAAAAAAATAATGCTCAAAACAAAATATATGAAAGTGCCGCAAGATTATATATATCAGCTCACAAAAACAATATCAAAAATGAGCAATGTTGCATTGGATTAGATTTTTTAAAAGCTGAAGGATATGTAGATAAAAATGAAAAAACTATAGGATGCGTAGAATATCAATATATAACCAATCAAGAAGGATCCAATAGTAATTCCGTTGGAAGAAGGGTATACTCTTTTCAAGAATATAGAGTAGGAAAAGATTGCCTTGAAAAAGAAAAAAAACAACAAGAGTTTAGATAAAATAGTTATTACTATTTTAAAAGATTAACTAATAGAAGGAGATCTAATGGATAAAAATAAATTAAGCAAAATAAATAAAATAATAGATGAATTAAAAGTTACTGAATATAATATTAGTAAAATAGAAACTAATACATCATTTTTAGCATTACAAAAAGGAAATTATAAATTAGCAAATGGAAAAAAGATAAATAGAGAAAGTGTCATAAAGAAAAATGGTAATTCAGATGCTGTAGCCATATTTGCCACAACAAAAGATAATGAAATTATCCTAGTAATTCAACCAAGAGTAGTATTACCAACCAAAACAAAAATAGACATAGAAATACCAGCAGGATATATAGAAAAAGAAGAAACTATAATTGATGCTGCTATTAGAGAACTTAAAGAAGAAACAGGCTATAAGACAAAAGAGCTAAATATAATAGATGAATACTATCCATCTCTAGGCTATAGCAGTGAAAAAATAAGTATTATCTTAGCAACCAATTGTGAAAAAGTAGGAGAACCAAAACCAGATGCTGATGAATTTATAAAATATATAACGGTAACCTTTGAAGAATTTAAATACTTGCTAGATAATAATTATATTTTAGACGCAACAGCAAGATTAGCCTATTACAAAACAATTGAATATATCGCCAACAAAAATCAATTAATATCATAGGAGGTATCATGACAAGAAGAAAAAGAAGAAAGTTAAAGAAGAAAGTAAAAATAGCATTTAATCTTCTTATAATAATACTATTAATAGGAGGTATACTATTATTTATGTTATCAACCAAATCTAAAACTATAAAGAAAACTCCCAAACAAGAAAAGAAAACAGAAGAAAAAAAAGAAATAGAGGAAAAAGAAGAAAAAATGAAACCAGCTCCCAAGAATTCAACAGAATATACCAATTTAGGAGATGGAGAATATAAAACAGATAAAGGATACACAATAAAAATAGAAAATGGAATTGCAACTGTTGATGGAAATCTAATCGTCAACAAAACATATAGTTTACCAAAAGATTTCAGACCAACCAACCCATCATCAAATGTCGACAAAGACTGGGCTATAGAGTTAATTGATGCTGATGCTATGAATGCCTACAAAGAAATGCAAAGCATTGCCAAAAATTCAGGCTTAAATATTTATATAGCAAGTGGATTTAGAGGCTATAATAGTCAAGAAAATATATATAATAATTATGTAGCCCAAGATGGAAAAGAAGCCGCTGATACTTATTCCGCTAGACCAGGCCATTCAGAGCATCAATCAGGATTATGCTTTGACTTAAATAGTGTCAACGATTCATTTACCAACACTAATGAAGGAAAATGGATAAACGATAATGCTTACTTATATGGATTTACCATAAGATTCCCAAAAGGAAAAGAAAAAGAAACAGGCTATCAATATGAATCGTGGCATCTAAGATACGTAGGTAAAGATTTAGCCAAAAAACTATATAATAACGGTAATTGGATAAGTCTAGAAGAATATTATGGCCTAAGCAGTAGCTATTAAGCAACATATAGAAATTATTGCCAAAACAATAGTTTCTTTTTTTATCAACCTTTACAAAAATCTATATAAGTTATATAATTTAATCGATAAAAAAAGAAAGAGGAATAACTATGTTTTGGAATAATAAAAAAAAGATTGTAAATATAAGTGGTATGAGCTGCGAAAAATGTGCCAAAAAAGTAAAAAATGCTTTAGAAAGTATACCAGAAATAAATAAAGTTAAAGTAGATTTATCTAAAAATGCAGCCCTTATATATTATAAAACTGAAGTAAATGATGAAGATATAAGAAGAAAAATAGAAGAATTTGATTATAAAATAACAGGTATAAGAAATATTAACTAATATGATATAATTGTTATAAGCAGGTGATATAAATGAAAAAAAAAGTAGTAATCGGTCTATCAGGTGGAGTAGATTCATCAACAGCAGCTTACTTACTAAAAAAAGAAGGATATGAAGTAATAGGTCTTTTTATGCGTAATTGGGATTCTTTTGCCGATGGAGAGGAAATAGGTGCTCCAACAACTGATGAAGGAATATGTCCACAAGAATTAGATTATAAAGATGCCATGGAAGTAGCAAAAAAACTAGACATTAAGCTATATCGAAAAGATTTTGTCAAAGAATATTGGAATTATGTCTTTACCTATTTCTTAGATGAATTAAAAAAAGGAAGAACCCCCAACCCAGATATAATGTGTAACAAATATATAAAATTTGACATGTTTGCTAAATATGCTAAAGAATTAGGAGCTGATTATATTGCAACTGGTCATTATGCCAAATTAGAAGATGGACATTTAAAAAGAGCATTAGACAACAACAAAGATCAAACATATTTCTTATCACAAGTAAGCAAAGAGCAATTTAAAAATGTTTTATTCCCAATCGGTAATATGATAAAAAAAGAAGTAAGAGAAATAGCCTCAGCCGAAGGCCTAATAACAGCCAACAAAAAAGACTCAACAGGTATCTGCTTCATAGGAGAAAGAAATTTCAAAAACTTCCTTAAAAACTATTTACCAAATCAACCAGGTAAAGTAATAAATATAGATACGAATGAAGAAATAGGTACCCATATAGGTTTAATGAATTATACAATAGGTCAAAGAAGAGGCCTAGACATAGGTGGCTTTAAAGAAAGAATGTTTGTCGTAGGAAAAAATCTAGAAAAAAACATCTTATACGTCTGTATAGGCGAAGACAACGATTATTTAATTTCCGATTCTTGCACAGTAACGGATATAAATTGGCTAGAGAAAGATAAAATAACCCAATGTACTGCTAAATTTCGCTATCGTCAACCAGACATAGAAGTAGAAATAGAATGGACTGACGATACAAATGCTATAGTAAAATATAACGGAGTAAAATCAGTAACACCAGGACAAGCATGTGTCTTTTATAAAGATGATATATGTTTAGGTGGTGGAATAATAGATAAAGTAATGAAAAAAGGCAAAAAACTATGGTATTTATAGGAGAATAAAATGAATAATTATAAAGAAATAGAAAGAAGCATAATAAAAAAATTTCGTAAAGATATATGGCGTAATTTCATAAAAAGTATAACCAAATATGAATTAGTAAAACCCAATGATCATATAATGGTATGCATAAGCGGTGGCAAAGATTCATTTCTAATGGCCAAATGTTTCCAAGAATTAGATAAACATGGTAAATATCCTATAAAAGTAGAATATGTTGTAATGAATCCAGGATATAACACATATAACTTACAATTAATTAAAGATAACGCTAAATTATTGAATCTTCCAATCCAAATATTTGAAAGTGATATCTTTGATATCGTATCAAAAACAACAGATGGTAATCCCTGTTATTTATGTGCAAGGATGAGAAGAGGTTTCTTATACAGTAAAGCACAAGAACTCGGTTGCAATAAAATAGCATTAGGACATCACTTCAATGATGTTATTGAAACAACTCTATTATCAATGTTTTATTCATCAGAAGTAAAAACCATGATGCCAAAATTAAAAAGCGATAATTTTGAAGGAATAGAATTAATAAGACCAATGTATATGATTCATGAAGAAGCTATAATAGCTTGGTGTAATTATAACAAATTAAATTTTATCAACTGTGCATGTAAATTTACTGAAAAAGTAGCATGCAACGAAGATTCAAGTAAAAGACAAGAAATAAAACAATTAATAAAAGAATTAAAAAAGAATAATCCTAATATAGATAGAAATATTTTTACAAGCATGGAAAACGTAAATCTAAATTGTATAATAAAATATAAAGAAAATGAAAAAGAACATAATTTCTTAGACAACTATTAAAAAAACATTAAAAATATTTACAAATATCATAAAAATATGATATTCTTTATATACAGGAGGTAATAACGTTGAGTTTAAAAGTAAGTAAAAAATATATATTGAGTATCGACGAATTTATGGATAATTTTTTAAGAACTCCATATACAGGAAAAAATAAACTAACCCATAAAGAAATGAAATTCTTCTTAAAAGAAAAGAAAAAGGACATTCCAAAAATAATTAGTTTTCGTAGAATAAAACAAGAAGATATTTTAAGGGGAAAGTATTTATTAGTAAAGGATGATGTAGGAAAAAAAATAGCCTATGAAAATCCACAAAAACTAGATTTGATTCTTAATGAATTATTATTACAGCAAAGTGCAAAAGCTAATTCACATCAAGAACAGGCATCGATAGAATCAAAATTATTAGTAAAACCAAAGAAGAAAATATTATCAAAAGCAACAGTATTTTGTAAAAAAAATAAAGAATAATCATTTTTTTTGCGAATATATCAAAAAAACTCTTGCCAAATAAGCATTTTTATTATATAATGAATTAGTCATCTGTACAGATGACAAGATGCCTGAGTGGCGGAATAGGTAGACGCACAGGACTTAAAATCCTGCGAGATTTAACCCTCGTGTCGGTTCAAGTCCGACCTTAGGCACCATAACGGAGAAATACCCAAGTCTGGTTGAAGGGACCGGTCTTGAAAACCGGGAGGTCGTGAAAGCGGCGCAGGGGTTCGAATCCCTTTTTCTCCGCCATTGTTATCGCGGGATGGAGCAGTCTGGTAGCTCGCCGGGCTCATAACCCGGAGGCCGTTGGTTCAAATCCAGCTCCCGCAACCATTATTGGTCCGTTAGTCTAGAGGCCTATGACGTCTGCCTGTCACGCAGAAGATCACGGGTTCAAATCCCGTACGGACCGCCATTTTTTTGGCTTCATAGCTCAGTCGGTAGAGCAGAGGACTGAAAATCCTCGTGTCAGTGGTTCAATTCCACTTGAAGCCACCATCGTAATGAACAAACTAACTAGAAATAGTTAGTTTTTATATTGTAAAGAAGTAGAATAAATAGGTCAAATCAACCCAAAAAAATTGACAAAAATCATAAATAGTATATAATTAAAATAAGAGGTGATTAGCAATGTTAGAATATGCTAATGATTCGGTTATTAGAGCCTTAAAACAATATGATATGTTAGCAAAAAGTCTAAAACTAATAGCAGATTATGAACAGCGACAAGATATAAGTCTACAAATGACCAAAATAATACAAAGAGTTTTAGAACTAACAAACAACATATATGAAAATAAATATTTAAAATTAGAGAATAAAACAACATATCTAATGGATGATGAAAAAAATAGATTAATAGAAATAGTTAACTTAATTATAGAAAGAAAAGAATATATAAATAATCAAATTGCTAGTAACGAAGAGTTAACAGGTATAACTATTGATCCAATAGGTGCTTTAGGTGAAGAAAAACTTAATGAATATCAAGAAGAAATAGATATTATTGAACAATATAAAAAAAATGCAAACATAAACAATACTCTTAGAGAAGAATTGGCCCAATTAAATATAAGTATAAAAAAAGCTAAAGAAAAAATAGGTACTAACAAAATTGTAAATAGACAATTAGAAGATAAAATGAAAAGAATATTAAATAGAGCTATTGAAAAATTTTCATTAAAAGAGCTAAAAGAAAGAGAAAAGGAAATAGATTTAGCCTATACAGAATTAGGGTATTCGCTAGAAAAAGCCAAAGAAAATGCCAAGATAGCTAGAAAAGAATGTACTTCAGAAATAATTCTAGAATGCGATAATATGTTATCTTCAATTACTCTAGAATATGAAAGATATAAAGAAAAAAAATTAATTCTTCAGTTAATGGAAATATATAATGATGAAGTACATGATTATGATGAACTGCTTAATAAAAGAGAAAGAATAAATAAAATATTATCAAATATTACAAGCAGTGAGTTATACCAAGAAGTTGGTGAAGAATTAAACAAAGAATATGCTTCAATAAAATTAGAACAACAAGATAAAGCAACATTAAAAAGTTTAGAAGAAGAAAAAGAAAATAAAATAAGAATATTAGAATCAATAAAAGAAGAAAATGAAAGTGAGAAATTTAGAGGTATCTTATCTCACTTGCTAGAAAATGAAAGAAAATATCAACAACAACTTCTAGAAAAGAAAAAGCAAGAAGAAGCTGAAAGACGTGCAAGAGAAATAGAACAAGAAAAAATAAGAAAAAGAGAATTTTTAAAACGTCAAAAAGCTTTAGAAGAAGAAAGAAAAAAAGAAATAGAAGAAAGAACTAAACAATTATTGGTAGAAAAGAAAAATCCAATTTTGTTTACATCTAAGAACGAAAGCATCAATGAAAAAAATGAATTATATCATCATAGAAAAGAAACAAATATTAACCAAAAAATATATGATACTCCAAAAAAAGAAGTACAACCAGTAAAACCAAAAATTTATAAACCAGAGATTTATAAGCCAGAAGTACCAAGAACAATAAATGTAAAACCAAAAGATGATATTTTCTCAAGAAAAATAACACCTAAAAGAACTGATGACAATATTCCAGTTATCAAAAATAATAATTTAAGAAATGACTACATATATGAGAAAAAAAAGACTAATTTATCAAATGAAATCTTCCCTAAAACAAAATTAAAAAAGGAAGAAAACATCTTTCCAGATTTTCCAGATATGAGTAGTAATGACTCATTCTTTGACAAAGACGAACTAGAAGATTTAAACAACTACATGGAAGATGATACAAAAAAGAGTTGGTTCTAGGATAAAAAGAGGTGAAAAAATGATACAAAACAATGATAGTAATAATAAAATAAAAGAAAATAAATATAAAATTCTTCGAATGAGTTTATTATTAGGAAATGGTGAAGATAGGGAAGAAACAATTAGAAATTTTGAAGAAGCATCAAGAGAAATAGACGCTATGAATGATGAAGTATATTCAAATGATCTAAAAGAAAAATTCTATGATACTCTAACATTGGAAGAAGAAGAAAAGAAATTAGCAGCACTAGTTGATTGCATTGGAGGAAGAGTAGAGCAAAGAATGTCTTTACTAGAAGACTTTGCAAACGTAACAGGATATGAATTAACAAATTTACCAAACATAGAATATAGTGAAAGATTAGATGAATATAAAAATAGATTATCAAATATTAGAGAATACTTAAATAATACAAAACATATAGAAAAACTAAGAATAGAAGTAGATAATCTAGAAAATGAATTAAATAGCTCATATCTAAATAAATCAAAAACAGAAGAACAAAACAAAAGATCAGAATTAGATATGATTAATAGATACAACTTAATTGTTAGTAAAGTAGAAGAATTCAAAGGAACAAATATAAATAATGCTGAGAGTAAGTTAGCAGAAATAGAAGCTGTTGTAGAAGAAAGTAAAAAAAGTTTAGATATATTCAATAAATCTTATGCAACACTTAATCAAGCAGGTATAACATCAGAAGAAAAAGCAGAATATTCTTCATATGTTGAAAGTGCAAGAAAAGCATATTATACTAATAAAGAGTTAGAATTCTTAATTAGACTATTTATTATTATTAACAGCAAAAAAACAGAATTTAGTCAAATAATATTGAAAAGAAATTCAATTAACAATCTTATAAATGAAAGATTAAATTTAAGAAAAGAATTAGAAATAGATAAAGAAGACATTCTTCAAAGTATATATAGCTTACTTGATAGACAATATGAAGAAATATATGAGCAAAAAGATAATATAGATAAAATAGAACGATTAAATGCAGAAATAGAAAGCAGAAAAGAATTAGCTAAAGAATTAGAAAAAGATAATCAAAAAGCAGAAATAATATCTCTGTTAAAAGAATTTTGTCTTATAGAAACAAATGATGACGAATTAAACAGTATAGCTGATGAAAATATAGATATAACTAACGAAGATATAACAAATTATATTGACCAAGATAATAAAGAAATCTTAGATGATAATCAACTAGAAGACTTTAGTTTTGAACAACCTAATGATATAAATGTTGAAGAAGAAACAACATCTGAAGAAAAAATAGAAAATGAACCAGTTGAAGATAATCAAGTTATATCAGTAACTGCTGCTGAAAAAATAAATGTTCAAGAAGCTATTAACAAATCAAATAGTGTAATGAGACGCGTAGGAGAAATGTTAGGAGTTAAAATAGAAACACCTCCAGCAACAGCAGAAAATATTGAAACTCCAACGAATCAAGAAGCCCAAGTTGTAGAAGATAAACCAATTGAGTCAACACCAACAGAAACAACTTCAACACAAGAATCAGAATTATCTATGCCTGAACTTGGACCTTCAACAACAACACCTGAGCCATCTATTGAACCAGATACTCCAATATTTGATGATAATGTAGCCACAACAGATACAACTCCACCAGTTGAATCAGCACCTGAAGAACCTAATGTGGATACTACAACAAATAGTACTGAAGACATAGATTTAACAAATAATATTTTTCTAAATAACAATTTTGATGCAGATCCAGAAACAAATTTAGAAAATCCAATAAATGAACAACCAATTAATACTTCATCTTCAACACCAGAAAATCCATTATTTAATAGTGAATTTGCCAATAAAACTATAGATGATGTAATGGCTAACAATCAAGTGATTGAAGATAATCAAAATAATGATTTCTGGTTCTCAAATGAAGAAAAACCTTTAGATTTAAACAGTTTACCTGATATAGAAACCAATCCAGCATCAGAAGATTCAAATAGTAATCTCTTCTTTGGAAATGGAGAAGCTAATACTTTAGATTTTCCAAATTTAGAAGAACAAGTTGTAACAACAGAACCAGCTGAATCTACTGAAAAGGAGGCTGCATAATGAAAATAGAAGTAAATAAAATAATAACCTTAGGAAATGGTGAAAAATATTTAGTAATAACTGCAGTAGAACATAATAATAATAATTACTATTACATAGCAGAATGTAATGAAGAAGAAGATAATATTAAAGATAATTATAAAATAGTTCAAGCAGTTGAAAAAGAAGGCAGAATACTAATCGAAGAAGTAGTTGGAGAATCAAATCTAAAAACTGTTTTACCACTATTTGTCAATAAAATAGTAAATAATTAAGAAATAATAGATATTATTTCTTTTTTTTGATATAATGCTAGTGAAAGAAGGAGATAAAATGAAAAAAGTCGTAGTTTTAGGTGGAGGTACTGGATTATCAGTACTATTAAGTGGATTAAAACTATTTCCCATAGACATAACAGCAGTTGTATCAGTTGCTGATGATGGTGCATCAACTGGCCGATTAAGAAAAGAGTTTAATATACCTGCCGTAGGAGACCTAAGAAAAGTTCTAGTAGCCTTATCTGAAGTAGAACCACTAGTAGAAGAATTACTAGAATACCGTTTCAACACAAGTAGTGATTTAAGTGGTCATGCAACAGGTAATTTATTATTAACAGCCTTATTCAACATAACTGGTAATTTAACTGAATCGTTAAAAGCACTAAGCAAAATACTTAATATAAAAGGAAGAGTATTACCATTCACTGAAGATAATGCTATCTTAGTAGCCCATACAAAAGATGGAGAAACAATAGTAGGAGAAAGCAATATTACCAAAGCTTTTAAACAAATAGATTATATTGAATATCAAAACAAAGTTCATGTTACACCTGAAGTAAAAAAGGCCTTAAAAGAAGCAGATTTAATAATAGTAGGTATTGGTAGTTTATATACTAGTGTATTACCAAATATGTTAGACAAATCAGTTGTAAAAATAATGAAAGAATCAAAAGCAAAAAAAATGTATGTATCTAACATTATGACTGAACATGGTGAAACCGATAACTATTCTGTTAGTGATTGTATAAATCAAATCAACAAATATGCAGGTGAGCCATTTATTGATGTCGTATTAGCAAATAACGGTACAATAAGTAAAGAAATACAAAAATTATATGATGTAGAAAAAAGCACTCCAATACCACTAGATAAAGAAAATTTAAAGAAAATGAATATAAAAGTAATCTCTGATAATCTTGTAAAAATAGTTAATAACCAAGTTAGACATGATAATATTAGAACTGCCTTAGATATCTTCACATATATTAATAATAGCGGTGATGTTTAATGAGTTTCTCAATGAATATTAAGGAAGAAATAAGTAGAACAGAAGAAAATAAACTAGAAAAAATAGCAGAATTATCATCGATTGTAAGAAATAGTGCCAAAATTAATAAAGGCATAGAGATTAATGTAGAAAACAACAGTGTAGCAAGAAAAATCTTTAAACTATTCAAAGACTTATATGACATAAATGCAAACATAACAGTAAGAAGAAGAACAAGTCTAAACAATAACTTAATCTACATTCTAACAATTAATAAAAACTATAAAGATATTTTAAAAGATCTATCTATTTATGACTCCAATAATAATTATTTATTTACACCACGTGATTATATAATAAGTGATGATGAAAATACAAGAGCCTATCTAAGAGGCCTATTCATGACTTGTGGCAGTATAAATGATCCAAAAACAAGTAGATATCATCTAGAATTTATAATTGATAACAAAAAATATGCTCACTTCATCCAAGAATTATTAAATAATTATGAACTTAACAGCAAAATAATACGCCGTGAAAAAAATTATATGGTGTATATAAAAGAAGCAGAAAAAATAAGTGACTATCTAAGAATAATAAAAGCCTATAATGGCGTAATGTATTTTGAAGACATAAGAATATATCGTGATCATAAAAATATGACCAATCGCTTAAACAATTGCGAACAAGCTAATATCGATAAAATATTCTTAACAGCAAGCAAGCAAATCCAAGAAATTAATTATTTAAAAGAAAATGGCCTAATAGATATTTTAGATGACAAATTAAAAGAAGTAATTAATTATAGAGTCAAATATCCCGAATATTCACTGAATGAACTTTCAAGTATTATGAGCTCAGAACTAGGTTATAAAATAACAAAATCTGGATTAAATCATAGATTCAGAAAAATAAAAGAAATAGTTAATAGAATAAAAAATAAAACTATATAGTAACACTATATAGTTTTTTAATATTCAAAATATTTAAGTTCCAATTCTAAATTACAATCTTTTCCCGTAACATAAGAATAATTCTTAAATACATCCTTAATCATCTTAATATTTTTTTTCTCAATTATTAAATTAACTTTCTTAATAGTATCTAAAGCCTGTTCAATAGACATATTATATAAATCCCAAAAAGAATAATTATATTTCTCTTTCATATCACAAGGATGATTCCATATTTTTCTATCTAAATTTAAATAATTCATATTAATATCATTATCAGCATATGATAATTCTTTAATTTTTATAAAACAATCAGGTCTTATAATATCTAATAAAGAATAAATATATTTCTTTATTCCAAATCTATCATAATTAAACAAATAAAAGAATTGCCTCATCATCTTAACTGATTTATTATAAATCTTTCCAGTATCATACACATTATAGGTCTTACCAATAACATAATCAATACAATCTGTTACCTCTAAAGATATATTATAATTACCAAATATTTCTTTATGAATCTTAAATTCTTTAACATCAGTATTAGCCCTTTCCTTAATTAAATACTTATCTATACCATATTCCATATCCTGATGTTTACCATTATATTTATAAGTCCTCTTATCACTTCTTTTATATTTACCAGTCTTATAATAAATAAAAGGATGAACATTCATATCAAGATAATAATGACATATATTACCATATAAAAAAGTCATAAGTTCTTTATTATTAGCATAATCATTATCAATAATATATTTAATAATATTAGTAAAGTATTCTCTTGTCCTAGTAGTATGAATCAATCCCTGCAATTTAGCATAATATTTAGCCTTCTTACCAATTAAAAAATTATAAAACATAAAAGGATCTACTCCCTGCGAATATAATTTAAAATTATCTAAAGAAGAAATATTATTCTTACTTTTTTTATCCAATTTATCATAAACATCACAAGCAAAATAACTATGTGTCATAGTACTTGGCATTTTATCACCTAACTTCTATAATATAGATTATACCATCTATTATATAATTGACACAACATTATAAAAAAATCTTTTAAAAAAACAAAAAATATAGTATACTAATATAGTAGGTGATAGCATGGAAAAAGTATATTTAAAATATGATGATATTAAACCTGTCGTAGAATGTGAATATGGAATTGCTAAAGAAATGATATTTTTAGGTTTTATGTATCCTTTTAAAAAAGGAGATTTATATCATTTCGGTATTGTATTAGCCTTACAATTATCTGTTTGTACTTTAATATGTGTTCTAGCATCAGTACCAATTCTACTTAAATTATTATTATGTATCATTATGATTATCATTACAAATTTTCTATTTGCCCTAAATTATAATATGATTGTCATTGAAAGGTTACTAAAAGAAGGCTATTACCCAATGGATTATCAATCATCAGATAAACTAATAAAAAAAGGAATTTACTTTAAATTACAGTAAAATGCTTTACAAATAAAGAAAAATATATTATCATTAAATTGTTCCTTTTACTTGGACTCTTGTACCTCTTACATAGTACTAGGTAAAAGGTGAAAATAAATGAAGGAGGGAAAAATCATGGCATTAAAAAAGGAAGCAAAAGCAAAAATCATTAAAAAGTACGCTAGAGATGAAAAAGACACTGGGTCACCAGAAGTTCAAATTGCTATTCTTACAGAAGAAATCAACAATTTAACTGAGCATCTAAAGAATAATAAGCAAGATAAGCATTCAAAGCGTGGACTTTTAATGAAAGTTGGAAAAAGAAGAAGCTTACTTGATTATCTAATTAAGACCGATGTAAAAAAATATCGTGAAATAGTTAGTAAATTAGGTTTGAGAAAATAAATATATTAAAAAGTGGGCACCAGTTTTTCGGGTGCCTTATTTTTGGAAAGAAGGAAAAATGGAAGCAAAAAAATTTGAATTAAGTTTTGAGGGGAGAAAATTTGTAGTTGAAGTAGGAAAACTAGCTAAGCAAGCTAATGCTGCATGTTTAGTCAGATATAATGATACAGCAATACTATCAGCAAGTGTAATGAGCAATAAAGCAATATCAGCAGACTTCTTCCCACTAACAATTAATTACCAGGAAAAGTTTTATTCAGTAGGTAAAATACCTGGTGGATTCATTAAAAGAGAAGGAAGACCTACAGAACAAGCTGTATTAGCAGCAAGATTAATCGATAGACCAATTAGACCACTATTTGCCGAAGGTTTTAGAAATGAAGTACAAGTTATTAATACTGTAATGTCAGTAGATCAAGATTGTTCACCAGAAATGACAGCATTATTTGCATCTTCATTATCACTAATGATAAGTGATATACCATTTGAAGGACCAGTAGCAGGAGTAATAGTTGGAAGAATTAATGGGGAATATATAATTAATCCAAGTGCTACTGAAATAGATAATTGTGATCTAACAGTTACAGTAGCAGGAACTAAAGATGCTATCAATATGGTAGAAGCAGGAGCAAAAGAAGTTAGTGAAGAAGATATGATTGATGCTCTAATGATAGGTCATGAAGCTATCAAAAAACTAGTATTATGGCAAGAAGAAATAACTAAAGAAATAGGTAAAGAAAAAATTGAAGTTGAATTAAAAACATTAGATGAAAACCTAGTAAATGAAGTAGAAGAATATAGTTATAATAAGATGATTGAAGCTGTTCAAATAGCAGATAAATTAGAAAAATATGCTCAAATAGATAAAGTAAAAGAAGACACTATTAACTATTTTACTGAAAAATATATAGAAGCAGAAAATGCTGAAGAAATAGTTAATGATGTAACAAAAATAGTTGATAATATCGAAGGAGAAGCAGTAAGAGATCTAATAACAAATAAAAAGATTAGACCTGATGGACGTGCTATGGATGAAATAAGACCATTAGATGCTGAAATAGATATTTTAGCAAGAACTCACGGTTCTGCTGTCTTCACAAGAGGACAAACTCAAGTATTATCAACAACAACACTAGGAGCTCTAGGAGAACATCAAATTCTTGATGGACTAGGTCTTGAAGATGAAAAAAGATTTATGCATCATTACAATTTTCCACCATTCTGTGTAGGAGAAACAGGAAGATATGGAGCACCAGGAAGAAGAGAAATTGGTCATGGTGCATTAGGAGAAAGAGCATTATTACAAGTTATACCAAGTGAAGAAGAGTTTCCATATACTATTAGAGTAGTTAGCGATGTTTTAGAAAGTAATGGTTCAAGTAGTCAAGCATCAATTTGTGCTGGATGCCTATCACTAATGGCAGCAGGAGTACCAATAAAAGCACCAGTAGCAGGAATTGCAATGGGATTAATAACTAAAGATGATAAATATACAATTTTAACTGATATTCAAGGATTAGAAGATCATATGGGAGATATGGATTTCAAAGTGGCTGGAACTAGAAAAGGTATCTGTGCAATGCAAATGGATATTAAAATCAAAGGTGTTAGCCGTGAAATATTAACAGAAGCTTTAGCTCAAGCTAAAAAAGCTCGTATGGAAGTACTAGATGTAATGGAAAACTGTATTCCAAAACCAAGAGAAGAATTATCTAAATATGCTCCTAAGATCGAGACAATGAATATAAATCCAGAAAAAATTAAAGATGTTATCGGTCGTGGCGGTGAAATGATAACAAAAATAATATTAGAAGCTTCTAATGTTAAAACCGTTCAAGATAAGGAAGCAGTTAAAGTAGATTTAGAAGATGATGGACGTGTTATCATTTATCACAATGATCCAGAAATAATAAGAAGAACAGTTAAAATGATTGAAGATGTAGCAAGAGAAGTAGAAATAGGAAAAACCTATAATGTAAAAGTAACATCAGTCCAAGACTTTGGAGCATTTGTAGAATTATGGCCAGGATGCGAAGGCTTAATTCATATCTCACAATTAGATAATAAGAGAGTAGCTAAAACAAGTGATGTAGTTAAAGTAGGTGACGAAATACTAGCTAAAGCTACTGGATATGATAAAAAAGGAAAACTAAATTTATCAAGAAAAGAACTTTTACCAAAAAAAGAAGTTCCTAAAAAAGAATTTAAAGAACAACAACCTGAAGAAAAAACAGAAGAAACAGAAGTAAAAATAGAAGAATAAATAAAAAAAACTTGTAAAATATGAAAAATATGCTATAATTAATAACGTGGCAATTCGCTGGTAGATTTTACTATAATTGCGTTAACACATATTTATGTAAAGGAGAGATAGTATGGCAAAGAATTTGATTGAAAAAATTACGGAAAAGCAACTAAATCCTAATATTCCTGAATTTAGAGTAGGTGATACTGTTGTTGTAGGATGTAAGATTAAAGATTTTCGTAATGGTAAAGAAGTTCATAGAATTCAAAATTTCAAAGGATTAGTTATTGCTCGTAAGAATAGTGGTATAACTGAAACATTTACCGTAAGATCTACTTACAGTGGAATTGGTGTGGAAAAAGTATTTCCAATTCACAGTCCAAACATCGACAAAATCGAAGTTGTTAAAAAAGGTAAAGTTAGACGTGCTAAGTTATATTTCTTAAGAGGAAGAAACAAGAAATATAACATTAAAGAAAGAGCTAATAAAGAATCTTTAAAGAAAGCAAGTTAATAATTTAAAAGCATCTATTAGATGCTTTTTTATTTTTATATATTAAAGAGTCTATCATTGACTTTCAACATATAACTGTTTATAATTAATTTAGTCAAACATTATAAGGAGGACATTATGAATAAAATAGTAAAAGAATTAATTCCATACATATTAATAATAATAGTTGTAGTATTTATTAGAAGTTATATAGTAACACCTGTAATTGTAAGAGGAGATTCAATGGATGATACTCTAAAAGATGGACAAGTTCTTTTTTTAAGCAAAATATCATATCGATTACATAATATAGACAGATTTGATATAATCGTAATAAAAGATAAAGATGAAGATTTGATTATAAAAAGAGTTATAGGTAAACCAGGTGATAATGTTGAATATAAAGATAATAAACTATATATAAACAACAAACAAGTAAAAGATAAATATGGTCAAGGAGAAACAACAGACTTTAATTTAGAAGAAATATGTAATATTACAAATACTAAATGTAAAGGTAAAATACCTAAAAACAGATATTTAGCTCTAGGTGATAACCGAGAGGTATCAGCCGACTCAAGAGTAAAAGGACTCTTCACTAAAAAGCAAATTCTTGGCAAATCTACATTAAGAATATGGCCTTTAACTAAAATAAAAGTAGTTAAATAAAAATATATAAGTATTGGAGAATAAAATGAAAAAAAATTATTTTGTAGAAGTTATCAAATTTTTAAGTGCTATATTAGTTATTTTTTCTCACTCTTTTGCCTTATCAATGAACATCAAAGATCCTTTAGCTAATTTAACAAATGGAATAATCAGTTTTGGAGCAATAGGAGTAAGTGTTTTTTTTACTATTTCAGGATATTATATAGCAAAAAGTATAACTAAAAAAGGAAGTAATAATTATATCAAAAAAAGACTAACAAGATTATTACCATCTATAGTTATTGTCGTACTAATGTGCACTTTTTTAATAGGACCATTTATAACAAATCTAAGTATAAAAGATTATTTTTTCAATAAACAAACTTATTTATACTTATTAAATAGCATCTTCATACCAATACATAATCTACCAGGAGTATTTACAAAAAATATATATGGAAAAACAGTTAATGGAGCCCTATGGACCATGTCCATACAATTTATGTGTTATATATATATCCTAATAGCATTCAAAATAAGATTATTAAATAATAAAAATAAATATTTAATATCAAGTATAGCCTTAGGAATTATAGCATACATAATATGTAATTATATTAAAATGAATACACTATTATCTGCAATCAGACCATTCTTAGTATTCATAATATCTAATTATCTATATTTAAATAACTATAAAGGAAAAAAAGAATTTTTATTATTAAGCATACTATTATTAACAATAGCAATTATCTTAAAAAATGAAATAGTTTTAAATATATCACTAATTATTCTAATACCAATAATAATAATATATTTATGCAATAATATTAATCTAAAAAAGATAGATAAAAGAATAGAAAGAATAATAATATGTTCATATGAATTATATTTAGTTGGTTTTCCCATCCAACAATTAGTAGTACACTTATATGGTGGAAAAATGAATACCTATCTTAATTTTTTAATTAGTGCTACTATATCAATTATATTATCATTAATAATAAATACGTTAAGTACAAGTTTTATAACAAAATATAAAAAAGATTCTATATAATTAGAATTTTTTTACTATTACAACTATATAAATAATTGTAATAGTAAAACAAATATGTTAAACTAATAATATAAGGAGAATCAAATGAAAAGATGTCAATGGTGTAATTTAAATAATCCCTTGTATATAGAATATCATGATAAGGAATGGGGAATTCCTAACTATAATGATGATTATTTATTTGAAATGTTAATTCTAGAATCATTTCAAGCCGGCTTATCATGGGAATGCATCTTAAATAAAAGAGAATCTTTTAGACAAGCTTATAATAATTTTAATATAGATAAAATATGTTCATATGATGATAAAAAAATAAAAGAATTATTGAATAACAAAGACATTATTAGAAATAAATTAAAGATTAAAGCTAGTATTAACAATGCCATAATATTTAGAAACATTCAAAAAGAATATAAATCTTTTTATAACTATCTCAAAACATTTACCAATAATAAGATAATATATGAAATAAATAAGACCACTAATGACCTATCTGATAATATATCAAATGATTTAAAAAGAAGAGGTATGAAATATGTAGGTAGTACCATTATTTATTCCTATCTTCAAGCAATAGGCATTATTAATTCCCATGACATAAATTGTTTTATGTATAAAAAAATGTAAACTATTAATAGCAAATGAAAAAGCACTTAAAAGTTGGTAGATAAATATTACATTTTTTAATAAACTATTAGCCAAGAAAGGAGGAAATCTAATGAAGTTTGGTGAAAATCTAAAACTAATTAGAAAATCAAAAAAAATATCTCAAGAAGAATTAGCAGAAAAACTAGGAGTATCTAGACAGAGCATAAGTAAATGGGAAACAGGTGAAAACTATCCCACAATGAACAATATAATATGTTTATGTGACATTTTTAATTGTAAGATTAACGAATTAGTCCATGAAGATTTTACAGATATAAACTTCTTAGATGATGAAATAAAAATGAGTGTAGTTAAATTTAAAGAAAAAGAACAAAAAAGAATGAAAGGTTTAAGTAAATTTATTTACGTTATTGCCAGAATAGCCCAAATTATAGTATTAATAGAACTAATTCTAACAGCATTAATCTCAATAGGTATATTAATAACAGTAGCAAATACTAAATTTAACACAGAAACAAATGAAATAACCATATTTAAACATTCATTTGATTATGAGTTAGAAGAAACAAAATTTGCAATGCACATAAATAATAATAACCATTTCGATTTTAACTTTGAAAAAGAAGACTATAAAACATTTAATAAAATTATTAGTAAATCTAATATTTATAGACTATCACTAATAACAATTATTATTCTAACAACAATAATATCAATATATATGTTATATAAATTATTTAACACCATTGAAAAATTATTCTTAAATATTCATGACAATGATACACCATTTATTTCAGAAAATGTTGAATATTTAAAAAGAATTACTTTATATTTATTATTAATACTATTAATACCAGATGTATCAGGTTTCTTAACAAGCATAATATATAATATATATATAGACATTGATATCAATATAACTAACTATTTATTTATATTAATATTAATTGTAATAGTATATATATTTAAATATGGCTATGAAATACAACTAGATTCAAAAGGAAAAATATATAACACAAAAAAAGATTAACAATAATTTTTGTTAATCTTTTTTATTGATATTTATCTCGAAAAATGATATCATTTAATAAATAAAGGAGTGATATTATGAAAAAAAATATTATATTTATTATTATATTATTATTAATACTAATCACATCAGCAATAATCATATTAACAAAAAACAAACCAATTAAAGGTTTTACCATAACAAGTATAAAATATTTTAGTTTTGGTGAATCAGGTGGATTCAGTATGTATAATGGAACTAGCTATAAAATAGAATATAAAGATAATAAATATATTACTACTATTCTTCCTAGTAAAACACCAGATGAAAACAAAATAGAAACAGAAATATCTAAATCAGAAGTAGATAAAGTTATTGATGTATTAAATAAAAATAATGTTTCTAAATGGGATGGCTTCGATAAATCAGACAATGATGTCTTAGATGGTAATTCTTTTTCCCTTTCTTTAACAACACAAGATGATAAAAAAATAGAAGCACATGGATATATGAAATGGCCAGAAAATTATAGTAAAGTAGAAAGTGAATTAGATGATATATTTATGGATATATTTATTAAAAATGGAGGAAAACAAGGAGAATAAAAAAGAGTAATAATTACTCTTTTTTTATCTTAAATTATCTAAAAATTTATATCTAGCTGTAGTTTGATATGGAATAATCCATATCTCTAACAAACCTAATGTAAATATAGCCAAAAAATGCCATCCAATAAAACTTAGATCCAACACAAATAAATCCATTTTATGCCCATACATTATCTCTTCACTCTTTTGCAATATTTCTTTTGAATCTAGTTTTTTATATTTATCATCAGCCAATAAAATAGGTACCATAGAATAAGCGTAAGCCTTCATTACACCAGGAATAATAAATAATAAAGCCCATAGAAAACAATAAAGAGATTGCCAAAAATCAGTTATAAAATCCCTAACATAATCATCAGCAAAATGTAACAAATCTTTAAGATTATGTTTCTTATCATTTACAAAATTAATCATAAAATAAGCAAATCCAACAGATATAAAATATAAGAACATTCCAATAGGAAAACTAATTGTATATTTAATCTTACCACTTTTAAAAAGATTAACAGGTCCAATTTTAAACCCAGCAATTGCTCCTACAATTATTATTGGAATAAGTAATTCCCAAATATGTCCTTCTATTTTCTTTTTAGCCCAATTCTTCAATTCAATTCTATCCATACTAATAACTCCTTCCTTGCACCAATTATATCACTTTTTATACAAAAATAAAACTGAAATATATTAAAACTCTATAATATATGATATAATTTAATAAATAATTAATAATAAAAGGAGCTAACTAAAATGAAAATAGAATATAACATAACAAAATATTTTGAAAATAATAATCTATTTGATGATACTATATCTGATGGATTAAAAATACTAAAAGATGAAAATGATAATATATTAATAACTGGTTCTTCAGTAGATTTAGTTAACTTAGCTGATATATTAGTAAATGTAGCTATGGATAAAGGAGAAAATCCTCATATTCATATAGATGATCTAACACTTTTAGATAAAAACTCTGACTATAAAGAAATAATAATAGAAAAAATATCTAATTAAATATTTTATTATGATAGATAGAATTAATAAAAATGAAGAAAGATTAAATAATATATTATCTAATATTAAAGAATTAGAAGAAGTATTAAATATATTTAAAAATAACCAAAAAGATATCTCTAAACTATCTAAATATTATGGTAGTAAAAATTGGTTTAAAGATAAAGAAGCATATGAGAATAATAGTATTCCTCAAGTAAAAGCTGGAGTATTAAGTGAAGATTCTATATGGAATATGCTTGAAGATATTGATAATATTATAAATGAAATGCAAGATATTATTAATAAGTATTATAATAATAGGAGATAATATGAATAAAGAACTAATACTTAAAAATATTGATAAAATTCATACTACTGAATTAGGAATTAAAAGAATAAAAAATAATTTAAATATTGATATAGATGATGTCGTAGATTATTGTAAAAACATAATAACCAGTACTAATTGTAATATATATAAGAAAGGTAAGAATTGGTATTGCCAAATAGATAATATAATTATAACAATTAATTCTTATAGTTATACTATTATTACAGCTCATATTATTAAAGGGTAAGGAGATGTTTATATATGAATGGTTTCTCTTGTTTAATGTTAATATTTAGTTTCTTAATATTTATCGCAGGATTATATTTATTTACAGGACATAAAAATGAATTATTATTATGGAAAGTCCATGATATAAAAAAATTTACTAAAGAAGAAACAAAAAATGTTGGTAAATGGACTATGATAACTAGTATTATTCCCTTCATAATAGCAATTATAGGCTTAATATTTAATATTAATTAATTATAAAGTGGTGATATAATGAAAAATAAAAGAAAACTATTATATATAACAATAATAATTACAATTATTATATTATTACTAGCAAGTATATTTTATTCATATATAAACAACTACTATAAAGCTGATACGAATATAAAAGAATACTTAAAAAGTAGTAATAATGTTAAAGTAAGTAAAAATAATAATTATTATTATTTTGATGGTAAAAGTGAAGATAAAGCTATCATATTTTATCCAGGTGGAAAAGTTGAATATACAGCTTATGCCCCTATATTACACAAATTATCAGAAAATGGTATAGATTGTTTTCTTATAAAAATGCCATTTAATCTAGCCATTTTAAACAAAAATGCTGCTGACAGCATTATTAAAAAGTATAAATACAAATACTGGTATTTAGCTGGCCATTCCTTAGGAGGCGTAGCAGCATCTACATATACACATGATAATAAAGATAAAGTATCAGGCCTAATACTATTAGCATCTTATCCAAATAAAACAATAGATAATAAAACAAAACTATTATCCATATATGGAACTAATGATGGAGTACTTGACTTAGAAAAATATAAACAAAGTAAAAAGTATTGGAGTAAGAAAAATAAAGAATTTATTATATATGGAGCTAATCATTCAGGATTTGGTAACTATGGACATCAATCAGGAGATAAAAAAGCCCTTATTACCAATGAACAGCAACAACAAGAAACAATTGATTTTATTATTAATAGAATAGGAGATGTCTTTAAATGAAAAAACTCTATATATACTATAGCTATACCGGTAACGGAGACAAAGTAGCCAACTATTTAAAAAACAAAAACTATGATATTAGAAAAATAGAAGTAGAAAAACCATTGCCAAATAATTTTCTATTAAGCATGATTATAGGTGGCTATAAAGCCATGATAAATTATAAAGAGAAACTAATTAGCTTTAATAATGATATATCAGAATATGATCATATAGCTATTGGTTCACCCATCTGGAATGATAGATTATCATCCCCAATAACTACCGCCTTAACCAAATTAGATTTAAACAATAAAGAACTAACTTTTATTCTTTATAGCGGTAGCGGAACTAATAAAAAAGCAACTAGCTATATTAATAATACATATCCTACTTCTAAAATAATAAACTTAAAAACACCAAAAAAATTAAACGAAGAACTAGAAAAACTAAAAAGAATATAAATATATATACTTAAATAAGTGGAGGAATTTATAATGAAATGTAGTAAATGTGGAGCAGATAATGATATAAATAATATTTATTGTATAAAATGTGGAAATGAATTAAAAAAAGAAAATATATCTACGATAAGTGGAACAAATAATACAACTATAGATGATAATTTAAAAAAAGATGATAATTTAAAAAAAGATGATAATAAAACAGCCAATATATTAGGAATTATTTCTTTAATACTGTTCTTTTTAAGTTCAACAATTTTAAGTAGTTTATCTAGTAACCTACCAGAACAATCAAAAAGTACTATTTCATCACTTGGTGGACTTTGTCCAATGATAGGAATTGTAATTATGATAATTGGAAGAATAAAATATCCAGAAAATAAATTCTTAAAAGGTGTAATGTGGAGTATGATAATAGCAATTGCATTAGTAGTACTATTAATAATGTTATTTGTTGGAATGTGTTATGGATTAATAAACTATGAAGGATGATATTATTTAATAATATCAAATAATAAAAAAGGAGAACCTATTATGAAATGTAGTAAATGTGGAACAGATAATGATATAAATAATTCCTATTGCACAAAATGTGGTCAAAAACTAATTAATGATAATAATAACTCACGAGAATTAATTGTTGTTGAAGAAAAAAAGAATAGTTTTTCTATAGAAGGCAAAAAAATAGAAAACAAAAATGATATAGAAGAAGCTAAAAAATTAGGAAACATTTCTTTAGGATTATTCTTTTTAGTACCAATTATTTCAAGCTTATTATCTGCTATATTTCCACCACTTGCACTCTTAAGTGGGTTATGTCCTATGGCTGGAATAGTAATTTTGATAATAGGAAGAGTAAAATATCCAGAGGATAAATTCTTAAAAGGAATTATGTGGGGGATTATAGTATGCATTATTCTAGCCATAATATCAATGATATTATTTACTATTTGGTGTTATGTAACATGTAGTAGTATTGATTTAAGTGGATGTGATTAATATGATAATTCCAAAAATGAAAATACCTTTATATGGAATAATAATAGTATTATCTATATTTATAGGTATGTTATATATATATTTAGCATTAAAAAAGAATAAAAATAATAAAAAAGAAATTTGTTACTATTATATGATATATATAGTATTTGCCATCATATGTGGAAAGATGTATACATTACTAATTTATGGCCTTGAAGAATCAATATGGGAAGTAGGCTTATCAGCATATGGAGGATTAATTGGCGTAGTAATAGGTTCTATAATATTTGAAAAAATAGTATATTGTAAAAAAGAAATAATTAAATACACAATTCTATCTTTACCATTAGTATATGGTTTAACAAAAATAGCTTGTTTCATATCCGGATGCTGTACTGGAATACCTTATAACGGACCATTTAAAGTAATATATAGAAATGGCTTGAACATAGGTCAATTTCCCATCCAAATAGTTGAAACAATAGTCTCTTTATTATTATTTTATATCTGTCATAAAAATAGAAATAAAAAAAATATTACATATATAACTCTAATATTAGTCTCAATTATAAAATTCTTATTAGATTTTTTAAGATATGAACATATAAAAATATTTCTAAGTAGAAATCAAATATTTAGTATCTTTCTAATTATTACAATCATTATAATAAGAAAATATAGATTAATTGATAAAATAAAATTTCAGAACTAAATACTAGTTCTTTTTCTAATATATAATATAAATAATATAAAAAAATATGTTATAATATAAGAAATTAGAGGTGATATTTTGAAAAAAAATAAACTAATATTATTTGATTGGGGAAATATAGTTGAAGTAACTTCATTTACTAAGAATAAGTATACATGTAATGATGCTTTTCAAGACTTATTTAAAGCATGTGGCTATAAAGGAGATAAAATAATATTTAAAAACTTAGGCAGCTATAAAATATCTTCTATACCTAATATAAAAAAATTTGAAAAAACCTTTAATGAAATAAAAAAAGAATTCAATCTTAACGTAGATTTTAAAAAATTTGTAGAATTATATAATTATTATTTTGATAAAATAGATTATTATAAAGATGTTAGAGATTATGAAGTATCATTAAAAGATAAATGCTACATTGGCATTTTCTCTAATTTAACTATCTTTGATAAAAAAAGATTAGATAAACAAGTAGGTTTAAATAATTATGATTATGTATTTCTATCATTTGAACTTAATGATAGAAAACCCAGTCAACAAATATATGAAACAGTATCTAAGAAAGTACCCTTTAGTAATGAGGATATATTGTTTATAGATGATAGACAAGATAATATAGAAATGGCTAAAAATATAGGTTGGAATACTTTACAAGCGACTGGATTAGAATTGGACATAATAAAAGAAGAATGTGAGAAATTTATAAATAATTAGGAAGGCTTTCAGGTGGTAATAATGGTTTATACAAGTAGTTATAACGATTGTAAAAATAATTCGTGGCATACTTTATCAATTTCTAAGGATATGGGGAAAGATGCTAATTATTTAGGAGATTATTATTTAAAATTAGCACCTAAAGAATCTTTTTTTAGAGTATGGCGTAATAATACAGGAAAGATATCTGAAAAAGATAATAATGAATATTATATTCGCGAATTTTATTATAATGTACTAAAGGATTTAGATCCAAGAGAAGTATATCATGAGATTGATAATTCAATATTATTATGTTATGAACAAAATAATAAATTTTGTCATAGACATATAGTAGCAGCATGGTTAGAATTATTTTTAAATATAGATATATTGGAAGTAAAAGTCGATAATAATGGTATTGATATAGTAGATAAACCTAGTTATATAAAAGATTATTTAATGAAAGTTATAAAAGAATCTATGAATATAGCTGATAATGTTACTATAAACAAAATATATAAAAAGAAGAAAAGGTAATAAATAATTATGAATAATAAAAAAATATATATAATAGGACCAGTAGGCAGTGGCAAAACTACTTTTGCCACCAATTTATCAAATAAATATAATATTAAATATTATGAATTAGATAAAGTAGCTTGGGATGATGATAATGGACATATTAAAAGAACAGATGAAGAAGTCCAAAAACTACTTAATGATATTATAAAAAATGATTCTTGGATTATTGAAGATGTTGGTAGAAATAAGTTTAAATTAGCTAGAGATAATGCAGATATTATATACTATATAAAATTACCAAGATTAAAATCATATTATAGAGTAAGTAAAAGATGGCTAAAACAAAAACTTGGTATAGAAAGATATAATTATCCACCAACAATAAAACAATGGCTTTACTATATATCAACTGTAAATTCATATTATAAAAAAGAACAAAATAAAATAAATAACCTACAAGAACATAAGGATAAACTTATATATGTTAATAAAAAAAAGATTAAAGAAATATTAAGATAAATAGAGGTGATTCTATGTATTCTATTAAAAATGAAAAAGATATACCTAATATATTAAAATATCACAGGGCCAAAGACATGGTAAATATAATGAAATACTTTCCAGACTTAAGCCCTATAGATAATCTAGTAATAATTAAAGATAAAAATGATTATCTAAAAAATAAAGATAAATTAGAAGGATTAACAAGTATTAGAAATGGTAACCCGACAAATGAATATTGCATGAAATCTATACCAGTAAAAGAGATAAATCCCAATATATTAGAAGTAATAGATGAAATAAAAAAAGAAAACAAAAAAGGAGTTTTAATATTATTTCATCTAAATACATTACCAACAGAAAGATATCAAAGATATGCCGGTATAAGTGTAGGAGTATCCCTAGGTAATAACATCTATATAGATGCCGTAGGTCAAGGATTTGATGGAAGAGAAGTATTAAAAGGAATATGTTGCCATGAAAGATATATCATTCCTTGGACTGATATAAGATATATAAACATTAATAACTTTAACGATTATAATACTTATATTATAACTAATAATAATTATCTAAAAACAAGAGAAGAAAGAATTAGTTATTTAGAAAGCTGTGGATTATCTAAAGATATATTAGAAAATAGTATTCCCAAATCTTATAAAAGAATACCAGATTTTATATGGCTAGACATAATTAAAAATATAATTAAACCACTAGAAAAAGAAGAAGATTTATTAAGAAGTTATAAATTTACAGAATTTAACTTAAGTGGACACACAGAAGGAAAAAGATTTAGACCATGGCAAATGGTTGATGATAAAAGAATGTAGAGAATTAGGTTATGAAATAAATGAAAGAAATAAATTCAATTAATAACTTTAGAGTAGTACAATGGCTAAAATTAAAAGATAAGAATAATAGAAATAGCCAGAAACTATTTATGGTTGAAGGATATAATTTAATACAAGAAGCCTATAAAACAAATAGTTTAAAAGAAATAATTACTACAGAAGATAACTGTGAATTTGATATACCAACATTTAAAGTAAGAAAAGATATTATGAAAAAAATATCTTCTTTAGCAACACCACATAAAATGATAGGGGTATGCTATCAAAAAGAAGCAAAAAAATATGGTAATAATATATTATTAGTAGATAAAATACATCATCCTGGTAATTTAGGAACAATAATAAGAAGTGCTGTAGCGTTTAATGTAGATACTATTGTTATAAATGATAGTGTTGATGTATATAATCAAAAAGTAATTCAAGCAACCCAAGGAATGATATTTCATATAAATATTATTAAATCATCATTAATAGAGTTTATTAATAAAATAAAAAAAGATAATTATCAAATAATTGGTACTGATGTAAGAGAAGGAATTAGTTTAGATAAATTTAAACCTATTAAAAAACATGCCTTATTAATCGGTAATGAAGGTAATGGATTAGATGATGATATATTAAATAAATGTGATACTAAAATAAATATTGAAATGAATAAGAATTGTGAATCTCTAAATGTTGGAGTAGCTACAGGAATTATTCTATTCTATCTAAAATAGAATATTTAATAATAAAATAGAAAAGGAGAGTGTATTATGATACATAAAATGAATTTAAATGATAAACCATTCAATAGTATAGAGGATGGTTCTAAAACAGTAGAGTTATGCTTAAATGATGAAAAAAGTCAACAATTAAAGGTAAAGGACTATATAGAATTTACTAATAGAGAGAATTCAAGAAAGATAATGACTGAGATTATAGATTTGCATAAATATCCATCTTTTGAAGAACTATTTAAACATTTTGATAAAAAAGATCTAGGTTATGCTGAAGACGAGATTGCAAATCCAGCTGATATGGAAGCATTCTATTCAAAAGAAGAACAAGATAAGTATGGGGTTGTAGGAATTAAAATAAAAAAATTATAATATTATTTATATAATTATGAAGGGGAGTATTTATAATGAGTCATATTGAATATGAGGTAAGAGTATTAGAAATAAATGTAAAAGAAATACAAAAAAGACTGGAAGAATTAAATGCAATACTCGTTGAAGACGTATTTCAAAAAAGATATGTCTATGATTTTAAACCAGCTATTCCTGAAAAATGGATCAGGTTAAGAACTAATGGCAAGAAAAGCACTTTAACTATTAAAAATATTGAAAAATCAACTATAGATGGTACTAAAGAAGTGGAAATAGAAGTATCTGATTTTGATTTAACCAATGAAATATTAAATGAATTAGGTTATAATGCTAGAGGTATACAAGAAAATAAAAGAATTAAATATGATTTAAATTGTGTGGAAGTGGATATAGATACATGGCCTATGATACCTACATATCTTGAAATAGAAGGTTCAAGTGAAGAAGAAGTATTTAACACATTAGATTTGCTAGGAATTGATAAAAAAGATGCTACATCTCTTGATGTTCAAAGTATATATAAAGAGATATATGATATAGATATAAAGACAAATCCTAATTTATCATTTGAAAAATCTTTAACTAAAAAAAAGAAATAATATATAGTATTTACAAATAGAGTAGAATATGATATAATTAACTTGTAGTAATTCAATTCGACCATTCGCGTTTTACTAACAGATAAACTATATAGGTTTAGAGGAATAATGAAGAGTCTCAAGAATCTCTTCATGAATGGCAAAAAACACACTATAGTTGTGGTGTTTTTGTTATTCATGAAAGGAGGTTCTTTTTAAATTAATACCACGACAACAGTGTATTAATAATGGAGGTATATTTATGAAATTATTTAAAGAAGTTATTAAAAACAATCTAAAAATGATAATAATCTATATTTTAATAGGTATTACCATAAATTTCTTAGATTTATATAGTATCACATACTATCAAAAAATATTAGATGCCTTTCAATATCATAACCTAACACTAGTACCACTTTTAATATATGGCTTATTATTAATAGTATCTACCATATTAGGATATATAGAAAACTATCCAGAACAACAAGTAAAAAACAAACTATATTTAGATTTTAAATTACAATCTTTAAAGAAAATGAAATCTATAGATTATTTAGAATATCAAAAAATAGGAACAGGTAGACTTACTCAAAAAGTAGAAGACGGATCAACTGCCTCAAGAGATATATTAGTAGATTTCTGGTTAAAACTGTTCAGATGGCTATTACCTACAGCTATCTTTAGTTTATACTTTATCTTTAGAGTAAAAAAAGAATATGTATTATTTGTTTTCTTAGGTTATATAATTGTTATAATTATATCTAATATAATCTTAAAAAGATTATACAAATTAAAAGAAAACATCTTATTAAATCAAGAATTTTTAAATAAACATTTAGTAAGAGGATTCATGGAATTAGTAGTATTTAGGACTAATAAAAAATATGATACGGAAATTAAAGTTACTAAAGAAGGAATAAAAAATATAGTTGATAGTAAAACTAAAATAAAACTAGTTCATGAAATATTCTTTTCTGCTTTTGCTTTAATTGTAAATATTTTACAAGTTATTGTATTAGGATATGCTGTCTTAAAATCAGACCTATCAGTAGGAGCTGTAGTAACAGTTATATCTTTATTAGGTAAAGCCTATGAACCAATCGCTATATTTAATGTAGAATATGTAGATTACAAACTAAACAAAGTAACTGTTACCAAATACATACAATTTTTAGATACTAAAGACGATGAAAATCTAAATAAAGGTATAATTCTTAAAAATATAGATGGTAATATAGAATTTAAGAATGTATCTTATTCTTATACTAACGGTAAAAACATAATAAATGATTTATCATTTAATATTAAAGCTCAATCATCTATAGCTTTAGTAGGAGAGAGTGGAACTGGTAAAAGTACTATTATAAAACTAATAATGGGTCTTATTAAATATGATAATGGAAGTATTTTAATAGATGATAAAGAACTATCTACATTAAATCTAAATTCATTTTATGATAATGTTACATACGTATCACAAGAAGCTCCTATCTTTGATGGAACTTTAAGAGAAAATCTAATCTTTGATAAAGAAATAGATGATGAAAAAATAATTGATGTATTAAAATTAGTATCTCTTGATAAATTATATCAAAAATTAGAAGATGGTTTAGATACAGAATTAGGTGAAAAAGGAATAAGAATGTCTGGTGGTGAAAGGCAACGAGTTGCTTTAGCAAGATTATTCTTTGATGATTCTAAGATAATAATATTAGATGAAGCTACAAGCGCTATGGACAATATTACAGAAAAAATAGTTATGAATAACATTGTTAAAACACTTAATAATAAAACACTAATTATCATAGCCCATCGACTAGAAACTATTAAAGATGTAGATACTATATATCTATTACAAGATGGTATGATAAAAGAACAAGGAAAATATAAAGAATTACTTGATAAAAATGGTTATTTTACCAAATTATATAAATCTATTAAATAAACATAAAGTAGGATTAAAATCCTACTTTATTTATGTTATAATCTTTATCAAAGAGGTGATATAATTGAAAGATTTATCTTTATATATACCTAAGGTAGAAGATTATTGGTATGAAGCTAAAATACAATCAGACCCTAAATCAATGAGTTATAATGCTGGATATGATGTATCATATTATGGCTATCACTATGATACAGGATGTATAGATTTTCCTAAAGAAAAATGGCAAGAATCATTTGATAGAAGGAAAAAAGAAAATAGATTTTTTGCATATATAAAAGATAACAATATTGATACTTATATAGGTTATGTTAATTATCATTATAATAAGAATGATAATAGATATGAATGTGGTATTGTTATAGAATCAAAATATCGTGGTAAAGGTTATTCTAAACAAGCATTAATTCTTTTATGTAATGCAGCTAAAAATAATGGAATTAAAGAATTATATGATAATTTTGAAATAGATAGAAATAATACATTAAATATATTTAAGGATGTAGGTTTTGAAATAGTAGAAGAACAAACATGGAAAAAATTTAATAATGATATAAAAGGTGTGTTAGTTAGAAAAAAACTATAATTTTTTATAAATGCAACCAATATTTTACAAAAAACAACTCAAAAGTGGTAGAATGCAACCGGTAGAAATTATAAAATGTTGGTGAAAAGGAGGAAAATTATGAATAATAAATTTTCAGAAAATTTAAAGAAGATTAGAAAAGAACATAATCTTTCACAAGAACAATTAGCAGATGAGTTGGGGGTATCAAGACAAGCTGTATCTAAATGGGAGTCTGGTGTAGCATATCCAGAGATGGATAAAATTATCGCAATATGTACTAAGTTTGATTTAAATATAGATGATTTATTACATAGAGATATTAAAGAAGTAAAAGGAGAAGAAGCTAGTAAAAAGAAAATCAATAGTTTAATAGATGACTTTTTAAAATTCATAACAGATACTACTAATTTATTTATAAATATGAATTTTAAAAGTAAAGTTAAATGTATATTTGAACAATTAATTATAATGTTTGTGTTATATATAATTTCACGTTTTGTTATTTCTATATTTGGAACACTATTTATAAGTGTTTTAGGTTTTTTACCTAATAAACCATTATCTATTATTAGTAATATTATAAAATCTATAATAGCAATATTTTGTATGATAACTTCTATTATTATAATAATACATATATTTAAAACTAGATATTTAGATTATTATAAAGAAATAATAAAAGAAGATAATATTAAAGAGAAAGATAATAAAGATAGTAAAATTAATCTTAATAATAATGAAGATAGGATAATTATAAGAGATCCTAAACATAGTGAATATAGATTTATAAATGGTTTATTTAAAATAATAATTATAATAATTAAATTATTCCTATTATGGATATCAATTTTTATAGCATTTGGATTAGTATTCTTATTTATAATGTTTATATTATCATTTTTAGCTATAAAAACAGGAATATTCTTTATAGGACTATTAGCTTCTATTTTATCATCAGCTACTATAGCAATAATAATAATATTATTAATACTTAACTTTGTATTTAATAGAAAAAATGATAAGAAGAAAATGATATGGGGATTTATTATATCATTGATAGTATTTGGTATAGGTTGTGGATTAATATTTATAGGATCGTTAGATTTTAATATTGTAGAAGAAAAAGCTATTCAGAAAATAGAAACTAAAGAACATGAAATGAATGATAGTTTAGTAATATCAACAGGTAATGGATTAGATATTAATTATGTAGAATCTAATATTAATAATGTTAAAATAGAATACTCTATTAATAAATATTGTTCTGTTGATGAACATATAAGTTCTGATAATAAATATATTACAGCATGGGGAGTATGTAAAAATCCACTAAAAGTAATGAAGAAATCTCTTAAGGGAATTAATGATAAAAAGATAATATTAATTAGTAGTGATATAGAAAAAGTTACAGTATATGCTAATAGAAATAATATAGATAAACTTAAGACGAATATAGATAATTATAATAAAAATAAAGAATCTTATAATGATAGAATAGATTATTATGAAAATAGAATTGATGAATTAGAAGAAGAAAAAGATATATTAGAAGATAAAATAGATGAATTAGAGGAAAAACTTAATGATAATTAATATAAAGTAGGATAAATATCCTACTTTTTATGATATAATTTTTTTGTAAATGAGGTGTAATATATGACAATAGATAAAATTAAAAATCCCCAAGATATTTTAGAATTCATGAAAGAAAATATTAAATATGGTTGGTTAGATATTAATGGTGAAGAACATATTGGTAATATGAAGAACTTTAGAAAATTATATAGAACTTCTTCAACAGAAGAGGTATTACAACATGGAATTGGTACATGTATAGAGCAAGTTAAATTAATGAGTGAATTATTAACTAAGATAGGTATACCTAATAAAATGTTTTGTACAAGAATTTATGAAGGAAAAGACTTTAATGATTTAGAGGCTGAAGAGCATATGCATTGTTTTGTATTATACTATTTAGATAATAAAGTCTATCAGTTAGAACATCCTAATCCTGAAAAAGTAGGTATCTATGAATATAATTCTGAAGATGAAGCTCTTCAAACTATTAATAATTACTATATTGAAATGAGTGGAGGCAAATCAAGACCAATTACAGAATACTATGATGTAAAACCTAATATATCATTTAAAGAATTTAATAATTATATTAATAGTTTAGATAAAAAAACAAAATAATAATTATAAGAGGTGATAAAATGCAATATAAAACTTTAGATGAACAAATAAAACAAGCAATATTAATATTAGAAAAGAATGCTGAATTAATGGATATATTAAATTATTTATATAAATTAAATTTACCTAATTTTTATATAGCAGCAGGTTCAATATTTCAAACTATATGGAATTATTATGATAATAAACCAATAAATAATGGTATTAAAGATATTGATATAATATATTATGATTCTAATAATTTATCAAAAGAATATGAACAAGACTTACAAGATAGAATAAAATACCATTTTGATAAATTAAATATTAATTATAAATTTGATGTTGATAATGAAGCTAGAATGCATTTATGGAAAAAAGAAAATGAAAATAAAAATATAGATCAATATAAAAATTCAGAAGATGCTATTAGTAAGTGGATAGCTACTATCCATGCAATTGGTCTTACTAGAGATAAAGATGGTTTGAAAATATACGCACCATATGGATTAAGTGATATCTATAGTAGAACGATAAGACCAATAAAACATAAAGATAATTCTAAAGAATTATATAATAAAAAGATAGAAAGTTGGAGTAAGAGATTTGATAATTTAAACATTATTAAATGGTAAATATTTTGAAGGGAAGCGATTAAAGCAAATACTATTGAAAATGAAATAAGGGATAAAATAATTAATATATCAATGCTTCAACATAATAAAGATTATGTTCATGGTGCACATGGACCAGATACATTTGATTGTGCTGGGTTAGTTTGGTATGTATATTATAATGTTTTAGGTATAGATATTTATAATCAAGGTTTTGGTTTGTCTACTACTACTAAGATTATGACAAGCCAATATGGAGTGGTTACGTTATATGATGAAAATAATTTAAATAAAGATATAAGCTTAATAAAAACTGGAGATATATTATTATTTCATAGACAATCTAAGGATGATATTATTCCAAAACCAAATAATAAATATCCAGGGCATTGTGGAATATATTTAGGTAATAACAGTTTTATTCATTGTTCTAGAAAAAATAAAAAAGTAATCATTAATAATTTAATTAAAGAAAAATATTGGAATAAAAAATTGGTTGCTAGTAAGGATATTATTTCTTATAGAAAAATATTAAAAAAAAATAATTGTTGTTAATATAATTGTTTTATGATATCCTAATAATAGGAGAGGTGAATAAAAATGATAGTGAGTATTATAGGAATTATTGTAATGATAATTGTGATGGTTATATTAGAGATTCTTTTAAGTACTCTATATAGTAATAAAGGGGTAATTAAAGATAATACTGATAAGAATAATTATGAAGTATCTGTTCCTAAGGAAGCAGCTTTGGTATTTAAAGTTAATTTTTGGATGGGAGTTTTTCTCTTTGTAGTTTTTGGTATATTTAAAATATTTATTCCTGAATCGTCAACGATAGGTAATTTTATCTTTTGTATTGTTTATTGTCTTATTTCTTTATTAATTGAAATATATTTTAAAAATAAGAAATTGTTTGTTATTGGTGATAAGATAATAATTCATAAATTTTTACAAAAAGAAAAAGAGATAGATATAAAGGATATAGATGCTAGAGTTAGAACTAAAAAGACAAGATATGGGACTGCAAGTCAGATAATACTATCTAGTAATAATAAAGATCTTATTAAGATAGATGATCTTTTTGGAAATTATATTTTATTAGAAGAAAAATTAAAATCTTTGGGAAAAATTTAATGATTAATTAAGTAGGATTAAAATCCTATTTTTTTATGGTATAATGTAATATATTAAGGAAGTGATTTTTTTATGGATATATTTATAGATGATATTGATATAAAAAGATTAAGAAAAGATTTAATTGATTATTACACATCTGCTATGTTTATAGCGTCTCCCATAGCAATTATGGATCTAACTAAAGTAGAAAAGGCTAGTGATAAAGAGATAGTAGATATAGCATGTGATAATAAATTTGATTTAAGAAAATATATTAAAACAAGTAAGAGGTTGATAAAATGGTAAAGAATATAGTATTTGATATAGGTAATGTTATATTAAATTTTGATTATAAAAAATTTTTAGATAAATATACGACTAATAAACAAGAACAAGAAATGCTTGAGAAATATGTTATAAATTCTCCAGAGTGGACTGAGTATGCTTTAATAGATACAGGTTATATTAAAAGAGAAGATGCTATAAAAATAGTTCAAGATAGAACTAATCATCTTTATGATGAATTAATTGAGAGATTTTGGAATACTTATAATGATTATGCTTATATAGATAATAATGTATTAGATTTAATAAAAAAACTAAAGAATAATGGTTATAATATTTATTTATTATCTAATTCTAATCCCTATACATACAATTATATTAAAAATAGTGAATTATTTAACATAGTAGATGGATATGTATTATCATTTATAGAACATCAAGTTAAACCTTATGAATCTATTTATAAGACTCTTATTAATAAATATAATATAACACCAGAGGAATCTATTTTTATTGATGATAATATAAGAAATGTAGAGGGCGCTAATAAACTAGGTTTTATAGGTTTAAAAGTTGATCCTGATAATTATAATAGTATTGTTGAATCTTTAAGAAAAGTAAATATAAGGTAGGTATTAATATGAATAAATATATAATAGTAACTACTCTTTGTAATAAAGAAGAAATTGCTAATAAAATAGTTGATACTTTATTAAATAAACAACTAGTTGCAGGTAGTCAAATATCTAAAGTACATTCTAAATATTGGTGGGATAATAAACTAGAAGAATGTGATGAATATAAATTAGAATTTAGAACAAAGAGTATTTTATTTAAAGAAATAGAAAAGGAAATAAAAAAGGTACATGACTATGAAGTAGCAGAAATATCTTATTCTGAAATAATAGATGCAAGTAAAGAATTTCTAGAATGGATAGATGATAATATTAAGAGGTGTTAAATATGAAATATGATGATTTATTAAAAGCTCATTTAAAATATGGAACAACAAATAAAGATATTATTACAAATAAAGGCTATGAAAAAATACAAGAAAATGTCATTATAGCTCCTTGGTGGAGTCATAATATGTTCGATATTTTAAACTTTAAAACAGAACAAGTAAGTGATAAAGTATATAATTTTTATGGAGATAATATATCTTTCTCCTTTATTGAGTTAAAAAGAATAGGAGCTCCTGCTATTATGGATTTTATCTTATCTTTAGGAGTTACTAAATGTAAAAATTTAATATTTTTAGGTTCTGCCGGATCATTAGATGAAGAAATAAAAATAGGAGATATCGTTATACCAGAATATTCCATATGTGGAGATGGAGCATCTAGATATTTAAATGATAATTTAGAAGATGAATTCTTAAAAAAACAATACCCTAGCAAAGACTTTACTAATTATTTAATTGAAATTCTAAAACAAGAAAACATTAAACATCATTATGTACCCAACTTTAGTATAGATTCAGTCTTTGCCCAATTTTATCATATAGATAAAATACTAGAATTAGGACCCAAAACAATAGAAATGGAAACAGCTCTTTTATTCAAATGTAATCAAGTATTAAATATTAATGTAACAGCTTTACTCTGTATATCAGATAATACACTTCTAAATAAATCTCTTTATAGTGGAAGAACTCAAGAAGAAGATGATTATAGACATAAAGTAAGAAATGAAGTAGTACCCAAATTAGTCTTAAAACTATTGAAAAAAACTCAATAGTATGTTACTTTAAAATAGAGGTGAATGATATGTATATGGACGATTATTATAATGAACAAATTGAAAAATATGAAAAAGATAGAGCGATAGCAGCTTTAGGAATGGAAGTAAGCTTATCATTTGTTAATTTTAAGAATGACAAACAAAAACAAAAATTAAGAGAAGAAATAAGAAAAATGCAAGGAGAAGAATTATCTAAAGCAGGAAAGATTAGAAAAAAAATTATAAATGAAATTAATAGTTTAAAATCTTCTTCTTCATATGTATCTACATTAAAAGTAGATGAAGTAATAAGAAATACAGAAAGTAGATATAAAATCTCATTAGACTATTCTGAAAAATCAGATATGTCTCTTGATATATCTACTGATTCATTAAAAGCTTTAGAAAAATATATAACAGATTACATAAATGCTAAGAGAAATATTGAACAAGCAAAACAACAATTAGAGCATTCAAAAAAGAATAGTAGAGAACAACAAGGTCGAACAACAACAAATAGTACAAAAGTATCTTCTGGTTCAACATATAATAATAAACCAACTGGAAGTTATGGATATACAACTACTATTCCAAAAACAGCAAATCAACCTAATAAGCCATTTAATGCTACAACTAATGAAGAAAGAAAGAAACTTATTAAACAAAAAATAGCTGAGAGAATAAAAAATCAGTCTGGAATATATGGTATAGATTATGAAGAAAAACAAGTGATAAAAGAATTATATCCAGAATTTAATGGATATGATGAATATTTTTCAATTGATATTCTTGATAAAGGAATAATAATTAATAAAATTAGTAATCAGAAAAATATTTCGACTCAGAAGATGATGGAAGTGGGATTAACTATTTTAAAAGTAGTAACACAACAATTATTACATGATCATAGAGTTGATCAACCAGAGCTATTTCATGAATTAGGAATGAAAAATACTTTTGAAAAATATAAACCAATATATGATAAATACATGAAATGGTATAAATCTCTTAAACCAGCAGAGAAAGCCAAAGTTGATAGAGAGATAGCTCAAGATGATGTTTATACAAGAACATTTGGAGAAACAATAGCTACTCCAGAACAATTAAAAAATAAGATAAATATAGCTGTAAAGAATAATATAGTTAATGATGCTTTTAATTATTATCATGCTAATGATATGGGAATAATTGATTTTTATACCAAGACTATGCATGCTTCTAGATATATGTCTATAGATGATATAGCATCATTATATAATTCTTTAAAAGAAAAATATGAAGGTTTTGGAATTTATCCAAGAAATGAAGAAGATAAGATTAGATTACAAAAACAAAAAGATGAACAATTAGAGAAATTGCAAACTGATTTTGCTAAAGTAATATTATCAAGATTAGAAGAACATAGTAAAAGTGTCGATATTGAAAAAATGACTGAAGAGCAAAAACATCTATACTTTGAAAAAGAACACAAAAAACTAGCTGCTATATGTTTGGAAGTACTAAAAGAAGAACCTATTACCGAAACTCTTAATGATATAACTACTAAAGAAGAATCAAAAGAAAATAAAGAATCTATTATGAATACATATAAAGTAAAAGAAGAAGCAAGAACTAGAATATATGGTTTATCAAAAGTACAAAAAGCCTTAGCTCAATTAACTGGAAAATGGCAAAGATATACAGAATTAATGGAAAAACCAGAATTAAATAAACATGAACAAGAAGAATTAAAAGGAATGTTTAGATAGGAGATACTATGGAAGATTTTAATAAATATATGGAAGAGTTTAAATCGTACTCTATAGAAGAAAAAAGAAAAGTTGCTATTGATCAACTAAAACTAATAGCTAGTCTAACAAATACAATGTGTGAAAAATTAAATATAAAAAATGATATAATAATAACAAAAGACATAATGGAAGCAGAAAAAGAAAATGTATCAGAAGAAGACTTTATCGAAGGAATAGTAGTATATGCAAATTCAATTCAAAACTCATTATGTGACTTTATAGATAAAACAACAGAAATATTAGATAATAAATTAGGAGAGTAATATACTCTCCTTTTTATTACACAAATAATTATAGAAGACTTAAATAATAATTATAGTATATTGAAAGAAAAATAATTATAGGATATAATGAGATTAAGATGTGTTATTAGGGATGATGTTATGAAAAGAAGATATGCTAATCAAGTAGAAGGAGAGTATTACCAAGATAGGATAGAAACTGAATATTTCAGTGGTTTTGTTTGTTATATTAAAATAAATAATATAGAAAAACCCTTAATTGTAAATAATGGTGTAGATAAGATTTGTATAAAAGATAATGATTTTGAATGGTTTGAACTATATCCGGATAATGAGAAATATGTTTTAACGATAATGTTTGATAATAATAATAATCTTATTGAATATTATTTTGATATATCTAAAGAAGTTGGATTAGAAGATGGAATACCATATGAGGATGATTTATACTTAGATATGATAATTACTCCTAGTGGTAAAGTATTAGTTATTGATGAGGATGAATTATTAAATGCCGAAAAAGATGGTAATATAACTCATGAAGATGTTATGGATGCTTATAAAACTTTAGAATATCTTAAAGATAAATATGTCAACAATTTTGAAAAATTAAATAATTTTACTAAAAGATTAAAAGAGAAATTTAAATAGGGGTTATTGATATGAATATTGTAGAATTAGGTATAAAACTAGATAATAATATAGACTATTATACTTCTATTTTAGAAAAAAATGGTTTAAGATGTGTATTTAATGTTAATACGCATGATATATATTATACTAATAAAGACTTAGGTAATTTAACCGAGAATGAAATGAAGAAAGCATGTATACGTTTACGTAGTTGTAACAATGAAGATTATAAAATTCAGAATAATTTAATAAAGGGCATTGATATATCTACGGTTAGTAAAGAACGATTAAAAGAATATGAAAACAAGTTATTAAAATATGGTTATAAAAAAGTATTTGCTACTATAAAAGAAGATTATCATTATTGTAAGGACGACATGAATAGTAGAGTACAATTACAACAAATAAAAGATATAGGACTTGTAGTATATTATGATAATAATAAATATTATAATATAAATTTAAAAGAACAAAGAAAAAAACTAATTGATGATTTAAATTCATTTGGTTTTAATATAGATTATGATACGTTGGATTTAGACAAACTAAGAACTTTATATTATGGCAAAGAAATGTATAGTAATAATCAAAATAAATAATATTGAGGTGATAATATGAAAAAATTTATTAATATATTTGGAGAAGAATGCAAGTTTGATTGTTTAGGTTGTGATATAGCTAATCATAAATTAATTCCACCTGGTGGTTATGTATATGAAGATGATTTTATAAATATTTCAGCAGATCCAGAAATACCTATTGTTGGTTTTATGGTACTAGGAATTAATAAGCATGTAAAAAGTATAAATGAATTAACAAGAGATGAAAGAATTAAAATAATGGATATATTAAATCTTACTATAGAAAAGATGAAAAAAGTTAATATATGTGAAGAAGTTCTCTTGATTCAAGAAGAGAAGTCAAAGCATTTTCACATTTGGATAGTACCAATGCATTCTTGGATGGACGAATATAAAAAGAATGTAAGAAATATCAATGAGATAATTAATCGTTCAAAAGAAATATTTAATGAAGAAACTAAAGAAGAATTATTAGAAGCAGTTAAAGTTTTAAGAGAAGAATTCAATAATAAGTAGGTGTTATATGAGAATAGTTATAAAAAATGGAACAGTAATTACAATGGATAATAAAAGAGATAAATATGAGAAATTAGATATTGTAATAGATGATGATAAGATAGTTGATATAGTAGATAATTATACAGGTAGATATGATAGATTAATAGATGCTACTGATAAGATAGTAATGCCAGGTTTAATAAATGCTCATACACATTTAGGTATGTCATATTTTAGGGCTACTAATGATAATTTACCATTACAAAAATGGTTAAGTGAAAAAATATGGCCTATAGAGGATAAATTAACAGATGAAGATTGTTATTATGGTTCTTTATTATCGTTAATTGAGATGATTAAAACTGGTACTACCTGTTCAAATGATATGTACTTTAATTGTGAAGGAGTTATTAAAGCTATTAAAGAGACTAATACAAGATGTTTATTTACAAGATGCTTGATGGATGTTGATGGTAATGGTAAAGAAAGAATGGATGATTTTATTGAGTTATATAATAAATATAAAGATGAAGAATTAATAAAATTTTGTGTAGCTCCACATGCATTATATACATGTAGCCTAGATTATTTAAAGGAATGTTCTAAATTAGCTAAAAAATATAATCTACCAATACATGTACATTATTGTGAAAACAAACAAGAAATAGAAGATATAAATAATAAACATAATTTATCACCACTTGAAGTACTAAAAGAATCTCATTTAATAGATAGTAAGCTAATACTAGCACATGCAACTTTTATTGATGATAAATCTTTAAAAGAATTTAAAGATAAAGATATAAGTTTTGTTCATAATCCTGTTAGTAATCTTAATTTAGGTTGTGGTATAGCTGACATTGTTAAATATAATAAATATGTAAATATAGCTATAGGTACTGATGGAGTAGGTAGTGGTAATAATTTAAATATGTTTTATCATATGTCTTTAGTAGATTTATTACAGCAAGGATTATATCAAGATTCAACAGTAATATCTTCTTACGATGTCTTAAAGATGGCTACTATTAATGCAGCTATTGCCCTAGGTTTTGATAAAGAAATAGGAAGTATAGAAATAGGTAAGAAAGCTGATATTATAATGTTAGATATAAATGATATTATGACAAAACCAAGTCCTGATATTATTACTAATATTGTTCATAATACTTTTAATAATGTTTCTATGACTATGATAAATGGTAAAATACTTATGCAAGATAAGAAGTTATTAATAGATATAGATGAACAAGAATTAATTAATAGAATAGATAAGAGAATAGAAGAATTAAGATAATTATATAAAGAGGTAATAATATGAATAGGAAGAATATAAAGATATCTTTAGTGTTAAATATATTAATATTAATTATGGTAGTACTGGCTACTATATTTATGGTAACAGGTTTTAGATTTATGTCTAATACTAAGGTTTTAGCAGCTACTGGTTTTACACCACTTAAGTTTTATACAGTAGACTCTAATATATTAGTAGGACTAGCTTCTTTATTATTAATTATATATGAATATTTATTATTAAAGGGTAAGATAAAAAAAATACCTAAGTATGTATATATATTTAAATATATATCTACAGTAGCAGTATCTTTAACATTCTTAGTAACTCTATTATATTTATCTCCTTTATATGGAAGTAAATTTTTATTCTTATATCAAAATTCTAATCTATTTTTTCATCTATTAGTACCACTATTTAGCTTTATCTCATACATTTATTATGAAAAAATAGAAATAGAATATAAATATACTTATTATGGTGTATCAACGATGATATTGTATGGTATTTATTATGTTATTAATATATTAATACATATGAAAAATGGTAAAGTATTACCAAAATATGATTGGTATGGTTTTGTATATGGAGGATTATTCTCTATCTTTATAGCATTCTTAGTAATGATAATTATAACTTATATAATATCGTTAGTTATTTACAAATTAAATAAACCTAAAATTAAGAAAAAGGATAATTTATAATGCAAGAAGAATTAGATAAATTAATGGAAGAATTAAAAAAAGATATAGATAAAATAAATATAAAAAGAAAAGGAACTTTCAATAATAAATCAAATAAACCATATTGGGATCTTGAAAAAAAATATAAAGATAAAGCAAAAACTATTAGAGATAAATATAATAGTATAGTTAGAGGTGAGACTATGAATTATAAATATATTATTTTAGATTTTGGTAAAGTTATAGCAGGTCCTGCTACAGGACATTGGGATATTACACCAAAATATATAGAATTAATAAAAGATATAGATGTAGATAAATATGAAAAAGTTAGAAAAAAATATGGTGATATTCTATCTGAGAAAGTAACCACTTTAGAAGAAGAATATAACATGTTTTTTAAATTTTATAATGGAATATTAAGTGATCTTAATATTCCTAATTATGATAAGACTATTGCTGAAGAAATAGCATATGATAGAACATATAATTATAGTAAATATACTTTATATGATAATATATATAATGAACTTGATAGTTTAAAAAAGGATTATAAATTAATAATGCTAACAGATAACTGGCCTTGTGTTATAGATTATTTAAAGCATTATAATTTAGATTCTTATTTTGATAAAATATATGTATCTTCCATATATGGTGTTGAAAAGAAAGATAAAACATTTTTTGATTATCCAATTAAAGAATATAATATAGAACCAGGAGAAGCTTTATTTATAGATGATAATGAATCTAATCTAGATATAGCACATGAAAAAGGCTTAGATGTACTTTTAATGGATAGAAATAATGAAGTAGGAAGTAGTAAATATACGATAATAAATGATTTATCTAGCCTTTTTCCAAATAAAAAATCTAAGAATTAGTTTATAATTTACTATTTGTATTGTTGATTTTTAAATGTATTTATATATAATATTTATCATGAAAGGTGTGATATCATGAATCTAGAAAAAATGGGTGAACTAATCATCTTAAAAAGAAAAGAACTAAATTTGACTCAAGATGATTTAGCTCGAAAATTAAATGTTAAAAAAGAAATTATCTTTTTATTGGAAACTGGAAAATTTATACCAGATTTATCTATGATTATTTCATTATCAGATATATTAAATGTATCAACATATGAACTATTATTAGGAGAATCTTCAGATAAAAAGCAAGAAAATAATAATAATAAAACTAAAACAAGAGAGTTATTAATTATTTCAAAAAATTATAATATTATATAAGATTAGGAAGGAAAGGGATAAAATGAAAAATAAAAAAATTATTATTTTAATAATTATAGCAATTGCTTTATTAATTATAGGAGCTATATTCTTATTTAATAGAAAGAATTTAGATAATAATATTCCTGATAATTATATAGCAATATTTCATGGAGGTTCAGGTGAAGTAACTTATGAAACATATATTTATAGAAGTGGAAATAATACAAAAAATATTGGATTTAATTATATTAATGTAGTAAGTACGACTAAAACTTATGGAAGTGATGAATGGGAACATAAAGTTACTGGAAGAGGTGGAGCTATTAATCAAGAAGATATTTTTACTGTTGCTAAGAAGAATAATGCCTATTCATATGTAACCATACCAAATGATGATAAAAATTATACTATAGAAGAATACCAAAAAAGATTTTCTAAATAAATAAAATATAGTAAAGAGGAGAAATAATGAAAGATTATTTTAAAGAAGATGAGTATTGGAAAGAAAACATTAATAAAGAATTAGAAGAAGATTTATGGATAGATGAATATAAAGAATATTTAAATAATAAGGGGTTATGCTTAGATTTAGGATGTGGTATAGGACAGTATTCTAGATGGTTTATGAAAAATGGATATGATGTTATTTCATCAGATATCTCAAATATAGCCTTAAATAAAGTAAAAGAATTTAATCCTAACATAATAAATCTAGATATGAGAGAACCATTTCCATTTGAAGATAATAAGTTTGACTTAGTCTTTGCAAATTTATCTATACATTATTTTTCTGATAATGATACTAAAAAAATATTAAAGGAAATAAAAAGAATATTAAAAAAAGATGGCCTATTTATAGGCAGTGTTAACGGTATACAAGGATTAGAAAAAATAAAAGATACAGCTGTTTCTTTAGAGTATCATTATTATCATAATAAAGATAAATATATAAGATTATTTGATGTAGAAGATATAAAAAATTATTTAAATATATTTAATATAATTAAGATTGATGAAAGAGAAACTATAAGATATGAGTATAAAAAGAATTATATAATCTTCATAGCAAAAAATAAATAAGGTGATTTGATGAAAATAGCTATTTTAAGTGATATTCATGGTAATATATTTGCTTTAAAGAAATGTATTGAATATATAAATAAAAGAAATATAGATACTATTATTTTTTGTGGAGATTATATATCTGATATTCCTAGAAGCCATGAAGTTATAACTTATTTAAAAGAATTAAATAATAAATATAAATGTTATTTTGTAAAAGGTAATAGAGAAGATTATATTATTGATTATTTAAATAGTAATGAAAAGAATTGGTCAATGGATAACAGACATGGATCTATGTTATGTGTTTTAAATGAATTAGATAAATATGATATAGATTTTATAAAAGAATTACCAGATTCTTTAGACATAAATATAAATGGATTATTACCAATATATGTAAGTCATAAACGTATTGATAAAATAAAGGGTTATAAATATATAATATATGGACATACTCATATACCAGAATATTATAATAATCAAGGAATATATTATATAAATCCAGGAAGTGTAGGCCTTGGCCTTAGTAATGGCTTTTGTACAGAATTTGCTATTTTAAGTATAGATAATGATTATACTAATGTAGAATTAATTAATATAAAATATGATACTGAAGAAGTTATAAACAGTATAAAGAATAGTAACTTATCTAAGACTATAACAAGATGGGATCAAATAATAATAAAAACAATTGAACAAGGTATAGATTATTCTGACTTATATATTAAAAAAGTTTTAGATAAATCTAAAACCCTTGGTATAAATAATTTAGATGATGTACCAATTAGTATTTGGGATGATATTAGAAAAGAATTAATACTATCTAAAAAAATAGGATCATAATAGATCATAAGATGAAGATAATGTTGATAAATATCTTCCACAAGTAAAATTTTATATAAAATAGAAATATATAAATCGCTATTTGTGGGGTTTATTTTTAATTATCTTTATATATAATATTTATCACGAAAGGGGATGATAGCATGAATCCAGATAAAATAGGAAAGTTTATTGCTTTAAAAAGAAAAGAGCTAAATATGACTCAAGATGATTTAGCTCAAAAATTATATGTTACAAATAAAACTATTTCTAGATGGGAAACTGGAAAATATATGCCAGATTTATCTATGATTATATTATTATCAGATATACTAAATGTATCAACATATGAACTATTATTAGGAGAATCTATAAAAAATAAAGAAGAGAAGACTAATAATATAGAAACAGAAACAAGAGTATTATTTGAATTAAAAGATGAACAATCTATTATAGATAAATTAAATAATATACCAGAACTAACCTATAAAGGAAAGTTTTATGAAAAAACAATTCAATATAATCATCCAAGTGATAATATAGATTTTTATTCTAAAGAAATAGATGCTCGTTTTAGAGTAAGAATAACTAAGAATAATAATTATGAAAAATGTATGATTAGCTATAAACGTCGTGGTGATAATTTCTTAAACGAGCAGATTAATTCTGAAGAAGAAGTAGAAGTAGAAATTAAGTATACTGATTTTGATAATTTAACTTATTTATTAGAAAATGTATTAAAGATGAAATTTATTGAGAGCTATGAAAGATATCGATATGTATATTATAATGATGATATAGAAATAGATGTTGATATATATCCATTTATGATAGCAGTAGAAATAGAAAATAAATCTTTAAATAAAGATCCTAAAACAGTAGTATTATATTATTTAGATTTATTAAATTTCTCTCTTGATGATATATACCAGTTATCATGGGATGATAAATATGAAGAATTATGTAAAAAACAAAATATTAAAATAAATAATATTGTTGAATTTAATAAAGAGATGCCTATATTTAAAAAGTAATCTCTTTTTTTATGTTTTAATAACAGTAATAACTAATATGTGTTATAATTAATTAATAGACCATGCGAATTATAATAGTTACAAATTTATTATAGTAGTATAAGGAATGGTGATTTAATGAGTAATATTACATATAGAAAATCTATTAAGCAAGATATACCAGCCATTAATGATTTATTTATTGAAATGATTAAGATAGTTAATAAGAGAATGATAAGAGAAGGCATTGAACCATATCTTGATTATGAAAAAGGATATGAAGAAGGTTATTTAGATAGTTTTTATATAAATGATGATAAGGTAATATATGTAGCTTTAGATGATGATGAAGTAATTGGTTTTATATCAATTATTAATAATAAGGAATTAGGATATATTTATATAGATGACTATTGTGTTAAAGATAATTATCGTGGACAAGGCATAGGTTCAAAGTTAATAAATATATCTTTTGATTTTGCTAAAGATAAAGGCTATGATCAAATATTTACTCATGTTGAAAAAGCCAATAAAGAATCAATTGATTTTTATTGGCATAAAGGATTTAAAATGGTTCAAGAACAAGATAATAGATTATTGATTAGGAAAGTTTCTAATCATTTATCTAAAGAAAAACAGAATCATTTATTTAGTTATAATAATAATATTATAAATAAAATAATGGAAAAAATTAAATTTGAATATCCAGATTCTGTGGATATGATTGCAGTAGCCGGTTCGTTTTGTAGTCAATTATTTCATGAAAAATCAGATCTTGATTTATTAATAATAGCTAATAATAATATTGATTCTTTATCTATATGTTTTATATTAGATGGAATAGGTCAAGATATACATTATAAATATTGGAAAGAATTAGAACATATGTCAGATTATAATAATATGTTTGTAACTAAATTAAAAGATTTAAATATTGTATATTATAGAAATAATGATGTATTAGAAAAATATAAACAATTACAAGATAAGTTAAATAAAAATATGGATAATGATATAAGAAATAATAAAACAATTAATAAATATTTAACATCTATTATAGAAAAGAAAAACAGTATTAAGGCAATTAATAATTTAAATGATTGTTATAAAATAGTTGGTTCTATTATGAATGATATTGAAAATATATTGTTTATTAATAATAAACAATACTTATTTGGAGGAACTAAAAATATTTTAACTGAGATAACTTTTATGCCTAATAAACCTGAAGATTTTATTGAAGAATATAAAAAAATATTAGATTTGACTAATATTAAAGATATAAAGAAATGGGTTAATAATATAGTTAAAATAGTATTAACATATTTTAATAAAGAAGATAATAATATAGATACTTATAATAATTCTGATAATAATTTAAAAAAGATAGATATAACAAAAGAAGATTTAATTGGAACTTATGAAGAATTATATTCTAATTATTATAATAAGCTTTTATATGCTTCAAAAATAAATAATAAATATTTATCATTTAGAACAATGATTGATGCTCAAATATTTTTTGATGAATTTACAAGTAAGTTCAATATACCAGATTTTAATCTTATTGAAAAATATAATCCTAAAGATTTAAAATCAAATATTAATGAATATAAAAAGTTACTTAGCGAATGGAAAAAGTTATATGATAAGTTTCAAATAGATATTGAAGAATATAAATCTATTGAAGATTTATATAGTGATAATATAGCTAGAAAACTATTATAAAATAATAATATAAAAATATAATGGTGGTGAAATATATGATTAAAAATATAATTTTTGATATAGGTGGAGTTATATTTGATGATGGTGTTCAAAATATAAGTAATATATTAAATGAAGATGCTACTATTCTTTATAAAAAAGTATATAGTAATTTTAAAGATTGTCTTTTAGGTAATTTAGAAGTATCTGATTATATTAATACATTTAAAGATGATATAGATTATGATAAGATTAAATATATTTTAGATAAAGATAATTTAAATATTTCATATCCTCTTATAAAGAATAATTATGAATATATATGTACATTAAAAGATAAAGGTTATAATTTATATATATTGTCTAATATTACTAGAGAATCATATGAATATATAAATAATGTAATAGATATAGATAAAACATTTAAAGGTGGTATTTTTTCATATAAAGAAAACATAATAAAACCAGATAAAAGAATATATGAATTAATTATAGATAGATATAATTTAAATAAAGATGAAACAATTTTTTTTGATGATCAACCAAAAAATATAGATACTGCCTGTGAATATGGAATTAAAGGTATTGTGTTTAAAACAATAGAAGATATAAAGAATAATATAAATTAGTAAAAATATAGAAGTATTAGAAAAAATATATCAGCAAGAAATAATGATGCAAAAGTGATGAAAAAGCTTTCTTTTTTGACATTTTTTAAGAAATATGGTAAAGTTATTGGCAGAAAGAGGGATAGATATGTTTATAATTATGAATACTAGTTATAGCATTAAAAGAATAAGAATAAACAAAAATGAGTCAAGATTTTTGTGTTTTTAGTGTGATTAATTATAAATATATATGATTTAATAATATTATTCCACTAAAAACTTTAGTGGATTTTTTATGCACTTTTTATCTTGATTCAAATAATTATGTAATTAAGATAGAAAGTGTTTTTATATGTTTAGAAAATATTGAAAGAAGAAATATAATATTAAGATAAATATTAGAAATATATATATACATATTTAAATATTTATTTTGAATAATAAGGAGAAGATAAAGATGAAATATTTAAAATTAGAAGATTTTATAAAACAAATAGAAAAGCAATTTGATGTAGAACAGTTAAAACAACAATTTAAAAATGTATATTTTATAATTGGTACTGCTTATGCAGGTAAATCAACGATGATTAAAATGTTAACAGATGAATATGATGGAATAATGTGTGAAGAGAATTATGGACTTAAATATTTAGATGAATATGGTGTAAATTCTATTGAACATCCATGTTTATGTTATACAAATAATCATAGTATGGTTGATTTTGTAAATAGAACACCAGATGAATATTATAATTGGTTAAGGGGTTCAGAAATGGAAATAACACCAATAGAAATAAATGAATTAATCAAATTAACTAATAGTAATCCCAATGAAAAAATATTTGTTGATACTAGTATTCCATTGGAAATATTAAAGCTAATATCTGACTATAATAATTTAGTTGTTATGCTTAGTGATCCATCAATGTCAATAGATAGATTCTTTGATAGATCAGACTATGAGAAACAAATAATATTTCATGCAATTAAACATTCTAAAGATTCTGATGCTACAATGATAAATTATAGAAAGTGTTTGGAAAAAGCTAATAGTCAAGAGAGATATAATTATTATTTAAATAGTGGTTTGTATTGTTTTAAAAGAGATGATTCATTAACATTAGATCAAACAATGAGTATTATATCAAAGCATTTTAAACTAGATTATAAAGTAATAAAAAAATAATATTATTTATGTTAGTTATAATACTAAACTTATTATGTAAAAAAATTAGGTAGATTTGTACAAAATCTACCTTTTCTATGCTATAATTTTAATGACTTTAATTAAAAAAGTTAAACTAGTTAATTAATTAAAGAGGTGTAATATATGTCTTTGAAAGAGGAAATAGAAAAGTATATTCCTTATGATGAACAAGAGGAAAGAGATAAAGAACAGATGTTAAAATTTATTAATGATTATGATGATGTATTAACAAGAAATAATATTTTTGGTCATTTTTCAGCATCTGCATTTGTAGTTAATAAAGAAAGAACAAAGATGGTTGTTGTTTATCACATTATTAATGATAGTTGGATTTATCCTGGAGGACATGCAGATGGTGAAAAAGATTTATTATCAGTAGCAGTTCGTGAAGTAGAAGAAGAAACAGGATTAAAAGTAAAAGTATTAGATAATAATATATATTCTATTCAATCTGCTCCTGTAAAAGGACATATTAAACATGGTAAATATGTGTCAGCTCATTTACATCTAGATGTATTATATATAATGGAAGCTGATGATACAATCCCATTAGTATATAGAGAAGATGAATCTAAGGGAGTTAAATGGATTCCTTTTGAAGAAGCTGATAATGAAACAATATGTGATTATATAAGACCAATACACAAGAAGTTAATTAGAAAATTAAAAGATAAAGAGATATAATTTAAAAAATTAAGTTTCTAATTATATTGAATTTATATGTGTTTAAGAATATAAAGGAGGGAGGAAGAAAATTATGGATAAAAAGAATGATTTATTAATTTATGAAGATAAAAATGGCATAACTAAGGTAAAAGTTAAATTTATTGATGAAGATATATGGCTTACACAAAATCAATTAGCGGAAATATATAAGACAACACAAGAAAATATTTCTATGCATATATCTAATATTTATAAAGATAATGAATTGCCCATTTCAACTAATAAGAAAATCTTATTAGTTCAAAAAGAAGGAAATAGAAATGTTAAAAGAAACATAGATCATTACAATTTAGATATGATAATATAATTACTAAATCAAATGATAAATATATGTATTTAAATGATTGTGATTATTTTATTGATGATGCAATTCATAATTGTGAAGATGCTTTGGAAAAAACAAATACAAAAGTAATAATGATGGAAACAAATAAAACAAAAGACTATAATAATGATAAGATATTAAAAGCAAGTAATTGGCAAGAAATATATGATTATATAATATAATTAGATAAGTAAGTATATAGTTATTATAAGGTAATAATCAATATAAAAAGAGGTGTAAATATGGATAATACAAAGACTTTAGAAACAGAAAGATTAATACTTAGAAAATTTACTATTGAAGATGCTGAAGGAATGTTTAATAATTGGGCAACTGACGCAAATACAAATAAATTTTTATCATGGCCACTTCATAATAGTGTAGATGAAACAAAAGCAGTTATCAGTGAATGGATATCAAATTATGAAAGTGGTTCATATAACTGGATTGTTGAAACAAAAGATACACATGAAGTAATAGGTAGTATTTGTGAAGAAGGTAAAAGTATTAAACATAAAACTATTTCTTTAGGATATTGTTATGGTTCTAAATATTGGAATAAAGGTTATGCATCAGAAGTATTAAAAAGAGTAATTGAATATTTATTGACTGAACAAGATTTTTATTTAGTTGAAGCCAATCATAGATCTTCAAATCCAGCTAGTGGTAGAGTTATGCAAAAAGCTGGTATGAAGTATGATGGAACATTAAGAGAAAGAAAAGTAAATCCTGATGGTACACGAGCTGATATGATTTGTTATTCTATTACTAAAACCGAATTATAAATAAAAGCGTTGATCCAAATGAATACATAAAATAACATCAATGGGTTGTTTAAAACACAGTAACTTGTAACCAAAAGAGGTGATAGCATGTCAAAGATATCTAATGTTATATTAATGCTTCAATACTTAGAGAATGGTAGAAAATATAATATAAAAGAGTTATCAGAGAAACTAGAAGTTTCTGAAAGAATGATAAGAGTATATAAAGAGGAATTGGAAAAAGCAGGAATATATATAGATACAATCATGGGACCTTATGGTGGTTATGTTTTAAATCAAAGTATAAGAATTCCACCTCGTAAATTTACTAAGGATGATTATGAATTTTTACATAGTTTAGAAGTTAAAGAAGAAGATAAAGAAAAATTAAAAATACTAGCTGATAAAGTTTATTCTGTATATTTTGATTCTAAAAATGAAAATATAGAATTAAAAGATGATACAAAAAATTATTATAATGTTTTAACTAGAGCTATTAAAGAAAAAAGGAAAGTGTTAATTAATTATTATTCTTATACACATGGTAATCAAGATAGAATTATTCATCCTCTTGATATGTTTTTATATAATAGTGGTTGGGGTTGTGCTGCTTATTGTGAAAAAAAGAAAGATTTAAGACATTTTGAATTAAAAAGAATTAATAAAATAGAATTATTAGATGAAAAATTTTGAGTAGACGAAATATTTCCTCCTTAAGTGTTATAAAAGACTTAAGGAGGATTTTTTATGGAAAAGAATATGAAAGAAAATTTTGAAAAATTGGAAAGGAGAGTATTTGATAGTTTATATAATACAGATTTAGAAAAAATTAATTATGAATTATCTAGAATTGAAGGACCAACTTTAATATCAGGAGTTGGTGGATCTAGTGTAGTTTCTGAATATGCTTCTAAAGTATTAAATATTAAAAATCATATTATTACTAGAAATACAGAACCAAGAGATTTTAAATATATTGATACAAATCTATATAAAAATGTATTAGCGTGTAGTTATTCAGGAAATAATTATGGTGTAGAATTAGCATTTTTAAATAATTTAAAACATTATTTACTAGCTAGTAAAGTTAACAATACTGGGGATATTACTAATTTAACTTATACATGTTTAGATCAAGAAAAGAGTTTTATATCTTTAGCAGCAACATTAATACCATGTAGTATTTTACTTAATTATTATTTAGGTAACGATAAAGAAAGAATAATTGATAATTTAGATAGTTATAATTATAATTTTGATATTAATTGTGATGCTTATGAAATATTTAGTGGTATTGAAACATCAACTGCTAGTAAATATTTAGAATCAACCATGATAGAATCAGGAATAGGAATTCCTATAGTACATGATAAATATTCTTATTGTCATGGTAGAAGTACTATATCAACTGTAAAGAATAATATAGCTATTTATCTTAATGGAAATACTGAATTAGATAAGTTATTATTAGGTGAATTATATAAGTATTATAAAGATGTTATAGTATTATATTTTAATAATAATCTATTTGATGAATATTTATTATTGGTTAAGTGTATGTACTTAACCAAATATATTGCAGAAGAAAAAGAAAAAGATTTATCAGGTGTTGATTATAATCCTATCGTTAAAAAAATATATAAATATAATGGAGGATTATAAAAACTATATATTCTAGAAAGTTTATAATAACTATGAAAATGAATTAAAAATAGACGGAATTATACTATATTTCGTCTTTTATATGCTATAATTATTTTAGATTTAGAGGAGTTGATCCAAATGACAATACATTTAGATGAAGATATTTTTGAATATGTAAAACATGGTACAAAAAATGTTGAAGTAAGAGTTAATGATGAAAAAAGAAGAAGATTAAAAGTTGGAGATAAGATTACTTTTTTAATGAGACCAAATGATGTAGAAAGCTTAGATGCGGTTATTGAAGATTTAATTTATTATAAAACTTTTGAAGACTTAGTTAAAGATTATACTGAAGAGGAATTATATTCAAGTGAATATACTAAAGAAGAATTTTTAACTTTGTTAAAGAGATTTTATACTGATGAAGAAATTGAGAAATATGGTACAGTGGCAATAAAATTTAGAATAATATAGTATTTGATATTACATATTGATGGTTAAATTTTTAAAAAGAGGTGGAATAATATGATTGATAAAGTTGGTGGAGTTATATTAAAAGATAAAAAAATATTAGTTCAAAGAAAGAAAAATAATCGTCAAGAATGTATTATTCCTGGTGGAAAAAGGGAACCTGGAGAAAGTGATATTGAAACTTTAAAAAGAGAATTATTTGAAGAATTAACAGTAGAATTGCTAGATGCAGAATTTTTAGGTGGATATGATGATATTGCTGTTTTTTCAAACCAACCAATTCATGTTCAAACTTATATTGTCCAAGTAAAAGGAAAAATAAAATGTAATAATGAAATTAAAGAAGCAATTTGGATAGATAAAGATTATAAAAAAGAGGGAATAAAAGTTGGAAGTATATTGGGAGAACATGTTATACCACAATTGATAGAAAGGGGATTAATGTAAATATAATAAAAAACATTATAAGAATAGCATAGTAATTGATACTTGGTATTGAAAGTTAAACAAGGTGATTAGTATGAGACATTTAAATGATTTAAATTTAAAAGAGAAAAAGTATATAATATTTGATATGGATGGTACTTTAATTGATTCTATTGGTGTATGGAATAGGACAGATCAAAAATTAATTGAAGAATATGCAAGTATGACAATAGATTTAAATGAAATACAAATAAATAGAGATAATTTTCTTCATAATAATCAAGATAGTGATATTTATTTAGCTTATTGTGATTATTTAATAAAAAAATATAAATTTAATATAAATAATCCAAATGAATTAGTAAAAAGAAGATGGGATACTTCAGGAGAGATATTAGAAAGTGAAATGGATTTTAAACCTAATGCTGTAAAGTTAATTTTAAGATTAAAAGAATTAGGATTTATATTAGTTTTAGCTACAATGACAACACAAGTTCAATTAGATATATATTCAAAAAGGAATAAAAAAATGCTAGAACAAATGAATATCGTTGAAGTGTTTGATTTAATAACACGTAAAGAAGATGTAAAGAATAAAAAACCAGATCCTGAAATATATAATAAAATAATGAAGTTTTATAATGCTGATCCAAGTGAATGTTTAATTTTTGAGGATTCATATACTGGAGTTTTGGCAGGTAAGAATGCAGGAATAGAAGTTGTAAATATATATGATAATTATGCAGATTTAGATAGAGAGAAAATTAAAGCTTTAACAGATTATAGTATTAATGATTATGACGAATTTCTAAATTATATAAATATATTCTATAAAGATAAATTATTAAGTAAAAGTAGTCGATTCAAAGGAATGAAAAGATAACTAATATAAATGGTATATATATAATTAAATTATTATAAATAGATAAAAATATTAATATACTATAGAAATAAAGATGTGTGATAGAAAGTCTAACTTTTAAAAAAGAGGTGAATTATATGAAATATAAGATACCAACTTTACAAACGGAGAGATTGATATTAAAAAAAGGGTCTTATGAAGATTATGTAAAAGTATATGAATATGATTTTTCTAGGTTAAGAAATATAGATGGAGAATTTGAATTTGTAAAATATGATCCTGAAAAATTAAGAGGGTTTGAAACGTATGCCGATGAAGAAGAAAATGTACTTGATTTTATTATTTATTTAAAAGATAATAATCAACCAATAGGAAATATTGTATTTGATAGATATGATAGCAATAATAAATCATTAGAAATATCTTGCAATTTGCATCCTAATTATTGGAAAAAAGGTTATATGACGGAAGCAATATTATCTACAATGGAATATGTATTTAATAATCTTGATATTGATAATATTATATATGGATTTGCAGAAGAAAATTCTAAATCAAAGGGTTTAAGTGAAAAGCTTGGTTTTAACTTTTATTATGATTATATTGAGCATTATAAGAGAATTGATAAAGATGTAAGAGAAATAAAAACAATTATGTCAAAAGAAGAATTTAATGAAAAATACAAAGCTAATAATAAAAAAAGGTGAAATTATGAATATAAAAAAAAGATAGACTATGGTATAATAAACAAAAGGAGGTAAAAAATGAATTATGATAAGAAAGAAAAAGCAAGTGAAATTTTGGATAAAATGCAAAAAAAAGGTACTGTGTTATCCCTTCCATCACGTGAAATAGAAAGATTATTTAATGGCTATTACTACGGCATTTTTGATGAAGAACAACATTTGAAGAATACTTGGGCAGTTGTTGAAAGTTTGGGTAATGGCAAATTTAATGTATGTTTTATACCAGCATATAAATCACCAAATTATAATAAACCATACATGTTTAACGGAGTTAAAATAACAATAAAAAGTGATAAGCAAAAGAAATGTAAAATTGAATATACAGACAAAAGTGGAAAGAAAAAAACAATTCACCCTTCACTAAATATAGACTCACTTGTTATGCATGGAATAGATTTTTACAACGGTAGATTTAAGGATTGTATTAAACATTATCAAAGTGAGTTTGATAAGTATCACAATCCATTTAATTATATGAAGGATGGGGACATATATAAAGTATCTAGTATGGCAAATGATTATTATATAAGATATTTTAATAAAAGTTATGAGATTGCTGTAATACCTAAAATTAGAGAGGAAGATTATGAATATGAACAAGATAATAGAACTGTAAGGAAACAAGCAATAAAATATATGGGATATGATGGTATTGGTATAACATATGATGGTTTCAGTAATCATTGGGCGGAACCAGAATGTAATTATTACAGTTTGATTTTACCTAACGGAAAAACAATGAAGTTTTCTTCAATGATAGAAAAAAATAAAAATAATTTGGATACTGATTTATTAATAGAAAATTTATCAGAAAAAAAATGGCAAGATATATTAGATGCTGCAAAAAAAGATTGTCGAGCAAAAAATAGCGCTATGATACAAACAAAACCTTTAAAAGATTTTATTAATGGAATAAGTGATGCTTCTCAAAATCTTATGGAAAAAATTTATTATTATAGTAGTTCATATTATACATTTAGTTCAACTGGTCCTAGTGAAGGACGAAGAAATTTTGAGAGTAAAAGTGAAAAATTATCTTTAGAATTAAAAGATTTAATTACATTGTTTAAGGATTTAGCAGAAGATAATCAAGGTGTATTTACTGGACAAGAACAGTTGGAAGAAGTTAAAGAATTGTACAACGAAATATATGGTAAGAAGATAGAAAAACATTCTAATTTAGTTGATAAAGTTTCAGATTTTTCAAATAAATTAGAATTAGTTTATAAACAATTTGAAAGAGAAACAAAAGATTCTTATAAACCAGAGATAAAATATTTAAGTAGCAAAACTTCAAATTATTGGGAAAATTCTAGTACAACTGATGAATATATTTACAATCCATTTAATCAATTAAAGAAAGGAATAACCCTATATAAAGAAAAAATAGATGTACAAATTGATCTATACAATAGAAGAATGGCAACTATTCCAAATGAACTATCAAATAGTGATAATAGGGAAATAGTAGTAGAAGAAGAATTATCAGAGAATGAGCAACAAATAGAAAGATGGATTGATGGGCAAGAAAATGCCAAACCACAAAAAGGATTTATGAAAGCAATTTCAAACCTTACAAAAAAGATTTTTGGTACTCCTTCAAGTCTGAAAGGTAGAGGAATGTAATTATGGATATAATTAATTTAAAAAAAGAAACATATTATAAATTAAATCAAGATAAAGAATTATATGTTTATGAAATAGTAAAAAAATACGGAGTTCAATTTATCTTAGGAAGAATAAAAAATCTTAAATCTGGTGAGTGTGAATATAATTTGTTTAGATATTTAGATAGAAAATTAGAAATAATAGAAACAAAAGAAGAATTATATGATGTTGCATCAGAATTTTTGAAAAAAATTCCAAATACTGAGGACTGTAAAGAATTTTTAGATAATATAATGGAGTATTAAATTTATTATATGTTTTATTTAAAAGTAGAAATTTGACATTATAGTGTAATCAATGTTGCGGCTCAATTTGGATGGTATTCTTATAAAGGAATGTTGGATGATTTTAAAATTGAATATGAAGAAGATGAATTTTTAGAATATGTAAGAGAAGATATATCAAGATGTCCTGAAATATATTTAAAGCAAATATTTGGAGATAAATATAAAGATATTAATCCTACAGATGTAACTTTATTACAAGCATTAGAAATGGAAAGATTATATTATAAATCAATCGGTGAAAGAGAATATGAAAGTAACTATATTGAATTGCCTTTAACTGAATCAAAAGATTGTCCTACATGTATTTATGATTTATCTGAGCAAACTACTGTTACAAAGATGGAAAGAAGAATCTTTGATTTAGATATAAGAAAATTAATTAATAACTGTCGAATTAATACACCATCTAGTTTATATTTAAATTTCTTTCAACATTTAAGTTATGCTCATAAAGGTTTAAATGGTAAATTAGTATAAAAAAGAGATATTAAATTTGAAGTGAACCCTATTTAGGACACTTTAAAAAAACAGATATTTATTATAAAATAACATCTCAAGAAAGTGAGGTGTTATTTTTATGGGTAAACATCATGATATTAATTTAAAAAATGAAATAGTTAATAAATATAAAG
>JAZAUS010000007.1:0-95332 GCA_036342255.1 Bacilli bacterium
ATTGGATATCTTCTTCAGATTTACATTCATAAAAATTATATCCTGCATCACTTAATAATTCTTTAACTGTTTTATTTGTTTCTATCTCTTTTTTTTCAACATTAACAAAACTATAAATATAATTTTTAAATTCTTCTTCTACTCCTTCATCTACTATATCATTATACAAATGATGATTTGGAGAAAATTTAGATAGAATTATATTTGATAGTAAACCTTCTTTTTCTAAAAGAGTTGGGAATAGCTCTCTACATAATTTTGCAAAATTTTCTCCATAGTATTTTTTTAAAGTATTATAATCTTTATTCATTGTATCACCTACTTAAGTTTTTTTAGACTGTTGACTACTATTTGGTATTTATCATATCTTCTTTCTACATGGCCGAATACTCTGATAATATCTCTTTTATTTAAGTTGTTGTATTGTTTATAGGTTCTTGGAAAGAATGTTAAAGAAATAGATCCAAATTCGTCTTGGGCTGTTATGAAGGCCATAATATCATTTTTCTTGGTAGTTATTTCTTTTATTCTATCTATCATAAGGGTTATAGATATATTTTTATCAAAATAACTACTAATAGTTTTAGTATCTATATCACTAGACTCGCGATAGATACTAGTTGGATGTTCACTTAGATAAAAGCCAAAAGAATTTAGTTGATTATTTAATAGTTCTTCTTTTGAATAATCTGGATATTCAATTAGTTCTGGTGGTTCTATTTCTAGGATTCCTGCATCATTTGATAGTTCAGCATAATTTAGAATACTATCTAAATTATTTAGAAGAGTTTTTTCATTATGGCCTAGGCTAGAGAAACAGCCCGACATAATTAAAGATGTTAGTATTTTTTTATTGTTTACTGATGAATTATAGTTTCTTTTGATAAAATCTATAAAGTCTTTATATGGTGTATCTCTTTTAACTATTATTTCACTAGCAATTGAAGAACCTACATTTTTTATAATAGATAAAGGACATATTATAGAATTATTATCTATTATATAGTTAATAGTACTTTTATTTATGTCTGGTGGTAATATTTTTATATTATTCTTTCTTATTTCTGATAGGTATATTTTTGTTTTGGTATCGTTGCCTATGACATTATTTAAAATGGCTGTTTCAAAGTATTTGAAGAAATATGTTTTAAGGAAAGCCATTTTGAATGCTACCATGGCATAACCTACAGAGTGAGATTTATTAAAGCCATAGCCGGCAAATTTTAGGATTAAGTTATATATTTTTTCAGCTACTTCTTTAGAATAACCATTATTAATACTTTTTTCTATGAATTTAGGTTTCTCATTAATAATTAGTTCTTCTTTCTTTTTGGATATGGCTCTTCTTAAAATATCAGCTTCACCTAAAGAATAGCCGGCTAGAGTTCTTGCTATTTGTAGAATTTGTTCTTGATAGATAATTATGCCATAAGTAGAGCTTAGAATTGGTTCTAGGGAATCATCTATATAGTCTACTTCTTCTTTACCTGCTTTCCTTCTAATATAATTATCTATGAAATCCATAGCACCTGGTCTATATAGGGCTAAGGCTGCTATTATATCATCAAAAGATGAAGTTTGCAATTTAGTTAAGAATCTTCTCATGCCAGGAGATTCAAATTGGAATATTCCGTCTGTATCGGCATTTCTAAATATATTAAGGGTCTTTTTATCAGTTATAGGTATTTTAGAGAAAGTTATATTTAGTTTTTCTAATTTTCTTATGTTATTTATTACTTCAGCGATAAGAGTTAAGTTAGATATGCCTAAGAAGTCCATTTTTAATAGGCCTAATGGCTCTAGATAATCTTTATCATAGGCTGTCGTATAGATTCCACGATTGTTTTTATATAAAGGTATAGTTTCATCTAAATCTATTCTACTCATTACTATTCCTGATGCATGAATACCAATATTTCTTGGTAGACCTTCTAGGTGGGTTGCTATTTTATATAACTTTTGATAATTATTGTTATTATCTATAAGACGTTTTAATCTATTATTATTGTTATAATTATCTATAAGAGTATTGTTAGAAGATAATTCTCTACATATTTCATCAACATCTGTTAGACTTAATTTCATGACACGGGCTACATCTCTTATAACTTGTTTTGAGGCTAATGTATCAAAAGTTATGATGCCCGTTACTTTTTTCTCTCCATATTTTTTGGTTACATAATCTATAACTTCACTTCTTTTTTCACTGTCAAAGTCGATATCAATATCGGGCATGGTTACTCTTTCGGGATTTAGAAACCTTTCAAATAATAAGTCATATTTGATAGGGTCTATGTCAGTTATACCTAAGGTATAACTGACTAGACTACCTGCGGCTGATCCACGTCCTGGACCTACTAAGATATCATGTTGTTTAGCATATTTTACGTAATCCCATACGATTAAGAAATAATTACAGAAATTCATCTGGTTAATTATTTTTAATTCATAATTTAATCTATCTATGTATATTTTATCTACATTATTATTTAATCTTTTATTTAGACCTTTATTACATAGATAGGTTAAGTATTCATGAGCATCCTTAGATTCATCATAAATTGGTAATAGATTTTTTGTGTAAGTTAATTCTACATTACATAGATCAGATATAATATTAGTATTTATGATATCTCTTTCATCAGAGATATCAGATACTTCATCTTGGGGTAATAAATACTTATTTTTATGAGTATTTAGTTCATATTCTCCAATAGCTTTTGATTCTTTTATCATTAATAGATAATCTAAATATTTATAATCTTCTTTATTTAAGTAAGATATATCATTTATAAATACTTTATCTTCTTTGATTTTTTCTTTTTCTTCTACGGTAGAGTAACCTATGAATTTTTTATCATATATATTATATATTTCTTCATTATAATATTTATAAGGTAAGACTAATATTAGGTTGTCTTTATATTTTTTTAAGATGTCTATAGTTATAATATCTTCTGATACAAGAGTGGATAGTTTTATTAGGTTTTTATAGCCATTATTATTCATGGCATATAATAATATGTTTTTATCATTAATAGTTAGTTCTAGGCCTATTATGGGTTTAATATCATTCTTTTTACAAGCGTTATAAAACTCTGGTATACCAAACATATTATTATGATCTGTTATGGCTAGAGCATTATAATCTAATTTTTTAGCTTGATTTATTAAGTTAGGTATTTTTATTAAGCTAGATAATATAGAATAACTTGTTTTTATTTGTAAGGGTATATAATTCATAATAGGCCTCCTTCATAGGTATTATACCATATATAATAAAAAATAAGGACATAAGTCCTTATCTTTGGTTTTGATTTGTTTAAATACTTGAGTAATCTATCTTTATATTTTCTATATCTGTTAATGTTTTATCTTTAAAGGTTAGTTTGAATACTTCTGGGGCATTCCATTTAAAAGATATGTCCATTATTTTTTTATTATTAAAATATAGTTCCTTATCTTTATATTTTCCTAATTTCATGAATAAGAATGTTATAGCTGTTCCATGTGATACTATGGCGATTCTTTTGCCTTCATATTTATTTAATACTTCTATTAAAGCATTATACATTCTTTCTGCTACTTCGTTTTGGCTTTCGCCATTTTTTATTTTTAAATCTGGATTATCTATTTGTTTTTGTCCGAAATCATCTGGTAATTCATCCCAGGAATTAATTCCAAATTTTCTTTCTCCAAAGTCATCTATTACATAAGTTTCAATATCATTATGTTCTGATATATATTTAGCTGTAGATATAGCTCTTATATAGTTACTGGCTATAACTACATCAATATTTTGCATTTCTATATCTTCACTTAATATTTTAGCTTTTCTTTCACCATTTGAGGATAATACATATTTTTCATTTTGGACTTGTAAATTATCTTTTGTTTTTATATATTGTGCTTTTTTAGATGGTTCTGAATGTCTCATTAAATAAACTGTTGTATTCATATATTACCTCCTTAGTATAATTATAGCATATATAATAAAAAATAAGGACATAAGTCTTAATTATTAGTTTTATATTATATGATTTTTTTATCTTGTTTTATGAGAAGTTTTTTCATTTTTATCTATACCATATATCTTGATTCCTCCTACCTCTTTTGGTGGTTTTTCTTCTCCGTGTATTCTAATTCCTCCTACTTTTTTTGTTGGTTTTTCTTCTCCGTATATTCTGATTCCTCCTACCTCTTTTGGTGGATTATAATTTGATATATTAAGATTATTTAATGCATTTTTATATTGTTCGTTATTTATTATTTTTACATGACTATTCATTATTTCTTCTTGAGACATAAGAAAATATTTCATATAATTGTATTCTTTGTTAAAAATTCCCCACGTTATGTCTATATGTTTTGGTTCCCCATTTACTGAGACTAAATTCCATCCGTGTTGTATAGTTGTTGTTCCTTCCAAAACTTCACATTTAATTCCTATTTTTTCACATATATCTTTAAAAGCATTTGATATCCCGTCACAGATTGATTTTTTACATAAAAGTGCTGAATATTTTTGAACCATTGGAACTTCAATATCTTTATAATTATATGTTTTAGAATCGAATGCATAATTCTTTCCATTTTCTCCTCTATTTATTCTTAAATCGTGGTCATATTCAATGTTTTTTACAAAGTATTCATATAAAAATCTTAATTTTTCAATTTCATTTAAAGTATTTGGTATTTTACTAATTATTTTATCTATCTCTTTATTGTAGTAATACTCTAATTTTTTTGCTTTTGTTTCATCTCTCCCATTGATTATAATTCCCATTTTATTTCCTCCTTTTTTGGATTATAACATATATTAAAAAGGACAAAAGTCCTTATGATTATTTATATTTTCCAGAAGACATAGGCTGCGATTAGGGCACCTATGGCAATGATTAGAGCTAGGGTGAAGATAGGGGCAAAGCCTTCACTTTTGAAACCTATATCTGATGTTAGAATTCCTTTGGCTTTTGCATTCTTTTTCATATATTTGTTATCACTGTCTGGTCTTTGTAGTTTATATTTTGGTCCTATATTTATTTTTTCATTACTATTTGTTGTGATAGTAATTTCAGCATTATTTCCGGATTCATCTACAAAACTTTTAGTTATATCTTTTTTCATAATATATTTCCTCACTTTCTTTTATTAGCACTAACCATCAATTTTTCTATGGTTAATTGGTTTATTCTTTCTATTATTCTTTTTGCTTTTACTTTTTCTATACCTTTTGAAGATATACTAAAGTGTTCTTCTAGGTCATTAATACTTAAGTTAGATGTAAAGAATGTTGTTAGTCCTTCTTGCATACGATATTGAAGGATAGTTCCTAAAACTTCATCTCTTGACCATTCGGTCATTGTTTCAGCTCCAATGTCATCTATTAGTAAAAGCTCTGCTTTTTTAATAAAGTTAAATTTTTCATTATATTCTTCATTATCTCCAAATGATTCTTTTAGACTTCTTAAAAATTCTGGATAATAGATAATGGCTATTTTATGGTCTTTTTTGGCTAATTCATTAAGGCAAGCGGATATAAGATAAGTCTTACCACAACCAAAGTTGCCTGTGAGATACAAGCCTTTCATACCTTTCTTAGCCTCGTATGTATCTATGAAATTCTTTAGCCATTTAATTATATCATATCTTTCGGAATCATCCAAGTGAATATTCTTCATTGAGGCTTCTTTTATTTCTTTAGGTATTTCGAAAAGATAGATATTCTTCTTATATTTATTCTCTTCTTCATTCTTTAGATAATATTTACATGGTATTTCATCAAAGACTAAGTTTTCATTTAGTATTTCAGGATATAATACATGTCCAGTAAAAGAATTTTTACAGTATTCTAGTCCTTTACATTTGCTACAATTATCTAATTCATTTGAACATTCTTCAAGTTTAGATGTATATTTCATTAAATATTCATCTGGTAATTTTAGTTTTTTTACTATTTTCTTGAAAGTTTTATTATTTTCTAAGGTTTCAGTATAATCATCAGATAGTTTTTTAGGGTTAAGATAATAATTTTCTTTAATTACTTTTGAAATTGATTTCATATTACTGATACTCCTTTAATAGATTTTGCATTTCTTCTTCGGCTTCTTTGGTTGTTTCTTGTTTTTTTATTTCTTTATTAAACCATTCAGGTATTTTTTCTTCTTTAACTACTTTTTTGTTTGTTGTGGTAATTTTAGCTTTACGATATTTTTTATGCTCTTTTTCTGCTGTTTTCATAGCTTCATCTACGGTTTCTATTTTTTGTCGTTGCCATTGTCCAGCGATTGTTTCAACATGATTTCTGGTTAGTTTATTATTATTTGTTTTTAGAATATAATCTATTAAGACATTGGCTACGCCTATTTTAAGGCCATAATTTATAATTAAATCTTCCGCTAATTTTAAGTCTCTTGATGTAGGTTCACTTCCTTTATTTTTACTTTTAAGTAGTTCATATGGAGTTATGTTTTCAAAGGTATATATCATTTTGGCTCTTTTAGAGGTGTCTCCTTCAGGTTTTTTTAGATATTCTGGTTGAGTATCATAGACAACACTAGGTAGTAAGCCATGATTATCAAATTGATAATATTTTCTACATGTCTTTCGTAGTTCTTCTTTATTTATATTACCTCTCTCATTAATGCATGTTGGAATAATATCTTTGATTTTTATGACATCTAAACGATAGAGAAAAGACAACTCTAATATTAGTGATTTTATTTCTTTGGTGAATAATTTATCTTTATCTATACTATTAGGTAAAGATGCTTTTAAAAAATCAAAGTCAAAATTAGTATCTACATTTAGTTTTTGAATATTCTTTTTTCTGATATCATTATTTAGGACGTCATACGATGTAAGAGGTACGGATGTAAAGACATCAGAAAAAGATGCTGTTATATCTTCATAATTAGATGTATTAATTCTAGGTATTTTAAAATAACTTTTTAAATGTTCATATTCTTTTTTTCCTAAATTATTATATAATACTACATTAAGGATGGGATGATTAAAGAAATCATGCGCATTTATTGGAGAAAATAATTGATATATATAATTATTTATATTTTCTTCTTTATAAAATGTTTTAAGTAGTCCTATGGCTTCTAATTTATGTCTTGCTTCTATTATTTCTTCTAAGGTCATATGCATGTTAGTAACTAAATGATGATGGGTATATTCATTAGATATTATTTCTGATTTATCTAAGTCTGACCATAGAGAAAAATAAAGCATTATAGGAAGGGGACCTATTATTGGTTGATATAGCATACTTAGTATTTTTCTATCTTCATTATCAATGATGCTTTTATTTACTACTACATATGTGTCTGCTGGTAAGATACTATATTTTTTCATACAACCACTGTCCTCTTGTAATAATTTTATAATAAATATATATAAAAGTAAAGATTGATAAGATAAAATAGAAAATTATTTTATATATGCTTTGTTGTATTCTTTCTCTTTTTATGTTATTATTTTGTTAGGATAGAGGTGGATGATGAAAAAAATTTTTGTATTTTTTATTTTATTTATTGGTGGCTTATTATGTTTTAAATATGTAGATACTTATGATATAAATGATTATGTTGCTGCTAATAAATCTGAAGTTGTATTAGATAAAAAGAGTATAAGTATTAGTGTTGGTAGTACGGTTAAACTTAATGTAACTAATAATAGTTCTCTTAAATTAGTATGGGTTAGTTCTAATAAAAAAATTGTTACTGTTGATAGTAATGGTAATATTAAGGGTGTAGGTGTTGGTACTGCTTCTATTATTGTTGCTGCTAAGAACAATTATTCTATTAGAGATGTTTGTACTGTTACAGTTACCAAGAATAATGCTAGTACATCTTCTAATGTTAAAGTGAATGATATTCAAATAGATTCAACTAGTATGACGATGAAAGTTGGAGGTACTGGTAAAATATCTTATAGTGTTTTACCAGCTAATGCTACTAATAAATTAGTTAATTTTGTAAGTAGTAATAGTAGTGTTGTATCTGTTGATAATAGTGGTAATATTAAAGCCTTAAAGGAAGGATCGGCTGTGATAACTATTACTTCTGTTGCAAATTCTTCTATTAAAAAATCTTTTACTATTATGGTTAAAAATGATGTGGTTGCTGTTAATAGTATAAAATTAAATGTTGAAGAGAAAACTTTAAATTATGGTGATACGTTTAAATTATATGCGATAGTTGGTCCTGAAAATGCTACTAATAAAGCTGTTAGTTGGAGGAGTAGTAATCCTGATGTTTTATCAGTTGATAATAATGGTAATATTAAAGTAATTATGAATTGGGCTGGTAAAGTTACGGTTAAAGCAATATCTAGTTCTAACAAGAGTGTTAATGCTGTTGCTGTAATAACAATTAATGGTAAATTAAAAAAGCTAGGTAAAATTAATATTAATGCATCTAAAGGTGTTATTGTTGCTACACAGAAAAAAGGTATTACTAGTGCTCAGGGATTTTGTGTAGCTGATAATTATTATGTTGCTGCTAAAAGGAATGGTAATGAAACTAAATCTAGTATTATGGTAATTAATAAGAAAAACAATACGAAAGTTAATTCTTTTGTTATTAATAATGGTACTTTAGGTCATGCTAATGGTTTAACATATAATCCTAATACTGGTATGATATATTCAGTTATGACAAAAGATGAAAATTATCGTTCATTTACTTTAAAAGACATATTAAAAAAAGGTGTTTCAACAAAATCAGATGCTTTTTATCTAAAAAATAAAGAAGGAAAAGTTGTTCCTGTTAGTTTCTCTGCTATAGCTTATGATAATTCAGTTAATAATTATTATTTAGCTAAGGGTGGTCGTATATATGTATATGATGATAAGAAGAATCTAATTAGGAAGATTACAAAAGTTAGTTCTGATGTTCCACAAGATATAGGTGCATATAATGGTAAGATATTAGTTGTTAGGCATAAATTTAAAGCACCTGTTGGTGGAAATAGCCTTACTAATACGAGAAATACTATAGATATATATAGATCTTCTAATGGTGAATATTTGGGTTCATATATTATAAATGTACGTGATGAATTACAGAGTGTTGATTATTATGGTAGTGGTAATAATTTTTCTATATTTGTTAATAATGTTCCTAAATGTGGAGATTGTATATATAAAATACAGATGAATATACCAAAATAAAAGAAGTTTTAATTAAAACTTCTTTTATTCTTTTTCTGTTTCTATTTCTATAGCTCCTGTTGGACAATATGAAATAGCTTGTTCTACTAAATCTACTTCTTTTTCTTCTATTTCATCTTTAATGCATTCTGCTTGACCATCTTCATTATAGTCGAAGATTGTTGAATCAGTTAAAGATATACAAGATCCGCAGCCTATGCATTTTTCATTTACTTTAACTTTCATTATATCAGTCCTTTCTTTTTATTAATTATATAATATATTTATGAAAAATCAATAATTATAAAATTTTATTTACATTTTCCATTTATAAAATCTTCACATATTAAATTATCATAGTAATGAGAGTACTTTTTAAAATCTTTTTTAGATTTTACTGTCCACCCTAATACTTTTATGTTCTTCTTCTTTAATTTTTTAATTTTTCTTTCTGATAATTCATTATATTTATATGATATAAAATTAGGTTTAGTTAAAAAGTTTAAGAACATACTTTTTAAGAATAATTTTTTTATTTTGAAGAATTTATTTCTTTTATAAGAATAAGATAATTGACCTCTTTGGATATTGGGGTAGTTTTTCTTAAACCATAATAATACTTTAGGATTAAAGCTTTGGATAGCATATTCTCCTTTATAATCATTTAATATATTCATTAATTCTTCTTCTAGATGGCCTACTTTTCTTAGTTGTTTTATTTCAATTAGTAAGGGTACTTTACCATCTACTAGTTCTAATACTTCTTGTATGGTTGGGACATGAAATATGTCTTGATTATTTATTTCTTCATAAGTTATATCTTCTACTATTAAATCTTTTTTTAATAATCTTTTAGTGTTATAGTCGTGGAAGACTATTATTTGGTTATCCTTTATTATGTGAACATCTATTTCTATGATATAGTCTTTATCTAAAGCTAATTTAATAGATTCTAGTGTATTTTCATATATATCTATATTATTATGAATACCTCTATGAGATATAATTCTCCCTTTTTCAAACATAGTTACACTTCCTTGTTGATATTATTTATATACATGTATTAAGATGAATATTATTCTTTGGTTTATGAACTGTCTTCTTGTTACAGAATAAATTTTTTTCTTATTTTGCTTAATATATTGGTTTCGATAAATCTTGCGACACCATCTTCATCATTTGTATACTCAGTGATATAGTTGGCATTTTTTTTGAATTCATCGCTTGAATTTTTCATTGCCACTTTATGTTTGCAAACATCAAACATTGATATATCATTCATTGAATCACCAAAACATATTACATCATTTATATCAATATTTAACATATTAATTAATCTGATGATAGATTTTCCTTTTGAATTTCCTTTAACATTAACATCACAAAAATAATAATTTTTTTCTGGAATTCTGTTTAAGTTAGTATTAGTTACTTCCAATTCTTCAATATTATTAATGTACTTTTTACAATCTAATAATTCTTCCTTATTAGTACTACTTAATACTAACTGCAATACATCTTCTTTTAAATTATTAATACTATCTATGTATGAATTTGTTTTAATATATGTACTATTTATAAATTTCTTATGTCTATATCTTGTGTGAACTGCATTTAATACACAATCTACATTTTTAGTTAATGATAAATCCCATATTTGATTTAAATAAGTTTTAGAAATGTTATTCTTATATAGAATATTATCTTCTTCATAATTGTATATTAGTGCTCCATTATCAGAAATAACAATTGGACTAGCATTACTTATTTTACTTTTCTCGACGGCATATATGTTTGGTCTACCTGTACATATAATAACGTATATTCCTCTTTTTGTTAATTCTTTTATTATTGATATAGTATAATCAGAAATACTATTATCAGATTTTGTTAGAGTATAATCTATATCTAGTATAATACATTTAATATTATTCACAATTATCTACTCCTTAATAAATTTAAATTACCTTTTATCTAATTCTTCTTTTAATAATTTAGATGCTAGGGATGGATTGGCTTTGCCTCTTGTTTTTTTCATCATTTGGCCGATAAAGTAATCTAGTAATCTTGGTTGTTTTTTATAGGCTTCTATTTGTTCTGGATTTTCTTCCATTATTTCATTAATAAAAGTCATTAATTCTTTTTCATCTGTTATTTGAGTCATTCCTGATTCTTTTACGACTGTTATTGGTTCTTTTTCTTCTTCGATGACTTTTATTAGGACATCTTTACTTTGTTTAGATGATATTTGTCCATCTTCTATCATTTTAATTATATCTTTTAGCATTTTAGGGGTTAAATAAATATCATTTATGGTTAAATCATATTTATTTAAATAGCCTAAGATATTACCTGTTAGCCAGTTAGAAGCAAGTTTTGGATCTGTTCCTTCACTTAAGCATTCTTCATAGAAGTCAGCTAAAGATTTGTCTTTAACGATAGTTTTAGCATCTTTATTAGGTAGACCATAAACATTCACATATTTTTCTTTTCTTTCTGGGGCTAAAGCAGGTATTTTACTTGCTATTTCTTTTATCCAGGATTCTGATAGTTTAAATTTAGGAATGTTTGGTTCAACAAAATATTTATAATCAATTACATCTACTTTGTTACGCATAAATTTTGTTGAAAATGTTTCTTCATCCCAACGTCTAGTTTGTTGTTGCATTTCATCATATGTACCGTTTTCTTTTAATTCTGTTTGTCTTTCTATTTCATAGTTAATAGTGTCTCTTATAGCACTGAAAGAATTAACTCCTTTTACTTCTACTTTGGTTCCCCAATTCTCTGGATTTGTTTCATCTAGATCTTCATCCATGATAGAAACATTAACATCACATCTAATGTGGCCTTTTTTGGAATCTGCTTCAGATATACCTGCATATTGATAGATAGAACGAATTGTTTCTAAAAATGCAACAGTTTCATCTGCAGTATGAAAACATGGATCTGTTACTAATTCTAGAAGTGGTACTCCTGCTCTATTATAATTTAGTAATGATTTATTGTCTAAATGTGACATTATAGCTGTATCTTCTTCTAAATGGATATTATTGATTATAGCTGTTTTGGTTTCATCTTTACATTCATAATCAATTTTACCAAACATTCCGATAGGGGCTGGTTTTGTTTCTTGAGTTATTTGATAGCCTTTAGGTAAGTCTGGATAGTAATAATTTTTTCTTTCAAAATATAGATATTCTGGTTGCTTACAATTTAAGATTATACTTGCCATTAGGGCTTTTTTTACGGCCTCAATATTTACTGTAGGTAATGTTCCTGGAAAAGCCATATCTAGTGGTCTTATATTTATATTAGGTAAATCAGTGTTAGATGTTTTGGCACCATTTCTAGCAGGCGAAAATACTTTAGTATTAGTCTCACTTATTTCACAGTGCATTTCTATACCAATTAGTGCTTTATATTTAGTCATGTTTAACACCTCCTGCTATTTGATTTTTATATGGCATTTCTTTTTCTAAAGCATATGCTATATTTAATATATTAGCATCATCATAGCAGTTTCCTGTTATATTAAGGGCTACTGGTAAGTTATCTATAAATCCATTAGGTATGGTGATAGATGGAAAGCCTCCAAAATTACCTACTTGTAGATGTTCTTCTAAGGCAGTAGCATTATCATCTAAGATATCTAATGATCCATCTAATTTTTTAGCTGGGCCTGTACCTACTGGTAATATTACAGCATCATATTTTTTAAATAAATCTTTCCATGTATCTACTAATAATCTTCTAACTCTTTGAGCGTTATGGAAATATCTATCTTTGTTTTCTGCTTGTAGGACATATGAACCTATTACAAATCTTCTTTTTATGAGTGGGGAGAAGTTTTTAGTACGATAATCTTTCATTAGAGATTCCCATTCTTTACCTTCTCCTCTTGGACCAAAGATTAGTCCTGTTAGATTAGACATGTTGGATGTAGCTTCTGCACATGATATTACGACATATACAGATGCTAAGGCATTTAATAGAGTTTGATCTACTGATACTTCTTCTACATCCATGCCAATTTTTTTACATAGATCTAGTGATTTTTTAAAGTTTTTTAAGTGTTCTTTTAATTCTTTATTGGCTTTAGGATACATTTTTATATCACATAATTCTTTTATATAACATATTTTTTTACCTTTAACTTTACCATCTAGAGAATCTCTTAGATTTATTTTGGATGAATCCCAGGTTGTCATATCATTTTTGTCTTTTCCTTTCATATTATCCACTACTATGGCAGCATCAGCAACATTTCTAGTTAAAACTCCACAGTGATCTAGGGATGATGCAAATGGGAAAAGACCATATCTTGAAATCATTCCATAAGTTGGTTTGTAGCCTACTATTCCACAGTAGGCTGCTGGTTTTCTAATGGAGTCTCCTGTATCAGATCCTGTTGCATATGGGTATACTCCGTCTGCTACGGCTGCGGCTGATCCAGATGAAGATCCTGAACACATTCTAGTTTCATCCCAAGGGTTTTTAACAATACCTGTGTGTCCTGTTGTTCCTGTTCCTCCCATTCCAAATTCATCCATAACGGTTTTATTAACTGGTACTGCTCCTGCTCTTTCTAAATTTTCAATAGCAGTAGCAGTAAAGAATGGAATATAATCTTTTAGAGTATTAGAAGAACCTGTTGATAAAATTCCTTTGGTGGAATAATTATCTTTGATACCATAAGGTATACCAGATAATAGGTTATCTGTAATATTAGTTTCTTTTGCATCATCTAAGATAGTTACAAAGGCATTATATTTATCCTGTACTTGGTGAGATTTTTCCAAAGATTCTTTAATAAGTTCTTTACTAGTTACTTTACCACTAATAAGAAGTTTATGTAATTCTTCAATTGATTTATTCATGTATTCCATTATCCCACCACCTTTGGAACTGATACTTCACGATCAGTTTTATCATCACAATTTTTTAATAATTCTTCTATATCAATAGATTCTTCAGGTTTATCTTCTCTTAATTCATATATAAAATCATCTAAACAGTGAGTCATTGGTTCAATACTTTCAATATTTGGTATTTTATTAATTAAATCAATGTTCTCATCTATTATTTCAAATTCATCTAATACTTGTTTATTTTCTTCTTCTGTTAATCCGATTAATAGTTTGTCTGCATAATCATTAACCATTTCTTTTGTAAATTTGCTCATATTTAGCCACCTCGTATATTATTATACAATAAAAGTAGTAATTTGTCCTCTATGATTAGAGATAAATTACTACTTTTATTGTATTTTACTATTTAAATATATATTTATAACCTTCCCATAAAGAAGAATCTAATTTATAATTCATTTTTCTATCTTTATCTTTGTATGCTTCTAATATTATTCTTTTTAATTTTTCTTTGTTTTCTTCTTCATCGAAGTATTCAAATGGGATAATATATCCATCTTTTTTATTTTTTATACCTAATTCTTCGTATACTGGGAGTGGTGTTATAATTAATTTAGTTTTAACTGCTAAGGCTTCTATTATAGAATAACAATATGACTCTGTGTTACTTAAATGAACAAAATAATCACTATCTGCTACATATGGTATAGGATTTGCAATTGATTCTCTAAATATTAATCCTTTATGATTTGTATTTTGTCTTTTATCAGTAAATACTTCCCAAGTATATGGTATATCTAATTCGTCAAGAATACTGGCCATTTTGTCTATTCTCTCAGGTCTTTTTTCTGGGCCATATCTAAGTGCAGATGTTAATTTTAATCTTGGTTTTACTAATTCTTTTTCTAATTTAAAAGGATTTAAGACATAGTCAATTCTTTTTGTTGGATAATAGCCTCTTGCTTTTTGTCCGGCTGTTTTAGATACGGCTACATAGTTAGTATATATATCTTCTGAGAAAATTACTGCATTTTTGTAATCATCCATATTTCCATGAATAAACATATAATTGTTTTCTAATGGAATAACATTCTTAGGATAATAGTAGTTTGAATATGTGACTAATAATCTGTCACATATATAATTTGTATCTGTTTTTCTGTTAATACATTTAAGATTTTTAGAAAATCTAGCAAAAGTTCCAGGATGTATTTTATCATATAAAACAATTATTTCATATTTATCTCCAAAACATCTTCCTATATTGTTTATCCAACTTACATATCCATTAAATTTACAATTACATCCATTTCCAATGTATATTATGTTCTTAAATTTTTCCTCTTTCTTTATGTCATTAAAAGGAAAATTATTTATTATTTTTTCTGCTTTAGGATTATGTGAATAAATCACTTCCCCTATTGCTTCAGTCTTTTTAAATACTTTGTCAACAAATTGATCAAATTCTTGTTCATTTTTTATTTCAATTATTCTTTTTAGTTGTTCAGTTTTGAATATATATGAGAATATATAATCACCATAATATGGTCTATTATTTTTTAATTCTTCTTCATTTTTTGGATTATCTAGATTGTTAATACTTAATTTTTTTATTTCATAATTTATAAAACAACAATCAAATTCTTTTTTTATTTTTTTGTTTATTAATTTAAAATAGTTAGTAGATATATCATCTGTTTCTTTTATAAAGACTACATATTTTGTTTTTACTTTTTTTAAATCATTTTTTATATTTTTACCATCACTATAAAAAATACTATTATTTTTTTTGTTTTTTTCTTTTGATATATATATGTATTGAATGTCATTCATATTATCTACTCCTTTGTTATTTTAATTATATCATACTATAGGTTAAATTAAAAGAATGATAATTAAATTATCATTCTTTTATGGTTAATTCTTTTCCTGCATTTTTTCCATTATAAGTGCAGTTACTATTTTTGCTGTTTCATCTTCTACATTACCAAGAGTTAATTCATCATCTTTTATTAGAACTTCAAATAGAGAAAGCTCAATTTCTTTTTTATTTGATTGGTCTTCTTCTAGATTATTACATAATACATATTTTTTGTTTTGATAATCCATTTCTTCCATAACGTAGAAGTCTCCAAGTGGATTTACAGTTACAACTTTTCCTTTCATATTCTTCCTTCCTTTATTTTAAATTTATCTTCCTCTACCAAGTCTTTGAGTTGTTTGTTGTTCAAGAGTTTCAATTAGTTCATCTTTTCTAATCCATCCAACTAAGTCTTTTTTACCATCAACTTTTACAGCATCTGATACATGTACCCAGTCACCTCTTATTTTATCTACTACTACATCTGTATGCTTGTCACTTAATGAGCCATAATTGGTTCCATATTCATCAAGTGCTCCTCCTAAGTCTTTATCAATTTTAAAATGATCTCCTACTTTTATGTCTGTATCAATTTTTGGTACTGTTGTGACTGGTGCTGGTGGTGCTGTTGTGACTGGTGCTGTTGTGACTGGTGTTGAATCTGGTGTTGAATCTGGTGTTGAATCTGGTGTTGAATCTGGTGTTGTATCACCTGGGTTGTTGTGTGCTGCTTTCCATGCTTTATATATGTTTCCAGCTGCATATCCTAATCCAAAGCCATTTATGAACCATTGTCCATATCCTGATGATAAGAAATTATTTATTTTTTTAATTCCATTTAGAATACCATTTTTAATTGGATGATCTTCGGCATAATTTTCAGCACTTTGTATTTTTTCAATTTTAGCATTTACTTTAGGAGCTATACTCTTAGAATATATTTTTACAGCTGCTATACCAACACCTACTGCTATGGTTGCTGGAGCTCCACTTACAATCATGGCAGTTCCGAAACCTAGACCAAATCCAGCAGCACCAGATAATGCTTTAAGCCAGAATTTTTCCTTTTTTTCCTCTGGTGGATCAGGTTGTGGCTCTTCTGGACCTTTTGTTCTTCCAAGTCCTTTTGCTATATCTTCTTTAAGTTCTCTAATTAATTTTTCTTTATCGCCTTTATAAAGATCAAAATCTTTAAATCTTTCATGTGTTTCTACACCTGTAGAAATTGCATCTAATCTTTCTTCGTCAGTTGCATTGTTAAAGCTCTCACTTTTACTTAAGATTTCTATTGCATCCTTCTTAATTGTATTATATGCATCTTTAATAGTTCTTAAGTCTCTATTTTCAGCTGGAATTGAAGCTATTCTTTCTCTTTTTTCTTTTAATTCATCTAATTTTCTTTGAATTTCTTCTCTTCCTAGACCTTCTTCTTTTTCTTCTTCATCAGTTTTATCGTCTTCGTCTTCTTTATCGTCATCTTCCCCTTTGGCTTTTTCTTCTTCCTTAGCTTTTTCTTTTTCTTTAAGGTCTTCAAGTTCTTTTTCTAGTTCTTCTTTTTCTTTTCTTAGTTCATCTAATTTATTTTGAATTTCTTCTCTTTCTTCTGGAGTTAATTCATCATTTGTTTTAGATGGAACATTTTCTTCTTTTAATTTATTTAATCTTTCAAGTTCTTTATCAAGTTCTTTATCAAGTTCTGCTTTATATTCTTTTGATTCTAATTGTTTTCTAACGTCTTGTATTTGTTCATAAATTTCATTTCTTTCATTTATTTTTTTGTTGATATCTAATTCTGCTTCTAAAGATTCAACTCTTTTTTTATCGTTATTATATTCTGGATACATCATGTCAATTGGATTTAATTGTACTGCTGCAACTTTGTTTTTTAATTTTTCGTATTCTTCTACTTCTTTTCGCTTTTCATATTTAGTGTTATCTATTTCACTATTTAGTTGATTGTATCTCAAATTTAGTTCTCTTAGTTGTTGTTCTAGTTGTTCTTCTCTTCTATTTTTTTCATTATTATATCGATTTTCTGCATTTTTTATTTGATTATTATAATATTCTTCTGGATCTAAGATTCCTTTTTGTTGTTGTTGTTCTTCTTGAGAATTAGAATTTAATCTATCATTTAGTTCTTCTATTTCTTTATCAATTTCATTGATTCTACTTTCTAATCTTTCTTGTTCTTCTTTATTATCTTCTTCTTCTCCTGGAGTTGGATCTGGCTCTGGTGTTGGTTCTGGTTCTGGTGTTGGTTCAGGCTCTGGAGTTGGTTCAGGAGTTGGTTCTTTTAATTGCTTTTCTAATTCTTCTATTTGTTTATCAATTACTCTTAAATATAATTCATTTTCATTATTATATCCGCGAGCTGCTAATAATTGATTTACTTTATCACTAGTTAATCCTTCAGATTCTAATTCTTTTATTGTCTCATTTAGTACTCTTTGTTTATTTTCGTCTTCACTAGATAACTCTGATAATTCTTTTTTTGTTGTTTCAATAAATTCTTCTTTAATAGCATCTAAGTTTTCATCTAAAAATTTAGCTTGGTAAGCTTCATTTTCTTTTATTCTTGCTATTATTTTATCAATTTCTCTTTCTTCTGTTTGCTCATTTTCTTCACCATTCATTGGTGGAGTAACATTTATCATTATAATATCAGTACTATCTACTAAATTATGGCAACGTTCTGTTTTTTGTTCTTTTTCTTCATCTGATAAATTCATTCGAGGAATATACTTATCAAAAATATTATGTAAGAAGGTTTGGTCTTTCTCTTCAACTTTTTCATTGTTTATTCTATTTTTAATTTGATCTAAATTTTGACTTTCAATTTGTTCTTGTGGACTATATCCTTCTTCATGTGGATTTGTATGCATCATTTTTTGAACGTCTTCAATTTCACTTATTAGATCAGTTTTTAATCCTTCTTTGTCATATCCCATTTCTTTGTTTGCATTAAATAAACTTTCAAGAAAACTTTCCCTTACTCTTTCATCATCAAAAATAGGATTATCTCTAAAGATTCTAATCATTGAATCTTTATACATTTCTGGAATTGGTTCTCCATTTTGTATTGCGTTCATTACCATTGCTATGTCATTACGGTCTTCTTCACTGATATTTATATTTTCATTATTTTCTAAATTGTATGTTTCTTGAAGTTTGCTTATTAATTCTTCATTACTATAACTCATCTCATTCTCCCCTATTCGTTATTTTCTTTCATTATTTCTTCTAATTGTTCTTTTATTTGCTTTTGAAATGTAGGTAATAATTCATTTATTAATTCTTTATCATTCACATAAGCATATTCTCCATTTTCAATTGTGAATACATTATATTCATCTGTTACTTCTTCTTTCTCATATTCAATTCTGTTTGAAAACGCATATTTTTTGCCATTTTTTTCTGTAATAGCAATTACGATAAATGTTTTACCATCTTTTCTAAATATTTTTTTTAGTTCTAGGTCCATTTATTATTCCTCCTTTATTATATGTTTAGTTTATCAAATATTATAAAATAAGTCAATATTTATATATGTATGACTGTAAAGTCGATTTTTATTTATAAAAAAATAGCACTTAATAAAGTGCTATTTTTTTAATCTCCTTATTTTTGGAGCTGGTGTCTCGTTTTCGTAACAAGGTCTACCGTTTTTAAAAACTATTTTTTGTTGTGGTTTTACTTTTACAGATTTTTGTTTATTTATATGAGTTGGTTTTTCCCTTTTTATTACTTTGTTATTATTTGAATTATTTTTATTATAATTGTTATTAATTGAACCATAGTTTTGTTGTGGTTTTCTAGGGATAGTTTGTGCTTTATTATTATTTATAGTGTTTTGTTTCCCTGTTTGATAATTATTTTGTTTTGCTACTTTTATATTTCCTGTTTTTTTATTATGAGCTTCCATTAGTTTTTTTGCTGGTATAAAGAATAATATGTTAGTAGCTAGCATTGTTGCACTTGCTATTGCAGCTAATGGTCCTCCAATTAGGGCTGGTACCATTAATAATGATAGTGGAATTGCTTTTGGTAATAATGCAATTACGTATAAGAACATTGGTGTTGTTAATATAATACCAGCTATTATTACTCTTATTAATATGTAATTAATAAATTTTGATGTTTCATTTATCTCTTCTAGTTTTTCAACTGTATTATTATTTCTTTTTTTATTATATTTTAATGATTGATTAACACTTTTGCTTTGCATTTTTACTACCCCCTTTAATATTTCCTACTCAATTAATGTAATACTTTTGCTTTTTGTTTTACAGTTTCATCAAGAATCCATGCATATTTTTCATTATCAACATTTGATGAGAAATGATCCCATAATTTACCATCACGTAATACTTGGCGATCTAATACTGCATTTTTACCTAATTTTGTATTTAAATGTGTATATCCTTCCCCATAACTGCTTCTATATCCATGTTCTATGTTACTTAAATCATAATGATTATTTAATTTAGTTGCTTCTAAACTAGATGTATCAAGACTTGTTCCTGTATTTCCTGTTGCTTGTTGATGTCTTATTGCTATTTGTTCTTGTCTTGCTTGTGTTACATCATTATGACTTCCTTTTGAATCTGTAATAGTCTTGTTGCCTGTTTTATGATGTGTATCAGTTACATTTTTATTGCCTGTTCCTTTTCCATGATGTGTATCAGTTACATTTTTATCGCCTGTGCTTTCAGTTGATGAACTTTTTTGATTTACTGTTGGTTTGTTAATTGCTTTGTATAAATTTCCAGCTGCATATCCTACTCCAAATCCACCTAAGAACCATTTTCCATATCCTGATGATAAGAAGTTATTAACACATTTTACACTATTTAAGATAGCATTTTTAATAGGATGTTTTTCAGCATAATCCTCTGCACTTTGAATTTTTTCTATTCTAGCATTTACATTAGGTGCTATTCTATGAGCATAGATGTTTATTCCTACAATTCCTGCTGCTACAGCTATGGTTGCTGGAACTCCACTTACAATCATTGCAGTTCCAAAACCTAATCCAAATCCTGCAGCACCAGATAATGCTTTAAGATACCATTTTTCTTCATTTTTAGTTGGTATTGTATTATTATTGTTATTATTGTTATTATTGTTATTATTATTATTATTATTGTTGTTATTGTTATTGTTATTGTTATTGTTATTATTGTTATTATTATTGTTGTTGTTCTTTTTATCTTTTAGATTTTTTAATTCTTTTTCTAAATCTTCTCTATTTTTCTTTAAGTTGTCTAATTCTTTTTCAAGTTCTTCTTTTCTTTTCTTTAAATTATTTATTTTATCTGTATTATCAATTACTTGATTATTATTATTATTTTCTATTTCTTTATTTAAATCTTCTAATTCTTTTTCAAGTTCTTCTTTTTCTTTTCTAAGATTATTTATTCTATTTTGTAGTTCTTCTTTTTCTTCTGGTGTTAATTCTTCAATTGGTGTTGTTGGAACATATTCTTCTTTTAATTTATTTAATCTTTCTAATTTCTTTTCAAGCTCTTCTTTTATATCATTTGTATATTCTTCTGTTTCTAATTGTTTTCTAATATCTAATATTTGTTGATATATTCTATTTCTTTCGTTTATTTTTTCTTGAACTTCATTAGTTAAAATATTATTTTTTCTTGTGTATGTTCCAACTTTTTGAGGTGAAACATCTAATTTTTCTTTTTCTTGATTGATTTTTTCTTCTAATTCTGCAAGTCTTTTTTTATCTTGTTCATATTCTGGATACATCATATCAATTGGATTTAAATTTACAGCTTCTATTTTAGCTTTTAATTCTTCATATTCTTTTTTAGCTTTTTTAAATTCTAATATTGAATTCTTTTCTTTGCTGTTAGGTCCAATTTCTTCATAATTGATGTTTGCTATTTCACTATTTAATTGATTAAATCTCATGTTTAAATCTCTTAGTTGTTGTTCAAGTGCTTCTTTTCTTCTATTCTTTTCAGTATTGTATTCTTCTTTTGCTTTATTTATTTGATTATCATAATATTCTTCTGGATCTAAAATTCCTTTTTGTTTTTGTTGTTGTTGAGAAGAATTATTTAATCTTTCATTTAATTCTTCTATTTCTTTATCAATTTCATTTATTCTATTTTCTATTATCTCTTTTTCTTCTTCTAATTCTTCAGTTGATCTATTATTAGAGTTTGAATTAGTATTTTGTTCTTGCTCTAATCTTTCTATCTCTGCATCAATATTATTAATTTCTTCTGTAATTTCTTCTTGTCTAGCATCGTTTTCTCTAATTAAGTTTTCTATTCTTTCTATTTCAGCATCAATTTCTTCTTCATTTTCTTCTTCATTTTCTTCTTCTGATTGAGTTTGAACTGGTTGTTCAAGTGCTTCTTGAGCATTATACTCATCAAATAAATTATCTAATGCATCTAGAACTTCATCTTTGTTATCTTTAAATTCTGGATATACTTGTTCAAAATTGTCATCAATTAAATCATAGATGAAATCTATCTCATCATTATCTAATTTTCTAGAATTATTTAATTTTTCCGTTATTGAATTTAATGTATTAGCATCTCCTGCTTCTAAATTTACTTTTCTTTTTAATATATTTATTACATCTAATATATTATTTCTATTTTCCATTTTTAATCCCCCTGAATAGTTATTTTACTCTTTAATTTATTACTTTTTAGTAATATTTTCTTTGAGTGCTGTATATATTAGCACAATTTGTTAATTTTGTCAACAATTAATTAATCTTTTGTTTATTTTCTTTATTTAAGGGATTTATATATATAACTGTATATTATTAAATTTAATAAAGATAGTATTAATATATTTGAATTATATTGGAATAGAAAAAGAGAAGTTAGATTGATAAAAGAGTGAATTATGATTGGGTAGAGTATGTTATGGTGTTTTGAATATACTACATTAATAATTATTGATATTATGAATGAGAATATAATATTTCTTATATTTATATGAATTATTGCAAAGATGAGACTATTGATGATAATTGAATTATTTTTATTATTAAATTTAAGTAATTTATGAAGAAAAATATATCTAAATATTATTTCTTCATAAATTGGTCCTATAAGGCATGAAGATATTATCTTAATAGTAGGTGATATGTTTTGTTTTATGGGAGTAGGGGCAAATATTTTAAATAGTATCATGTTTAATAAACATGATAGTGATATGCTTATAGATAATAATGGTAAGATATAAATATATTTTATTTTTTCTTCTTTTACTTTATTATGTATAAATAATGTTAATGATGAGATTAATAGATATAATATTATTATAATTGGTAGTTTATTATTAATAAATTGGTTAATATCTTTATTAATAAGTAATTTATATATATAACATGATGCTATAATTATTAAATATTGTACTATATAGGTTATTATTATAATTCTTAATGAATTAATTAATCTTTTTAGATAAGTCATTATATCACCATTATAAATATATAATAATAGTTATAATTTTTATTATTATTAAGCAATTTGATAGGTTTGGGATATTATATAAAAAAATATTTGCTGTGTGTTCACAAAAAAATCAACCTTTAGATTGATTTTTATTTTTATTTAATTTATACTATTGTAGAGGAAGTGAAATGATGGATATATTTTGTAAAATAGTTAGTGGAGAAATAGCTAGTAATAAGATATATGAAGATGGGAAAGTAATTGTAATATTGGATTTAAATCCTAGAAGTAATGGACATTCTTTAATTATTCCTAAGAAGCATTATGATGATATTTATGATGTTGATGAAGATATTTTAAATCATATGTTTAAAGTTGCTCGTGATATTAATAAATTATGTGAAAAGAAGTTACATAGTAATGGAGCAAGCTTTGAAATTAATTATGGGATAGCTCAGGAAGTTAAACATATTCATCTGCATATTATACCTAGATATAAATATGAAGATATAGCTGATCCAAAAGAGATATATAAAGTATTACAATCCTAATAATTTGGGATTGTTTTATTTTGGTATAACATTGATTTTTATAATTAGATAATATATAATTATTGGTAGTTAAGGAATATAATGAATTAGGAGGGATATTGATGAGATTATATAATACACTTAGTAAAAAAGTTGAAGATTTTATTCCTAATAAGGGTAAAGAAGTTAATATGTATACATGTGGGCCTACTGTTTATCATTATTCTCATATTGGTAATTTAAGAACTTATATATCAGAAGATGTTTTAGAAAAAGCTTTGAACTATTTGGGATATAAAGTCAATCGAGTTATGAATATTACTGATGTCGGTCATTTGGTTGGAGATGGAGATAGTGGTGAAGATAAAATGTTAGTTGCTACTAAGAGAGAACATAAATCTTCTATGGAGATAGCTAAATTTTATACGGATGCCTTTAAAAAAGATTGTGAATGTTTAAATATTAAATGGCCTGATGTTGTTATTCCAGCTACTTCTAATATTGATATGTATATAGAGATGATTACTAAATTATTAGAGGATGGGTATGCATATATAAGTGATGGTAATGTTTATTTTGATACAACAAAGTTTCCTAATTATTATGAGTTATCTGGTAGAAATGCTGATGATTTAATGATTGCTGTTAGAGAAGATATAAAAGATGATAAATCTAAAAAGAATCCTTTTGATTTTGGCTTATGGTTTACTAATTCTAAATTTGATAATCAAGAATTACAATGGGATAGTCCATGGGGGAGAGGTTATCCTGGATGGCATATAGAGTGTTCTGGTATAAGTATTAAATACTTAGGTGACTATTTGGATATTCATTGTGGTGCTGAAGATGCAATATTTCCTCATCATACTAATGAAATTGCTCAAAGTGAGGCTTATTTGGGTCATAAGTGGTGTAATTATTGGATACATATGGGATTTTTAAATGATAAGGGTGGTAAAATGAGTAAAAGTAAGGGGGAATTTTTAACAATAGACTTATTAAAAGATAAGGGATATAATCCTATTGCTTATAGGTATTTATGTTTAAATAGTTATTATCATAATACTTTATCGTTTAGCTATGATATATTGGATGGAGCAACAAGAGAATTTAATAAGTTAAAGAATAAAACTCTTTCTTTAACTGAAGATGGTAAGTTGAATAAAGAATTCTTTAATAAGTATAATGACAGATTTAAAGAGGCTTTGGAAAATGATTTAAATACTTCTACTTGTATTACTATTATTTATGATTTGCTTAAGGATAAAGAGGTAAATGATATGACTAAAAGAGAAATAATTAAGAGCTTTGATAAGGTTTTATCATTAGATTTATTAATAAAGGATGATGTAGATATTGATAAAGATATGGAAAAATATATTAATGATATGATAGAGAAGCGTAATAATTATAAAAAGAATAAGGAATATGATAAGGCTGATGAGATAAGAGATGAATTAAAAGATAAAGGAATTATAATTAAAGATACTAGAGATGGAACTACATATGAATTAATAGGGTAGGTGATTGTTATGTATTTAGGAATTGATTATACTTATATTTTTGTTATAATTGGTGCAATAATAGTTGCTATTGCACAAGCCGGGGTAATGGGTAGTTATAAAAAATATAGAGAGATAGATAGTAATACTAGGATGAGAGGTAAAGATGTTGCTAGAAAGATATTGGATGCTAATGGATTGGAAAATGTAAAGGTTAAAGAAGTTGGTGGAGAACTAACTGATCATTATAATCCTAGTGATAAGACAGTAAATTTATCTAGTGATATTTATAGTGGTGATAGTATAGCTGCTGTAGCTGTGGCTGCTCATGAATGTGGACATGCTATTCAAGATAAGAATGGATATTTCTTTCTTAAATTTAGACATGGGTTAGTTCCATTGGCTAATTTATGTTCACAGCTTGGATATATAGTTATATTAATTGGAATTGGAGCTGGTGTCTTTAATATTTCATTAATTGGAATAGTTCTATTAGGTGTTATACTTTTATTTCATTTAGTTACTTTACCTGTTGAATTTAATGCTTCAAATAGGGCTAAAAAGCAACTTAAAAGTCTTAATATAACAAATAATGGTAGTGATAGTGGAATTAGTAAAATGTTATATGCTGCTGGTATGACTTATGTTGCTTCACTTGCTAGTAATTTTTTACAAATATTTAGATTAATTTTAATAGCTTTATCTAGAAGAAGAGATTAATAATTAGTACTAAAAAAGATGTTTTTAAAACATCTTTTTTTAAAAATATGATATACTTAATAAAATAGGAGTGATTTAAATGGATAAAGTTAATAATAGTATGGATTTAAAAACGAAGATTGAAGAACTTAGATATTCATCTATAGAAGAAAAAAAAGCTTTTCTAAAAAATAATTCTTTATTTTTGAAAAATATGCCTTTAATAGATTTGCTTTTTTTACAAGATATGTTTGGTATTAGTTTAGAAGATTTATATAATATTATGGCTAAACATCGTCATAAAAAGAATTTTGATTATTATAATGTAAGTCTTATTACATCTTTTTTAATAGATGCTAGTGTTGGTAAAAAGTCTTATTTAACTTTAATTAAAAATTTATCATCTTTAACTGGAGTTACATTTGTTGATGCTTTAAGTAATACATCAAAAAATAATTATGATTTGTTTTTATTTAAAGTTCAAAAAATTGAAAAGACATTTAATAACTGGAAAACATGTTATAATATGAACCAAGATTTTTGGAAACTTAGTTTTTTTAAATATATGGCAGGTGGTATTAAAGTTTCTGAAGAAGAAAAAAATGATTGTTTAAGAATTATTAATGACGCTATTGAAAATAATAAAAATGGAAATATTGTTGAATTAGATAAGTCTTTATTTGCTAAATCATATCCTGATAGTTTATATCTAATTGGAAGCTATTATGATAGTTTATTATATGCATGTAAAAAGAAAAAGCCTAATGTTAATTGGCAAACAACATTTAATAAAGATATGTTTGCTATGTTAATGATTTATGCTCCTTATTTAGCTACTTTGTCACTTGATGAAATTGGTAAATGTAATAAAAAGCTTAATATAAATATGAAAAATATGACTGAATTAATGATAAATTATAAATCTTTATTTTTAGATAAGTCTAAGAATTTTAATACAGATGAAGTAAATATTATAAAAGCTATTGTCTATGATATATTAGAGAAAGGGTGTAAAAAAGCGAAAATTATAGAGAAATATGGATTGAATACTTATCTTTTTGATGATTATATTGAAAAATTAAAGGAAATTGATATTGATTCATATAATCAAGTTAAGAAAGCTTTTAACGATAATATGCTTAGTTATTTTTACTTTATGAAAGATTTTATACAGATTTTATATGAATATATTGTAAATGGTATTATTGTTAAAGATAAGAAAGTGTCTTTTACGATGCTTGATTATTATAGTTTATCAAATGGATTGTCCTCAAAAGAGGTAATTGATTTTATGAATAATAATAAGTATAATCCAGATATACAGCCTTTTAGATCAAGAATATTACAATTTTTTTCAAAATCAAAAAATGTTGGTTTATTAGAATCTGCAAAAACATTTTCAGATAAGAGTATAGTTATTACATCTGGTGGTAATACTGTGGAATTTGATTTAGAAAAATCTAAAGAAATAATCGAGTATTTAAATCAAAATAAAATTCCAGCAAATCATTCTATTGTAATGGCAGCAGCTTCAAGATATACAAGAGGAGATGAAATTCTTCCTTTTAAGAAATTATTTGAAGAAAGAATAGTAGAAGAAGATATTAATGTTCATATAAAAAAATAATAGGAGGTTTGTAAATGAAAAAATTTATAGTTGGAATATTTAGTTTTATTCTTTTGAATTTGTTTATATTACTTGCTTTTAATATGAATGTTAAGAATATAATGAACGATTTAATAAATAGTAGTGGAATGGATAAACAAATTAATAATTTATTGAGTATTTATTTTAATAAGAATGGTATTGATGTTGTTGATGAAAAGGATATTGATGATATAGTTGATAAATATATGGATATGGTTATTAATAATGAAGATGAAGAAGCTAGTGATTTAATAGTTGATATAATTAATAAAAAAAGAGAAAAAATTAAATCATACGGGGTTAAAGATGAGGAAATAGATAGAATAATATATGAAATAGAAGCTAACGTTAGTGGTGATAGTAATAAAATAGATAATTATTTATCAAATGAAAAAAAGATAGGTTTAATGGTTTATAAGATGATATCTTCTCATGAGATAAGAAATTATACAATAATTGGAATTATGATATGCTGTTTAATGCTATTAATTATAAATAAGTTGGTAGCTTTAAAAGATATTGGTATTAGTTTGTTTGCTGCTGGTGTTCTAATTAAGGGAGCAGAAGTGTTATTGGAAAAAATATTGATGAATGATGATATAAAAGAAAAGATAGGGGATGTAAATCTTAATTTTTCTGGATTTGATAATTTTATATATATTTATATTGCTAGTGGTGTAATATTAATAGTGATGTATATATTTTATTATTTTATAAAAAAAGATAAAAAAGCTTAATACTGTAAACTTTTTTATCTTTTTTTTGATGTTTTACTGTTGTTTTGGGGATTATTATTTGGCTTTATAGTTGATTGAAATAAGTAATCTAGTTTATCTGACTCTATTTGTTTTTTTATAAACCTTAATACATTGGGGTTTGTTTCTTTTTTGAAAAGGTATTCTAATTCTTCAATATGACTTTCTTTTATTTTATTATTCATAATAATTTCCTTTCTTTTTATTTTTTATAATTTAAGGATGATTTTATAAAATAATCAAATAGGGGATGAGGTTTGGTTGGACGAGATTTAAATTCTGGATGAAATTGACATGCTATAAAGCAATTATTAGTAGGTAATTCTATAATTTCTACTAAATTAGCTTGATCATTAATACCAGAGAATACAAGTCCGTTTTTTTCTAATAGTTCCCTATATTTATTATTAAATTCATATCTATGTCTATGCCTTTCAAATATTTTGTCTTGTTCATATAATTTATGAGCTAATGTGTTTTTCTTGAGAGTACATTCATAATTACCTAATCGTAATGTTCCTCCCATATTTACGATAGATTTTTGATCTTGCATTAAATCTATTATAGGATCTTTGCTTAGTTCATCAAATTCTGTTGATGAGGCATTAGATAGTCCACATACATTTCTAGCAAATTCTATTACTGCTAATTGCATTCCTAAGCATAATCCTAAATATGGAATATTATTTATTCTAGCATAATTAATAGCTTTTATCTTTCCTTCAATTCCTCTATTACCAAATCCACCTGGTACTATTATACCTTTAGAATCTTTAAATATTTTATCTAAATTAGAGATATTTTCTAATTGTTCTGAATCTACCCAATTAATCTTAATTTTGGTATTATATTTGTAACCGGCATGTTTAAGAGATTCTATTACAGATATGTATGCATCATGTAGTCCTATATATTTGCCAACTAATGATATTTCTATTTCATTAGATAAATTATCTGTTATTTCTATTAATTTATTCCAATCTTTTAAATTACTTCTTTTTAATGGTAAGTCAAACTGTTTTAATACTATTTGATCCATTTTTTGATTATAATAATTTATTGGGATTTGATAAATATTTGTTACATCTAAACTTTCTATTACATTATTTGGTGAAATACTACAATATAGTGATATTTTTTTCTTTAAATTTGTATCTAGTGGTGTAGCACTTCTTGTAACGATAATATCTGGTTGTATTCCCATACCTCTCAATTCTATTACACTGTGTTGAGTTGGTTTTGTTTTTAATTCATTAGAACCATATATATATGGTACGAGAGTAGCATGTATAAATAAAGTGTTTTCTTTGCCTAATTCGTTTCTTATTTGTCTTAATGATTCAATAAAAGATACTGATTCTATATCTCCAATAGTACCTCCTATTTCTGTAATAACAATATCAGCTTTACTTGTAGTTGCTGCTTCATATACTTTATTTTTTATTTCATTTGTTATATGAGGTACTATTTGAACAGTAGCACCTAAATAATCTCCTCTTCTTTCTTTATCTATAACAGTCTTATATATTTTTCCTGTAGTAATATTGGATGTGTAATTTAATTCTTCATCAATAAATCTTTCATAATGTCCTAAATCTAGATCTGTTTCTGCTCCATCTGCTGTTACATATACTTCACCATGTTGATATGGAGACATAGTACCTGGATCAACATTTATATATGGATCAAATTTTTGCATAAATATTTTGTATCCTCTGGCTTTTAATAATAAAGCTAGTGATGATGCTGTTATTCCTTTTCCAAGTCCAGATACAACTCCACCAGTTACAAAAACATATTTTGTCATAATTAACACCTCTTACTTTCTCTTCATATGAGAACTTACTAGGCTCTATTTAATGATACCATAAAATTAATTAAATGTCTTTAATATTATCTAATAGTATTATATTTTTATTTATTATTGAATAGTTTGTTTATTTAATATATAATAGAAGTCCGAATGGGGTGATTATATGGATGATAGTAGGTTTAGTAAAACTCCTTTTTCTCCTTTTATAAATAATACTAGTTCTATCTTTCCTGGTAATAAGGGGATATTACTGTTTTATAGTGACGGGAATATTAAGGAATTATATGGTAGAGAACATGTGATGATGATGCAAGAGATTGGTTATTGGTATATAGATAATTGGCAAGACTTTTTACTTAATTATTCATATAATGGTGTAATAGTTATGATGATAGAGTATGATACTTTATTAGTTTATTTGCCTAAAAATATGACTTTAAAACAAAGAAATTCTTTTATTAATTATGTAGATGATAATGTTATAGAAAATAATAAAAGATATCTTAGTTTTTATGTTATGTATTGCTTAGAAGAAAATAACAATAGTAATAATCTATCTATTATTGATAGAGATAATAAAGGGATGATTAGAACAACTAAGGGTGTAGATATAACTGGGGATAAACCTTTAAATTGGGATGATTTATATAATTTTATAAGATTAAATAATTTAAATAAATGTAAAATATTAGAGAATAATTAATGTTTAATTATTCTTTTATTTTTTGATATTCTTTTTCTTTATATCCTATTAATATACTATTATCTAATATTAGTAGTGGCCTTTTTATTAGCATTCCATCCTTAGATAATAGATCAATTTTTTCTTCTTCAGTCATTTTTGAAAGTTTATCTTTTAAATTTAATTCTCTATATTTCATTCCACTAGTATTAAAAAATTTATTTATATTTTTATGTTCTGTTAATGATAAGTATTTTTTTAATTCTTCTTTAGTAGGAATATCTTTAGTAATATCTCTTGTTAAAAAATCTATGTTATGATTTATTAAGTATTTTTTAGCTTTTTTACAAGTAGAACATTTTGGATATTCTATAAATAACATACTATCAGCTCCTTTTAGGGCTTATTATAGCATAATTTAATATATAATACTATTAATATAATTAATTATGTGATAAAATAGAGCAAATATATGTTTTTGGAGGTTTATATGAGTTTAAATGATAGTTTTTGGGAAGGACATTTAGATAAGTTGAAAGATACTATTACAGAGGTCGTTAATAATAATATGATAGGACCTGAATTACAAATTGAATTACTTGATTTATATAATGAACTTGATAATAAAAAGATTCCTTTAGAAGTTAGAAAACAGAGAGCTGTATTAGTAGAGCATTATTTAGGAATGTGTAAAAATATAATAAATAATGGTAGTAGGAGAAAGAAGTAATTTGATTACTTTTCTTTTTTTTGATATAATTAAGTCGTCGAAGGAGAGAATATTATGAAAATAAGTAATGTTAAATTTGTTACTTCTGCTGTTAGAAGAAGTCAATATCCTGAAGATGGTAAACCAGAGTTTTTATTAGTAGGTAGGAGTAATGTTGGTAAAAGTAGTTTTATTAATACTCTTATGAATAGAAAAAATATGGCTAGGATTAGTGCTATTCCCGGTAAAACACAGACACTTAATTTTTATTTAATTAATGACAGCTTTTATTTTGTGGATGTTCCTGGATATGGTTTTGCAAGAGTTAGTAAGAAATTAAAAAATAAATTTGGTATGATTATTGAAGATTATTTAAAAATGAGAGAGAATTTGAAGATGGTTTTTATGTTAGTGGATTTTAGACATAAACCTACAGAAGATGATAAATTGATGTATGATTATTTAAAATACTATAATATACCTGTAACTGTTATTGCTACTAAGTGTGATAAAGTTTCAAAAAATAATTATGAGAAGAATAAGAGAGTTATTAGTGATGGTTTAAAAATAGTAGAAGGTGATAAATTAGAAATATTTTCTGCTACGAAAAAAATTGGAAAGAAAGAAGTATATGATTTAATTGATGAGATTATAAAATAATATAGAGTAGGTGATAAGATGAAGATGTCAACTGTTTGTTTGGTTGGTAGACCTAATGTTGGTAAAAGTACTATTTTTAATAGATTAGTTGGTAAGAAGATATCTATTATAGAAGATACTCCTGGTGTTACAAGGGATAGAATATATGGAGATGTTAGTTATAAAAATTATAAATTTCATCTTATTGATACTGGTGGTATAGATGTAAGTAAAGAAGTATTTAATAATGAAATAAAAATTCAAGTTGAAATTGCTATTGATGAGGCTGATGTTATAGTATTTGTCGTTGATGGTAAAGAAGAATTGAATCATAATGATTATGTTATAAGGGATATGTTAAAGAAAGCTGGAAAAGATGTTATTGTTGCTGTTAATAAGATAGATAATAATAGTAGGCAAGATAATATTTATGCTTTTTATGAATTAGGATTTGATAAAATAATTGCTGTAAGTGGTGAACATAATATTGGTATAGATGAACTATTGGATGAGATTACTAGCAATTTTAAAGAAACTAATGATATAGAATATGATAATAATAAGATAAAGTTTTCTATAATTGGTAGACCTAATGTTGGTAAGAGTAGTTTAGTTAATGCTCTTTTAAATGAAGATAAAGTTATTGTTAGTGATATTGCTGGTACTACAAGGGATGCTGTTGATACAGAATTTAGATATGATGGAGAAGATTATGTTGCTATTGATACAGCTGGAATGAGAAAAAAAGGTAAAATATATGAAAATATAGAAAAATATAGTGTAATTAGAAGTATGAAGGCAATAGAGAGAAGTGATGTTTGTCTGGTTGTAATTAATGCTGAGGAAGGTATAATTGAACATGATAAACATATTGCTAGTTATGCATTAGAGGCTGGAAAGCCAGTAGTATTAGTTGTAAATAAATGGGATACTGTTAACGATAAGAATGATATAAAGTCTTTTACAACTTTGATGCGCAATGAATTTCAATTTCTATCATATGTTCCTATAGTATTTTTATCGGCTAAAACAAAAAAAAGAATTCATACTTTGATGCCTGAAGTAAAGAAGGTATATACTAACTCATTAAAAGAGATTAAAACTAGTGTTTTAAATGATGTTATTAGGGATGCTGTTATGTTAAATCAGCCACCTTCATATAAAGGTAAAAGATTAAAAATATATTTTGTAAATCAAAGTGGAATAAGACCTCCTAAATTTACTTTTAGTGTTAATAGTAAAAAACTAATTCATTTTTCATATCAAAGGTATTTAGAGAATAAATTAAGAGAAAACTTTGATTTAGAGGGTACTCCTATTATTATTCAATTTAAAAATAAAAATGAAAATAAATAATATAATTAGTTGGTAATTTTTAAGTTGTCCACATAATTGTTGAAAAGTATTTCTATCAAAAAAAGAAATCAACAGTTATGTGGATATTTTTTTAGAAACATACTATAATAGTGGTATAATATAGTTGAGGTGAAGTTATGAAATTAGTTAAAATTCAATTTCCTAAAGATTCAATAAATAATAATTATGATGGGAAAATACATACTGTAAAACCAGTTGAACTAGAATCTTTTAAAATTAGAAATGATAAATATTATATATTAAGGTATGAAGAAGATGATAACTTTGGTATTACTGTACTTGGTAAAGATAAAGATAATAATTTTTTTAAAATTCCATTAGATAATTACGAAGTATTATTTGATTATTTAGAAGTTATTAAAACTAAAAAGGAGTCATTAACTTTATTGAATAATCAAAATATTATAGATACTATTGATATTCAAAATGCAGAACAATTTTTGAGTGAAAAAAACAAGCTACCTCAAAAGAACGATACTGATTCTTCTAATCCTCCTAATCCTCCTGATCCTCCAAGGAGAGCTAATGATTCTTCTAATCCTCCTGATCCTCCAAAGAGAGCTAATGATTCTTCTAATCCTCCTGATCCTCCAAAGAGAGCTAATGATTCTTCTAATCCTCCTGATCCTCCATTTTGGAAAATAGAATCATCTGAACCTAATAATGCAAAAACTGCTCTTGGTCTTGCTCCACCGTCACAACCACCTAAATCTAAATCTAAAGATGAATTAAAGAAAGTAAAAATATATGTAGGATTTTATAACAATAGTTATGCTGCTTTTCTTGCAATTAATAGAAGCAAAATAGATGTAAATAATTCTATATTTAGGTTTGGTAGATACCCATATAATGAAAAATTGGAAGGTGAGATTAGAAAATTAATACTAAAAAATAAAGCTGGAAAAAAAGAAGATACTATATATATTGATTATGGTAAAAATGGTGATAGTCTACATTTAATTGATAGTGATTTATATAATCTTTCTAATTATATTTGTGAGGATGAATTCTTTCATGTAGATGGAAAATACTGTTATAATATCGTTCTTGGGGAATTTATAAATTATGAAGATTTTAAGAAATTTTTGTCATCTGATAGAATAGAATGTGTAGAAACTGAAGATATGAACTTTAGATTTATTCCAAGTTCTCATGATACAATCTTTCTAAATCTTGCTAATAGTGATGTAATTGCTACATTTAAAGATTATTATGGTTATACTAAAGTTAATAGTTTTGCTGAGAAACTTGGAATAAAAAATAATAAAAGAAGATAATAGTTTATCTTCTTTTTCTATTAATAATTAATTATAATATTATTCTAAGATATAATTATATTAATTATTTGCGCAAACAAAAACTAACCAGCCCTGATAAAACTGATTAGTCCGAGTTTGGAAAAAAATTGAACAGTTAAGTTAATAATCTATATTATCTATTAGCACTTAGATATTAATACAAGATTAATATAAGGTTAATAAATAATAGAATTATTAATAACTTTTAATAAACATTATCAGTGTTTATTACAATCTCTTATCTTTTAAGTTTTCTTTCTTAATGAACAATTGTCTTGCTTAGTGGAGATAAGAATTATTTTAGTAACTTTTCCGTCCTACTGAAAGAGGTTTGAGATAAAATAATTATAATTGTATAATTATATATAAGAATATATATAATTAAGGTATATATAAAATATATAAATATTTAAGGTATATTGCAACTTTAAATAGATATTATATTGTTATATATGTATTGATAAAAATTAATTTATCAATTTTATAAAAATTTTAATACTCTTTCTATCTAAGCAACTTTATTATATCAATTATATTAATACATGTCAACACTTTTTTTGATTTTTTTTTATTTTTTTGTAAATCTCTTTATTTATAAGGGATTATATAGTAAAAAAAGTTGTATTCTAACATTTGATCTTTTTTTTTTTACAAACAAAAACTAACCAGTCCTGATAAAACTAGTTAGCTCGAGTTTGGAAAAAAATTGAACAGCTATGTTAATAATCTATATTATCTATTAGCACATAAATATTAATACAAGATTAATATAAGGTTAATAAATAATACAATTATTAATAACTTTTAATAAACATTATCAGTGTTTATTACAATCTCTTATCTTTTAAGTTTTCTTTCTTAATAAACAATTGCCTTGCTTAGTGGAGATAAGAATTACTTTTTTAGTAATTTTTTCTTCCTTTAGTTTAGATATAGTTTGATGAATTTAAAGAAATAATTAAATCTATTATAAATATTTATATAAAATATATTTCAATTTTAGATAAATGATTTATATAGTGTTTGATTATTTAGTAATAAATAAGATTTATTACTATAACATATTAGCTATGTTATTTTAAATTCTTATATCTTTATCTAAGCATCTTTATTATATCAGTTATAAAAATAAATGTCAACACTTTTTTAAAATTTTTTTTATTTTTTTTTATAATTATTTTTTTAACGAAAACTTATAGTTAAAACATTAAATAATTAATAATAATTTGCATTAAATCTATTGATTTTAGCCACTTTTCGTGGTATCTTTATGGTGTAAGCATAAGAAGTGAAAATGATAATGCTTATTTATAGAAATTATGGAGGTATAGAAATGACAAAAGCTGAATTAATAGAATTCATTGCAGAAAATGCTGATTTAACAAAAGCTGATGCTGGAAGAGCTCTAGAAGCTACAATAGAAGGAATTATAAAAGGACTTAAGAAGAAAGGTAAAGTTACTTTAGTTGGATTTGGTACTTTCTCTGCTAAGAAGAGAGATGCTCGTACTGGAAGAAATCCACAAACTGGTGCTCCTGTTAATATTCCTGCACATGTTGCACCTGCTTTTAAAGCTGGTAATAAGTTAAAAGATGAATTAAATTAATAAAAACTAGTTTAAAAAAACTAGTTTTTTATTTTATTTCTCTATATATTGATGTTATCTTTCCTAAGATCATATCATTTGATACAATATTTACATTTATAGTTGGATATTTAGGATTTAGTGCTTGTAGTATTATACCTTTTGGATATCTATATAATCTTCTTACTGATAAGATATTATTCTTAACTGCGATGATTATGTCATCGCCGTTTTTATATTCTTCTTTTTTGGTAAAAAATATTTTATCATTTTTTAAATAGACTGGAGCCATTGAATCATCATTAATTTTTATACATAATTCGCTTTTATTTGTTATTGGTTCATAATAAGCATTTTTATATGTATTGATTATTTTTTCTGATTCAGGTGTTAAATCTTTATCTTTTCTTAAACTACTTATATATTCTTTAACAATCTTTTTTTCTATTTTCTTTTGTTCTTCTGATGTTATTGGTGCATTTTTGAATACTTCACTATCAATATTAAAGATTCTACATATTTCAAATAATATATCATATGGTATGTTTAGTTTTCCTGTTTCATATTTATGTAATGTTTGTCTATTTTTTTGATAATTTAGAGCTTTTGCTAAATCTTCTAGTGAATAATTATATTTTATTCTTGCTTCCTTTATTAAATTACTTACAATTGGTTTTAGTTCATCACTTACTAATTCTTGTTTTCTTGTTCTCATAATTATCACTCCCTTAATCTATTTTAAATTTACTTGATATATATATTGGTATAGTTCCTATAATAACTGTTATTAAACTAACTAGATATCTTATAATAATTAGTTTTATTATATCAATAGGTTCTTTAATAATTGCATATGCGATAATCAAAAATGAACAAGATGCTAAAAACTGAATTATTATTCCTGAAAATAAATTACTTATCCATACTTTGTTTTTTTCTTTCTTTAAATAGTAATATAGTTTACCATTTAATATAAGAAAGTATAACATTGTAACGATATTGGCAAAATATATTCTTGCACTACCATCAAATATATTATCGAATGATCTATTAGTAAAATTATTAATATTACTTGAATCTATTAAACTTGTTAGGTATAGACATCCAAATGATACAATACTACTTACTACTATAAATAATACTAATTTTTTTATTTCTTCATATCCTTTTTTTTGAATAATAATGTTGGATGCTATAAATGAGCTAGTAAATAATACTATTCCTAGATTTAATTCAAAACTAGATAATGATATTATTTTTAATGACATGACGTTTGATAATATAAAAGCTACAATTGAATATATATATAATCCTTCAGTTTGGTATTTTTTATATATTATAGGAATAATAGTCATGCATATCAATAGTTCTATACATATTAAATATATATCAATCATTTTTTCACCTTCTTTGCTGTGATGAGAGTTAAGTATAGTGAATAGATGATTGTAATAATTAATCTCATCATATATGTTGATAATATTAATTTGATTATATTACTTACATTAAGAAGGTTTAAATATGATATTAATATATACATAATAGCATTTATCAAACCAATTACTAGATATGTTGTAACTGTACTTATAAATATATTATCATATAATTTTTTTATTTCTTGATATATTTCAATTAATACTCTTTGAGAAAAATATGTTGATATTGGATAGGCTATAAGAATGCGATAATTGTAAAAGAATACATTTTTAATATTAATTCCTATAGTATCATTTATTGATTGAGTATATATTGATAAAATATACAATATTACACAAGTAAAAATAGTTAATATAAAATTTAGATTTACTATTTTATTTATTTCTTTTTTAGAATTATTCTCTAATAATAAATATAAGGCTGTTAGCATTGTAACAAATGTAATAGAATTAGCATTATAATTAATATTAAAGAATGTTGTATATTTAAATGTTAATAAGAAGGATATTATACTTGAAACAATAAATAAGCATATTAAACCAAATTTTTTTAAATATTTGTTACATAAATATGTTGCTAAAAGTGACATAATTAGTAAACTTAGTAATATTATTATATTCATTTAATCCACCTTCTTATTCAGTATTTATTATATCATACTTTTTTAAGATACAAAATAGTTGTTTATTATTTTTATTAATTTTTTTATATATTATGATTTATTTATTAGATAAATATAAAAAAAGATGAATTTATTCTTCTAATTCATCTTCGTTAACAATAGTTAAATCTGCTAAGTCATCATCTTGATCATCGTCTATATATGATTCATCATCATTTATAGAATCAATATCTTCTATTTCTTCCTCTTCTTCTATTTGTCCTTCTTCATTTTCTTCTTCGTTATTTTGTTCATCATATATTTCATCAATATCTACTTTTATAGTATGATTATTTTTTAAATCCCATTTTCCATCTTCTAATAAGATAAATTCTTTTGATGTTGTTAGAGATTGGAAAAAATCTGCTATTCTTTCTGTATATTCTGTTTCTGATAATTCTAATAGTTTACATACTTGTTTGAATAAATCTGCTGTATTCATGGTTTTTTTATTCTCTTCTAGATACATTTTTGCTATTTCTGTATATGATAATAATTCTAATTCATTTTTTGGTATTTTATTTAATTTCATTTTGACCTCCTACTTTTCCTCTCTTGGTATTATACCTATTAAATCTAATGAATTATTCAATGATATTTTTGTTGCTGAGAACAAATAAATTATTTCATTAGTTAAATTTTCTTCTTTAGATTTTTTTATTTCTTCTTCATAATAATTATTAAATATTGTTGATAGTTCATAAGCATATTCTGCTATTATATATGGGTTTTGTCTGATACATGATTTTATTACTGTATCTTCAAATAGAGATGTTTTTAATAATAGCTGATTGAATAATTTACTATTTTTATATTTATTATTTGTTATATTTGTATTTTTTTCATTTAAGATAGATGCAAGTAGTATATTTGTATTCTCTATATAAATGTAAGGATTATCTTGTTCATTTTGTAAAAGTAATGATACATCTATATTTATATTATCTTTAATGTTATAGATGCTATAGAAGTATCTTAACATATTTATGCCTATTTGTTTAGATAATTCTTCTATATTATTATTATTTTTTATATTTATATTACCTTCCTTTTTATAATTTAATATTTTATAATTCTTTTCAATTGCTGATAAGGCTGCTATATACATATTTACTTCTTCGATATTATTTTTATTAACAAAATCTATTATTAGTTGATAATTATTATCTATTAGGTTAATTATATAGGCTAAATTAATTACTAAGGGGGTGTATTCTCCATTTTCATCTATTATTAATCTATCCTTATCGTCACCAAATGATGTAGTTTTTAGCCATAGGCAATCATTTTCTATATAGCAATACTTATTATATCTTATTTCCGTTAATAATTTTTCAACTTTTTGATTACATATTGATTCTTCTTTTGTAAAATTATCAAAATAGATTCTATATTTATCTAATTCTTTTTTTATTTTATTAATATCTGATTCATTAATATTATTATCTATATAATAATCTTTAGTTATATCATAGCTACAAAATTGCATAATTCTAGAAATATTATCACAATATATAATCTTTCTTAATTCTTTTAGATCTATTTGGTTATTTATATTTGGATTTTTATATTTAATATTAATTTTTTTATTATGTCCTGTATTATTATATCCATATTTATTATTTTTTTCTATAATATCATTAATGTAATTTAACAAATAATCTTCTTTTATATATATATTGATTATTCCATTACTATTAGTGGTTATTGTTTCTATTATATTAGAATTAATAATCTTATTTTTTATTGTTTCTGCTATTGTTGATGGTTTTTCTTTTAATATATTGGATAATGAAATAGCAATATCACTTTTAAAATAATTATTTTCTATATCTTCATGTATATTTATTTCATTTATTGTTAGGTTTAATTTGTAGTAGTTAATTTTATTTAATATTATTTCTTTTAGAGTATTTTTTATACTCATCTTTAATCACTCGTTTCTATATATAATTCATATTCTATATTTGAGTCGATAATAATATATTGAATTTTTATAGATTTAGCAGTAATGCTAATATTTGTTGTTTTCATTTCTATTTCTAAATTAATATTATTTTCTTTTACTAAATAATCTATAATACTTTTTTTATTATTGATAAAAGTCATAATACTGGTGTATTTCTCATTTTCTCTTTTAAAATATACTTTTTTAAGATTTTGATAATTTATAGTATATTTTGTATCATCTATAATATATGATATATTATTTTTATTTTTTATGGCTTTAATATCAAAGATATCTTTTTTATTCTCTGTTATATTTTTTAGATATCCTTTTATTTGTATTTTCGTATATACTCCTCCAAACTTATTAATCAGTAGACATTATATCATAAGTTTATAAAAAATAAAATGTATATTTATATTTTTTTTATTATTAATATAAAATAGTATTAATTTAGAATAAAAAAAGAGATAGATTATTTTTCTATCTCTATATTTATATTGTATACTTCGTTATTTTCTTCTTCTGAAATATTTAATTTATAACCTAAATTTTCAATGTTTACTACTAATGATTTAATCATATTTATTACCGGTAAAACATCTTTTTGTGAATTTTCTTCTCCAATAACGATACCTGTATTATCATCTTGAGTTGGCATTTCTACTGGCTCTTGTTCTAATTTATCAACCGTTTGTTGCTCTGGCATCTGCATTGGTTCTTGCACCATATTGTTCATTGGTTGTTGCTCTGGCATCTGCATTGGTTCTTGTGCCATATTGTTCATTGGTTGTTGATTCGAATTATTTCCATCTATATTTAGGGATAATGCATCTAAATTAGGTGTTTGTGGTTGTTCTTGTTGAATATCTTGTACAACTTGTGTAGCAGCGTTCATATTATTGTTTTGTGGCATACCAACATTTGTATTAGCTTGTGTATTGTTATTTGGTGTTGTATCAGTCAAATCTATTAATGGTTCTTGAGTAGGAAACGCTGAAATATTTTGACTCATATTCATATTTGTTGGTTGATCTTCAAGTGATGGATAAAACCTCTCTCCAAAAGTTGGTTCTTGAACACTTTGTTGTGTTGGTTGTTGTACTGGATTTGTATTAACATTTTCATTATTATTCATAATAACATCTTCCCTTTCTTCTTTTTGATTTAGTTCTGATAAACTAATTATATCTTCGTTAATAGAACTATTATTAATATTATTATCATTATTAGAGATATTATTGGTATTATCTATATTATTTTGTTGTTCTTGTTTACGTTTATTTTTTCTTATTAAATTTAGTTTAGCAAGAATTCTATCTTTTGGAATACCTAGCTTATTACTTAGACCTTCTTCATTGTTATTTGCATACTCTAATCCTTTATCATATAGAGTTCCTTCTTCCTTGGGTGTTAATTCTTTCCTTTGCACATTGTCGGATATAACAATTTCTAATACTTTTTCATCATCTGCATCTACTACAATGATTGGTACTTGTTTTAATCCTGCTAGTTTTGCGGCTTTAAATCTTCTATTACCAAGTATTATTTCATATTGATTCTCATTTTTAACTCTGGTTACTAATGGAACTATTATTCCATATTGTTTTATAGAATTAGCAAGATTATCTAAATTATCATTTTTTTCTTCAAGATGTGCTTGAAATTCTCCAGGAATTAAGGTTTCTATATTAACATATTTTATAGAATTATCCATAATATCCCTCTCTATTCTTACTATATATAGAATACACTATATTTTGTTTTTTTTCAATAATAAAAAGAATGTTTTTACACTATTTACGCTTTATAAACATTCTTTAGATATCTTTTTTCTTAATATCTCCATATTTTCTTGGATATATTTTGTTAGTTTTTTCATTCTTTTTATATTTAATTAGAGTTCTTGTGCTATTTTCTTTAGGTAATTTAAATTCTATTTTATCTATTAATTCAATAGATAGTTTTTTTTCATAATTATCTATATTTATTATTTCTTTATCTATATTCCCCTTCATTGATATAAATAAGCCATTTACTTTTAGTAGGGGAATAGAATATTCAAGTAAATGTTTTAGAGGTGCTACGGCACGGGAAGTTACTATATCAAATACTCCTCGATTATTATGTGCATAGATTTCAGCTCTATCATTTACTACTTCAATATTTTCTAACTTTAATTTATCTATTACCATATTTAAAAAGTTACATTTTTTTAATGTTGAATCTAGAAGAGTTATATGGGTGTTAGGATAGGCTATTTTTAATACTAGGCCGGGAAAACCGGCTCCTGTACCTATATCACATATTCTTTGTTTATCTAATTTAATTATTTTAGATATAGTTAGAGAATCATAGAAGTGTTTTAGATAAACATCTTCTTTATTAGTAATAGAAGTCAGGTTATATTTTTTATTTTCTTCTACTAAGAGATTATAATATTCTTCTAATTGATTTAATTGATATTCATTTAGATTAATATCTAATTTAGCTAATTCTTTAATAAAATCTTCTTTATTCATTATATTTCTTCTTTAAATAAACCATAAGAATAGATATATCTGATGGATTTACTCCACTTATTCTCATAGCTTGACCAATAGAAGTTGGTCTTATTTTAATTAGTTTTTGTCTTGCTTCACTGGCTAAATTAGATATTTTATTATAGTCTATATTATCAGGTATTTGTTTTTGTTCATGGGCTATCATCTTAGCAGCCTCTCTTTCAACTTTTTTAATATAACCTTCATATTTTATAGATATTTCTACTTGTTCTTTTACTTCTTTAGAATAATTAATAGATAATAGATTTAATTCTTCTAGTTTAGATATGGTTATTTCTGATCTTTTTAATAGATCATAAATAGTTATGCCATCTTTTAATGGGGCTGAATTAAGACTATTTAGTTTATTATTTATATCCTTAGTAGGTGATAGTTTAATAGTTTTTAATTCATTAATTAATTTATCTATATCCTTTAGTTTAGTTTTAAATTTTTTATATCTTTTATCATCTATAAGGCCTACTTTGTGGCCATAGTCTCTTAATCTTATGTCAGCATTATCGTGTCTTAATAAGAGTCTATATTCAGCACGGGATGTTAGCATTCTATAGGGTTCGATAGTGCCTTTAGTTACTAAGTCATCTATTAAGACACCGATATAGGCTTCATTTCTTTTTAAGACTAGGGGATCTTTTCCCTCTAATTTAAGTGATGCATTAATACCTGCGATAAGGCCTTGGCCAGCAGCTTCTTCGTAGCCACTTGTTCCATTAATTTGGCCGGCAGTAAATAGATTCTTTATTACTTTAGTTTCTAGGGATGCTTTAATTTGGGTAGGGTAGATAGCATCATATTCTATAGCATAAGCATATTTAAGTATTTTGGCATGTTCTAGGCCAGATAGGGAGTGGACCATATCTTCTTGTATTTCTTCTGGCATACTAGTAGAGAAGCCTTGTAGATATATATCATCATAGTATAGGCTTTCTGGTTCTAAGAATAATTGATGTCTTTCTTTATCTTTAAACCTTGTTATTTTATCTTCAATACTAGGGCAGTATCTAGGGCCTACACCAGTTATATCATCTAATCCTCCATACATACTAGATTTAGATAAGTTATCTAATATTATTTTATGGGTTTTATCATTAGTATAGATTAGATGGCATGGTGTTTGATTATTAACATCATAGATAGGATCTATATCATGAGAAAAGGTATATGGTTCTGGATCTCCATTTTCTACTCTTGTTTTAGAGAAATCTATAGAGCTTTTCTCTATACGAGGAGGTGTACCTGTTTTTAGTCTTAAGATATCAAAGCCATATTCTTTTAATTTATCTGATAGATGGTTAGATGGTTCTTCTCCATGAGGGCCACTTCTAGTTCTAGTAGAACCTCTTAAGATATCTGCTTTTAGATAGGTACCTGTTGTTAGAATTACTATGTTACTATCTATTTTGGTACCATCTTTTAGTATTACGCCATATACTTGTTTATCTTTTATGATAAGGTCTTCGACCATAGCTTCTAATATTTCTAAATTATTTTGATTATTTAGAGTTTTCAACATCTCTTGTGGATAAGTTATTTTATCACCTTGGGCTCTTAGAGAGTGTACTGATGGGCCTTTAGATGAATTTAACATTTTCATCTGTATAAGAGTTTTATCAGCATTTATGCCCATTTCTCCACCTAAGGCATCTATTTCTCTTACTATTATTCCTTTAGCTGATCCACCTATAGATGGGTTACATGGCATATCAGCGATATTATTTATATTACCAGTAATAAGTAGGGTAGAGTGACCTATACGGGCACTAGCTAAGGCTGCTTCACAGCCAGCATGACCACCACCTACAACAATTATTTCATATTTCATAGACATCACTTCTTTTCTTAATCGTTATTATTTTAGCATATTATATATAAAAAAGAAATACAAGATAGTTAACTTTTCTTATATTTCTTTTTTAATATACATTTATTATATTATTTACCAGTGTCGCAAGGCGACCAATTAAAACAACCATGTAATTTTTTGCTTGAAAATTGGGCTTTCTTACTCATAAGTTTTAATAACTTACTCATAAATTGTAAGAAAGTTATGTCTAATTTTCTAATATAGCAGTTTAAACGTATTTAAAAACGTATCTAAAAAAAATGATTTATTCTTAAGATTATTAATTTTCTAAATATTCAACATAGATATAATTTGAAATTTGATTTCCCTTTAAATACTCTACTTTTCCTGTTGTTAAGCTTTTTAAAATTATTTTATTCTCTAAATTAGGATATATTAAGTAAACATTATGTTCTCTAAAAAAGTTAGCGTTTTCTTTTTTTATTTCAAAGATAATTTGACTAAAAATATCACTAGCAAATAATGAAGATAAGCTTTCTTCTATTTCTAAAGTAAATGGAAATGGGATAAATATTATAGCATTTTCTTTTGGTTTTATTTTTTTAAATGCTTTTACCAACTCTTTATATAACATCGTTGAATTTAAATTATCCTTTTTGTTCATGAGTGATTCAAATACATCATTTGTCTCGCTAACTATTATTTCATAAAATTCTTTCAAATCGCCTAAGCTTAAACTTTCACATTGTTTTCTTGGAAAGATGGTTTTTGCCTCCAATAATTCCATATCATCCATTGATATAAAGTCGCTTTCTCCGTTAGATTGTTCATTAATATGTTTATACTTTCCTGGAAAAACTACATCTGATTCATTCATTATGTCTAAAATAATGTTTTCATAAATATTTTTGTTTATTAAATCTTTATAATCTTTATGTATAATATAATTCAATTTAATACTATTCATCATCGCTTAATGACCAATCTAATTTATTGTTTTTTACTAAATTATCTTTTGCCTTTAATAATTGTAAATTAGTATAGTGACACAATCTCAACACATCTTCTTCTGTCTTAGCAGTAGAGAGTGGAATTATGTGGTCAATATGAACCTGCTCTTTGCCATCCCATTGACTATTATAATTATTATAATATGTTTGTAATAAATAATTTATAAAATCATCTATACTACATCCTAGTATATCTTCAGTATGAGATTTTTTAATAGTATTCTTCCTATTAAATGATGTATTTAGCATGTTCCTAATCTCACCTTTTAGCTTATAAACCGAATCAGTACTCCTTCTATATTTTTCTAATTCATTTCTTGTGGATTTATAATTCTCCCTAATTTGTTTCTTTTTTTCTAAATACACAGGATCTTTTAAACGTATTTGGTTCCTTTTTCTTTCATAATCTTTTACTTTTTCAGAATTCTCTTCCCTATATTTTTTTGAACGTATAGCGTACTCATCTTTATGATTTTCATATCTTTCTTTTTGTTTTTTCAATATTTCTTCTCTATGTTCATAGTGATATTTTAAGGATCTAATTCGATTATTCTCTCTTTCACATTCTTTACAAATACTAACATAATAATGAATATTACGCCACTTTCTATATCTAAAATCTTCAAGATTTTTTTCTATACCACATTTTGTACATGTTTTTGTTTCCATAATTATCCCTCATCAAAATTATATCACATTTTCACCCATTTATTTGTGATTATCGAAAATAAAAAACGTATCTAAAACGTATCTAAACGCCTTTTTTGATGCAAAATTACCTAAAAATTGTAAGTAACAAAAAGCTCGCAAGATCTTTATTTATAAGGCTTTACGAGCTTGTTTTTCACAACACTGTTTATACTTGCGTCCACTCCCACATGGTGTCCATTTAAAACTACCGTTTAATTATTTCTTTTTAAAGTTGTCTTTCTTACTTAAAAAGTATAATAACTTACTTATAAGTTGTAATAAAGTGATGTCTAATTTTCTGACATTGAAGTTTAAACGTATCTAAGATATTCTATTTTAAACTTTTTGGCGAATTATTTGATAATGATTTTTCTTTTAAAATACTAATTATCTGCTTAATTGATTCTATACCATCTTGTGAAAGTAAACCATTGATTTCATTTTTTGTAATCCATCTGGGATTCAAATTATTATTATCAATTAAATCTTTTGGTGGTTCTTCACTATAATTATTACCTAATATATTAAAAGAATCTTTGTATGGTAATAGGAAATAATCATATAATTTATTTAAATTGTTCGTGACCCAAGTTGGTTCTGATACATATATACCATTATAATTACCATTACAAACTTTTAATATGATTCTCATATGATTATTTAATCCAAATTCTCTAACATCTAAATTTTTGTCTACACCCATACATAAATCAACAAGTAAGTTTGAAATGCCTTCACAAACAAATTTACCTTCCTTTAATATTAAATGTGGAGCTCTATAGTGTTCAAATTCTTCATCTTCAGCAAATTCAAAGCTTGAAATAACACTTAAAAAAGCTATTAAATACTTAGTTAAAGGATTATCGTATTTTTTTAATATTAATTTTATACTATTTATTATTTTTATATACTCTTCCATATCTTTATATGAAGCATCATACCTATTGCCATTAAGATGATGCTTTTTATATTTAAAACTAATTTCTTCATTATCAGATATTTCTTTCAATTGATCGTAATTTAATTTAAAATAATCAATATTAGCCACATTAAGATTTATAGATTCTATGTCTTTATTACTCTTTTTTATATAATTATATGTTTCTATTATTTTATATACATCATTTTCTGACATTAAAGTGTAATTTAATCTAAATTTATGATCTATTTTTTGAATGATTAATTCAAAATCATTTGACAATATTTTTAATGATCCATTTCTAAAATTATAATTTTCAAAAAAAATCTTAAATTTTTCATTGCTAAATTCTTGCATATAATAAATAGTATCATTTTTATAACATATAATTTCTTTTGCATTTTTTTTGTATTTATTAAAAACTTTATCATCTGCTAAATCAATAATTAATTTGTCTAATTCAAATTTTTGAAGAAATGATTCATCTATTACATATGAAGGCACTCTTAATTCCTTAATACTATGTGGAATATTATTCTTAATTTCATTCCATGATTCAGAATCTAAATATAAGGTACTAAATCCATTAGAGTTAATTTGTATTTCGTAATCATTTAGGTAATTACTATCATTTGCCTTTTCAGCTATATCTGTAAGTTTAAAATTATTTTTTGTTTTTATATGAAATACAGATTTAATATTGGAAAGCATCTGTAATATTAAATTTTTTGAATTTAAAAATTTATTTCTTGCTTCAGCACTAAACATAGATTTCAAATGATCATTTAAATTCATAAAAAACATCACCTAATTATAATTATACCATATACACTTATTTTTAATCTCATCTGATTAAAAAATGTATCTAAAGCTTATCTAAAAAACTTTTTCGAGATAAAACTGTCTAAGAATTGCAATTAAGAAAAAGTTCACAATCTCTTTATTTATAAGGATTTGTGAACTTATTTTCCGCAACACATTTTATACTTGCTTCCACTCCCACATGGCTTGTAATTTTGGGTTTTTGGGAGTTCTTAAGAGCATTTTGTGGCTCTTTTGAGCTATTGAATGCACTTGGGGGCTTCCTACAGCACCCGAGAATTTACTCTCAGGGTATCTAAAAAGGTATCTAAAATATGTTTTTAATGATTTTTCGAAAAATTTTAGCAATAACATTATATTGATTTGATTTGTTTCTTTTTATCTAATAAAACACCTTCGTAATTATAAATATCTAATGGAAATCCATTTTTTTCACATAGACTTGCAAACGTTTCAACTATTTGCATATTTTTTTCATCTTGCATTTGCTCTTCAGTAATTGGTAATATTAAACCAACAATGTATTGGGAATCAATTTTATCTTTTACTTGTAATTCTCCTAAAGCTAGTCCATGAGTTTCTTCTTGTGGTACTAATGGAACATCTCTAGAAACAGCAAAAGCAACATAATCGTAATCAAAGCAAGTAAACATTTGATGGTCTTTCTTTTCAATGGCTTTTTTTATAAATCTATTTTGTGGATCAGATAACGATACTCTATCTTTATGAATATCTTCTTCATAGTACATCCACTTTTTATTTTCTGGTATATCCAATTTGAATGTTGCATTATCGTTTTCAAATTTTATTCCTTGCTTCTCTAAAAAATCTCTAGAACTTATAGTTTGACTTTTTAATATACTTATCAATCTTTTATAAGTCTTTTCATTTTGTATGTTTCCAATTTGGTGTATGTAAAAATCTATCATAATAACCTCCTAAGCAAATTATACCATATTTATTATCTTTTAAAAATACTGGAAAAAGGTATCTAAAAGGTATCTAAAGTGGTTCAAAGCATATAAACTCGCAATTTTTTAGCAAAGAAAAAACTCGTGTTTCCCCTTATTTTATGCTGGTTTGCGAGTTTATTTACCATGACACTGCTTATATTTTTTACCACTGCCACATGGACTGAGTGATACTATTTTCTAGCAATAATTTGCGAATAAGTTGTAATTAATGCAAATAATTTGTAAGTTTTTCAACAAATTTCTTAAAAAATCTCTCAGAAGTTATCTAAAAAGGTATCTAAAATGCGGATTTATTACTTTTTCAAAATTTTTTAGCAAGTTCTTAAAATTGCAAATTTTTAATGCTAATTAATTCATTATTATCATCAAATTCTAATTTAAATGTTTCACAATAATCCCATTTCCCATCAAAAAATACTTTGTTTTTAAAATAGTAATCAGAATCATAACTTACTTTGCACCATGTCTTTAACAAAATCATCATAGCTGTTGAATGAAAAACTATAGCAATATTATTATTATTAGATTTATTTAATAAATTATTCAAAGCTTTTACTTCTCTTTCTCTAACTTCGTTCAATGATTCACCATTTTCTAATTTATAATCATTATCATTAAATTGATGGATTTCAAAATCTTTTGGATAATCATCCCATGATTTTATTCCTACTTTTCTCTCACCAAAATCTGCCATAATATTAACTTTTAGGTTTAATTTTTTTGCAAGTATTTTTGCCGTTTGATATGCCCTTAGATAATTTGATGAGTATATTTCTTTTATATTATTAAATTCATTATTACTAAATACTTTTTGTGCTATAGTTATCCCTTCTTTAGTAAGTCTTTTCTTTTCATTTTTTATTTGTATGCTCGATTTATTATATATGAAGCTACAGCTACCAGGTTTTGAATGTCTAATAAAATACACTGTTTTCATATCATCAACTCCTATAATAATTATAACATATTAATTCTAAAATACTGAAAAAAGGTATCTAAAAGGTATCTAAAAGGGCTCTGAGCATATAAATTCGCAATTTTTTAGCAAAGAAAAAAAACTCGCGTTTCCCTTTATTTATGCGGGTTTGCGAGTTTATTTGCCGTGGCACTGCTTATATTTCTTGCCCGATCCACATGGACATAGGTATATTATATTTTTCTTCTTTTTATAATTCTTTTATTAATTTCTTTTTTATTAATTATTATAGATTTTTTTTACTTTTAATTTTTTTTAATTTAACAAGATTTATATTGTTTTTTTTATCTATATTAGAAATTTGTAAATGTCCTTTTTTTGATTGGGCTTTTATATCTACATCAAAATAATATTCTTTATCAAAAAGGTTTTCATGTTTTTCTAATAGATTTAACCAATCAGGAGAAATTTTATCTGCAGGAATTTCTAATTGTAGTATTTGTTCTATTAAAAATGGGCTGTTATGTTTTGATATTATATAATAAAAATAATCATTAATACCATTCCAACCAACATATGATGTATCACCTAATTCTGTACTAATATTAGCATGATCAAAATCTAATGATATACTATCATAATTATTTGTAAAATAACCCCGCTCTAATTGCATTAAATCGGTTGAGAATAGTTCATCAATAAGTTCAGAAAATTTTTCTTTATTTACTATTTGAATTTCTGGAATATACTTTCTATCATCAAAGGGAACACGACTTTCATTATATTTTAGTCCATATTGTCCATTATCTTTTTTATCTGCTATAAAAGTTGCACTGTATAAAGCTCCAATGTTCCAATTACCTTTTAAATATTCAATTTTCTTTAAAATATCAAGATATTTTTTTTCAATATACAATCTTATTTTTCTATCACTTAAATCTTTTACTTGATCATCACGTGAAAGCAAGCCAGTAAAGTAATAATTACTATATTCTGATTTAATATTTATACATTTGTTTAATTCATCTAATAAATATTTACTCTCTTTATATTCTTCTCTCAATGCTAAAATAATTTCACCAAATTTATAATACTTTTTCATCAGTAAACCTCCCTAAATAAATTTATTAAAAAGTTATATGAATATTATATCACTAAAATCTTTTATTTATAAAAAAGTACAAAACAGTTAACTTTATCTTGCATTTATCTTTTATACTTGAGAAAACTAGTGAAACTCATTTAATCATTTAGTTACAATAATCTATATATTTGCTTTTTAATTAATTTCATGGTAGAATACGAAACACTTAAAAAAAGGGAGGTTATTTTGTGAAAATATTTATTGGTAGACCTGAATCATGTGGTTTAAACTATCAACCATTTTATATTATAGATATGCTTTATAAGCATTTTGAAATAACGGAAAAGGTAGGTGAGGCTGATATTATTGTTTTTCCAGGTTCTGCTGCCTGTTCGATGGGTGCAACTTGGAACTCACTTTTATATATAAGAGATGTTTTAAGAGAAAAGAAACCCAAAGCTAAAACATATTTAACAGGTTGTTTGGCAAGGGATTATTCTGATCCAAGGCTTAAATCAGTATATAGTGTTTTAGAAGAAGTTATAGACTATATTATTCCCCAAAATCAACCTAACTTATTACTAAAATTAATTTCTCCCGAAATATTTGGAGATTTAAAAAATGATGCGTTTGGAGGTTCTAGTATCAATGGAGATACTGCATCACTTCATATCAGTGGTGGATGTCTAAATCATTGTTCTTTTTGTAAAACAAATTATCAAAAACTACCTTTAATAAGTGCTGATCTTGATACATTAAAAAAGACAATTGATTATTATGATGTGAATGGAATTAAAACAATTAACCTTTTAGGTATAAATGTTTGTCAATATGGATTAGATATAAATGGAACCTATTTGTTACCTTCGGTAATTGAATATATCGAAAATAAGAGTAATATTCAAAGTATAGAGTTAACTGGTTTTGCTTTTAAAGATGCAATAAAGGGTGATTTTGCTTCCACTTTTAAAGATAGTTCTAAACTAAAATTAATTGATGGTGGATTAGAATCTGGTAGTGATAGAATACTATCATTGATGAATAAAGGATTTAATAGAGCGGAATTTTTAAGTTTTGTTGAAAAAATAACAGCTAAATATCCAAAAACATTTGTGTTAAATATTATTGCTGGTTTTCCAACGGAAACGCTTGAAGATATTAAATTAACATTGGATATATTAAAAAATCTTAACTTAGAGAAAGTAAATGTAATTGAATATATAGATTCAGAAATTGTTCCTTCATCTAATTTAGTACAATTATCAGATGAAGAAATTGAAAAGCATTCAAAAATATATCAGAAAGTACTATCTAGTAGAAATGTACCTAATAAGATTTTTTAATACTTTTATAAATTTTTTATGATATTATATAAAAAATAGTTAGTAATAATACTAACTATTTTTCTTGTATTCCTTTTTTTATAATTCATTATTATTATTTCTTTTTATTTAAGTATTAATTTTAATATATAATATAAAATTATCTAAACTTTGAATGTGATTTCTTTTCAGTTATTTGTGAATATTTCATTCCAAGTAGTTTTTCTCTAGTTATATTTGTATAATATACTTTTCTATTCTTGCCATTTTTATTAAACATATTCAAAAATAATAATTTTTGTTCGATACTCATTTTATCTTTTTTATTGTTTAGATCAATTTCAGTAAGTTTATCAAAACCTAAACTCTCATGAATTGAAGATATATTAGGATTAAAAAATATTGGTGATACAGCAAATAATGAATTAATTGTAGTATCTTCTGAAAATATAATCTGCATCCTAGATAAGAAATCTTCTAATTGTTCTTTATAATAATAATAAAACAATTTATCGCCTATTTCTTTTTTAAAACCTCTTAAATCTTTAGGAATTATATGCATATGTATTGTATTTTTTGTTCTTCCATAGCAAAATAATTCATTAATATTAATAAATTTATCAGATAGATCTTCTTGAATTAAGCTTTTTCTAATTAAATCCGATAAGTATTGTTCTATATTTTCTTCAGATATATTTAATTGATTTAACTTTGTTTTTAACTCTTCGTCACTTATTTCGTCTAATGATTTCAACAAATGATTGATAGCAGATTCGTTTTCTTTTGTTTTCATATTCTCTAATGTTCTTTTTATATTTTTTCTTTCCATATTATATACCTCATTTAAATTTTAATATTTTATTTATTTCATTTATTTTTTTTGCTGTTTTGTTAAAGAATGATTCTTTGTATTTATATTGGTTTAGTCTTGTTAATATTATTAAGAAGTAGGAATCATTATCATCTTCTATATAGCCGGCTTCGTGATAATAAACATCGAATGAGCCATATTTTCTCATGAATGTTTTATTATCTATATACTTAGAATCTATTAATTTAGTAGATGTATTTTGAAGATATTCTTTAAAATCTTTACTATATTTTTTATTAGAGTCTATATATTCTTTTATTTTTTTCCAGTATATTATCATATCAGTACAGTTAATGGCGCCAAAGGAATCTGTTTCTTTTCCTTCCATGGTATGTTTGGCGCCTAGGTTTAGGCCATATTCTTTTAATTTATCTTTTCCTATTAAATTAACTAATTTTATATAGGCTGTATTATCACTTTCAGTTATAGTTAATTCAGTTAATTTTTTTATAGTATAATAAGTATCTTTAGTTTGTTCTTTTATGATACCTGTTCCTCTTTTTATATCATCCATTGTTACTAATAATTTATCTTCTAGATTTATTTTATTTTGTTCTGATAGTTCTAGTATCATTAAACATATTAATACTTTTATAGAGCTTGCAGCATAAAATAATAGATCTTTATTATAAGATATAATATTATTAGTATTAGTATTTTCATAATAGAAGGCTACTTTTCTTCCTCTTTCTGATTCTTTTAAATATATATTTATTAAGCTATTAATTTTTTCTTTTACTTTATTATTTTTTATATTATTTATATCTGTTGTTATGTTATAGTTCATATTTTTCTCCTTATCTATTATCTATTTATTGTTTCACCTGGTAGTAATAATAATCTTTTTGTTTTATTTTTTAATAGTTGTCTTTCAAAATATTTGAGTTCTAGTATTTCACCATATGAATAGCTAGTTTGTCTTTGGATAGATCTAGATGGTAATGGTATATTTTCTTCTTCATATTTGGCTATCCATTCTAATTCATATAATAAAGAGTATTTTTTAGTTATTTTAATACTATCGTTTTCTATTATATTATTATATCTTTCTTCTATATATTCTCCGATTGATTGATCTTTATTTTTGTATATTGGTATGAGGTTATATAATCCATCTTCTATGGCTTTATTTATCCATAATTGATTATATAATATAGAATTCTTTTTTGTTATTTTTGTCATTATATCACTACTTTCCTAGACAGAATCTTGAGAATAATTCGTCTATTAATTCATCAGTATAGGTAACTCCTATTATTTCTCCTAAGATATCCCAGGCGTTTTTTAGATCTAGTTCTACTATGTCTATAGGGCTATTATTATTTATGTTAGAGATAGATTCATTTATTTTAGATAGGGATTTCTTTAGAAGAGAGATGCTTCTAGCACTTGTTAGGTAAGTTAAATCATTAGTATTAATAGATTCTAGATTAAAGATTCTTTTTATTTCTTCTTTTATTATATCTATTCCTATATTATCTTTAATACTTATTTTTATAGGGTTAAGGGTAGGGGATAAGGTTAATTTATCTTCTAGATCTATTTTATTAATTACTATTATATGAGGTTTATTTTTGATGTTATTTATTATTTCTAATTCTTCTTTAGTAATTTTTTCATTATTATTAAGAACCATAATAATTAGATCTGATGATTTGATTATTTCTTTGCTTTTATCTACTCCTATTTTTTCTACGATATTATTAGTATCTCTTATGCCGGCTGTATCTATTATATTTAGGATAAGGCCATCTAAATTGATAGTACCTTCTACTATATCTCTGGTTGTTCCTTCGATATCTGTTACTATTGCTTTATTTTCTTCTAGTAGGGAATTTAGAAGACTACTTTTTCCGACATTGGGTTTACCAATTATTCCGACATTGATACCGGTATTTAGTAGTTTGCCATTTTCTGATTCTTTTATTACTTTAGTTAATTCTTTTTTTAGAGATAATATTTCTGGTAATATTTTTTCGTTGGTTACTACTTCTATATCTTCGTATTCGGGATAATCAATATTTACTTCTATATTTGAGATGATGCTTACTAGTTTAGAGCGTAAGTCTTTTATAAGATTAGATACATTTCCACTTAATTGGTTTATGGCAATATCTCTTGTTTTTTCATTTTTTGAATTAATTAGATTCATGACTCCGTCAGCTTCTATTAGGTCTATTCTTCCATTAAGGAAGGCTCTTTTAGTAAATTCTCCTGGTTCTGCTAGACGGGCTCCTTTTAAGAGCAGTAGTTCTAATATTTTGTTAGTAGTAGCTATACCTCCATGACAGTTTATTTCAATTATGTCTTCTCTTGTAAATGTTTTAGGGGCTAGCATTACTGATACTAGTACTTCATCTATTATTTTGTTATTATCATGGATATGGCCATAGTGTATAGTATGGGTGTCTACTTTTGTCAAATCTTTTCCTTTAAAAATTTTATTTACAATATTAATGCTATCTTTACCACTTACTCTTATAATAGATATGGCTCCAACGCCTAAAGCAGTTGAGATTGCTGCTATTGTATCATCCATATTATCCCTCCTTTTTATGTAAATATTTTATCATAATAAGTAAAAAAAAGAAATAGGGGAGTATTTCTATTTATAGAGTTCTATTTCTTTATTTTTATAGGCTTCTAGTATTTTATTCCAGATATTAGAGTTTACATATCTGGCTTTTTTAGGGTGAATTAGATATCTTACTGTTAGTTCTATGTGTTCATCTATTACTTGAGTATAGATAACGGGTTCATAATTGTTGTAATATATTCTATATTCATTAGTAATATTTTTTAATTGTTTTTTCATTTTATTTGGTATTTTTTTGATGATATCATTAGAATTAACTATTTTATATATGATTTTTTTTGATTCATTTAAATCACTATCTAGGGGTATTTTTACTGTTAATTCGTTCCAGATATATTTGAAGGCTCTGTTGTAGTTTCTTAATGGATACTGAAAAATAGTAGAGTTTGGTATATGGGTGATAACACCTGTGCTTTGGCCGATAAAGTTTTCATTAGTTACTTCTAATACTTCAAAACTAAGGGCGTTGATGTTAATGACGTCTCCTTTAGAATTATTAATTTCAATTCTGTCTTCTATATCAAATGGTTTCCTTATTTTAATGTATATTCCTGAGAAAAAGTTAAATATTAAGTCTCTTAATGCTATGGTGAATCCTGCTGATATAAAGCTTATAACGGTTACAAAATTACTTATATATTTTTCCCATAGAATAAAAATAAATAGTACTTTTAAGATGTTTATTAATAATTTATATTTTTTGGTATAGATATATTTATTTTTAGAGTTAGCTGTGTGTTTTATTATTTCTGTACCTATTTTTGTTAATATATCTAGGGAGAAGAAGATACCAATTGATTTTATGATTATGATTAGATAGTTTATGTTTATACTAGTTAATTTACTTAAATATTTTAATAATTCCATAATATCACTTCTTTCTTGACACGAATGATAATTATATCATATTTTATGAATTATAGTATCAAAAAAGAAAGATATTTTTAATAGTTGACACAAAAAAAGAAGAAAAGTGTCTAATTTTCTTCTTTTGGTTTTATTACAACATATCTATTAGGTTCTTCTCCTTCACTTTCAGTGAAAACAAATTTATTATTTGTTAGAACATTATGAACAATTCTTCTTTCATAAGAATTCATTGGATCTAGTTTAGCTTCTACTTTTGTGTTTTTTACTTCACGAGCCACTTTTTTAGCTAATCTTTCGATTGTTATGAGTCTTTTTTCTTTATAATTTTCAACATCGATGATTATTTTGTATTTTTCATTAATACTATTAGGAACCATTTGTCTAATTATGTTTTGGAATGCTTGAATATTTTTACCATTCTTACCTATTAATATTGAGTTATTATCTGAAAATAGTGTAATACTAATAGTATCTTCTCTTCTTCTAACTTCAAGATTAACTTTAATATTCATTAATTCTGTTATTTCTTTTATACTATCTTTTAAATAATCAATAACGTCATTTAAATCAATTACTTCTATTTTTACTATTTTTTTTAGTAGGCCTTGTTTATTTTCAAGAATCTTGATAATTAAATTTTCTTCAGTAGTTTTTAATTCTTCGATTGCTTTTTCTAAAGCTTCTTCATAAGTTTTTCCTTCAAATGTATAAGTTTTCATTATTTTACCTTCTTTCTTTCAACATATATATTTTGACCTATTGTAAATAAACTTGATGTAATCCAATATATTCCTAATGCTGCTGGTAGGGATAATGATGCAAATGCAATCATAGCCATCATAAAATATAATGTATATTTCATACTACTTGCTGCTGGTCCAGACTGATCTTTCATTGTTTTTCTAAAAGAGAAGAATGAAGTACCTATAATTAATACTAATAATAATATGTACCAATAATTATGATGTGTAGCTAAACCTACCCATGGTGTAGTTCCCATTTGATAGAATAAGAAATTATTTTCAAATAGGGCTGGTGTTCTATTAATAGCTTCTAAAAATGCAAATAATAGTGGTAGTTGAACAAAAGCTAATATACAACCTCCCATAGGATTTATATTATATTTTTTATAGATCATCATCATTTCTTGAGCTTTTTTAGTTTGATCTTCTTGACTATCTTTTCCTTTATACTTCTTTTCTAGCTTATCCAATTCAGGTTGAGCTTTTTTTAATAATTCTGATTGCATTGCTGTTTTTTGAGTTACAGGCATTAAAGCTAATCTAATTAATAAACATGTAACTATTATTGAACTACCATAACTTTTTAAAGCTTTACCTATTTTTAATATTAGCCATGCTAATGGTTTAACAAAAATACTTGTCCATAAACCTTCATAATCTGCTAATGGTGTGAATTTTTCACATGAAGGTAATTTAGAAATTTTAACTTTATTTTTTTTATATATCTTTATTACTTCTTTATTAGTTGGCTTACAAATTATATTCTCTGTTATTGATTGTCCTGTATTTTTGTTAATAATTACTTTATTATCTTTATCTTTTAATGTTTTAGCACAACCAGTTAATAAAAATATCATTATTACAGCTATAATTATTTTTTTTGTTTTATTATTCATTTTTTTCTCCAATCTTTTTTATTGCATTAATAAATTGTTTTTCCATATCGTTGTATTTTAATTCAATTAATCTCTTTCTAATTATTATAACATAATCATATGATTTTGGAAGAATAAATTCATTATTATCTATAATATTTTTTACTTGTCTTTTTATTTTATTTCTTAAATAGGCTTTGCCTGTTTTTTTAGGAACTGAAATGCCATATTTATTATTTTTTTCTTTTTTAGAATAATAAATAATAAAATAATTATTTTTAATAAAAGGACAATTATTTATTATTTGAGTAAATTCTAATTTACTTTTTATAATTTGTTTTTTTTTCATTATTTACCTCCAAATATTTTACTTATATATAATATATGAAAGAAAAAATTAATTTGATAGTAAAAAAATGCTACCATGTAGCATTATGCGCATAATCTTTTTCTTTTTTTAGCTCTTCTTTTCTTTAAAACGTTACCTTTAATACGAGAAAAAAATCCATGTTTTTTTGCTCTTTTTGCTTTATTTGGTTGATAAGTTCTTTTCATATTAACACCTCCAAGTCAAATGCTATTTTATTATATATGTTAAATTAAGTAATGTCAACTATTATGTTTACAAAAAAGGCCTTATTTTAATTTTTTTTTATTTTTTTGTTTAAATATATTAATTTTTGTGTTAAAATTAGGTAAAGAATAGGAGGAGTATTAATGTTTAAGGAAATAACTGCTATTAGTAAGAACTATGCTATGGTTAGATTAGAAGGTAAAGCTAATGATGACTTATTAAATATGAATGTTATTTTTGAAGATGGAACTAAAAAAATATTAGGTGAAGTTGAAGAAATTGACAAAGATCAATTGAAGATTAGTTTTTTAGGAGAATTTATTAATGATCGTTTTTTAGGTGGTATTATAAGAAAACCTAGTTTAACTTCTAAAATTAGAATGATTAATCAAAAAGAGTTAGCTGAGTTAGTTGGGGATAATGATAATAAAAGTATGCAATTAGGGTTATCTCCACTTTATAATGATTATCCTATTAAAGTTAATATAGATAGTATGTGGAGTAATCATACTGCTATTTTTGGTAATACTGGTAGTGGTAAAACTTATGGAGTTTCTCGTTTCGTACAAAATTTATTTACTATTCCTGATAAAATACCTTTTAATGGTAATATATTTATATTTAATAATACTGATGAGTATGATAATGCTTTTAAAAGTATAAATACTTATAATGTTAATTTTAATTATAAAATGTATTCTATCAATGGAGAAAGTAATAATTGTATCAGACTTCCTTTATGGTTATTATCAGTTGATGATTATGCTAATATATTGGATGTTACTGATTATTCGCAATTGGCTGTTATTGAAAAAATGTTAAGTTTAGTTTCAGCTTTTGCTAGAAATGATGAAGAATCACATAGATATAAAAATCATCTAATTGCAAGTGCTATTACTTCTGTTTTATATACTAACCAAACTCCTGGTCGTATAAGAGACCAAATATTCTCTATTTTAGAAAAATGTCATACTGAGGAATTAAGCTTGGATGTAGATGTTCCTGGTATTGGTTATACAAGGCAATTTAGAAAATGTTTTGAGATAGATAGTAAAGGTGAATTTGCTGAACGTGTTTTAATAGCAGAATATATTCAAAAATTCCTTGATAATGAAACAAAATGGAATGAAGATTATGTTCCTATCTACTTTACTTTAGATGATTTAGAAGTTGCTTTAAACTTTACTTTAATATCTGAAGGATTACTTCTTAATGAAAAGTCTTATAGTGAAGCTATGGCTTTAAAAGTTAAGTTACATACAATTAATAATAGTAGTTATAAAAAGATATTTGAATATGATAGATTTGTAACAAGTAGTGAATTTATTATGGATCTAATTATGATTGGGCAAAATAAGAGAGCTCAAATTATTAATTTTGTATTGGAAGAAATTGATGATAGATTTGCTAAAGCGCTAGTTAAAGTATATTGTCGTATTGTATTTAAATTTAGTAAATCTCTTAAGGATAGAGGTGCGATGCCTATACATCTAATGTTAGAAGAGGCTCATAGATACGTACAAAGAGATAATGATATAAATATACTTGGTTATAATATGTTTGAAAGAATAGCTAAAGAAGGAAGAAAATTTGGAGTTGTGCTTGATTTGATTACTCAGAGACCTACTGAATTATCAGAATCTGTTATATCTCAGTGTAGTAATTTCTTGATATTTAAAATTACTCACCCAACAGATTTGGAATATATTAGAAAAATGGTTCCTAATATTAGTGCTGATGTTATAGAAAAACAAAAAGCACTTCAATCTGGAACTTGTGTTGCATTTGGTATGATGATGAAGATTCCTATGATAGTAAAAATGCAATTACCTAATCCTGAACCTATGAGTTCGAATGCATCTATTTATAACAAGTGGATGGTTGATTGGAATAAATAAAGATCTAGAAATAATTCTAGATTTTTTTTTATTCTTTTTTTTGTTTTATTATTTTTCCACATTTTTGATATTTGTTTTTCCTTTATTTATTGCAATTTCTAGTATTTTCCACAAAATTCAACATGTTGAAAAAATAGTTTTCCACAGTCTGTTTAAAAGTGGTGTTGTGGATAAATGTGGAAAAGTAGCTTTAAAGCTTTAATAATAAAGGATTTGTATGTTGATAAGTATGTTTATTATTTGTTGTTGTTTTTCTAATTCTGTGGATAGTTTTCCACAGTTTATTTTTTTGTTACTTTATAATGAAATATATACATTTTTATTTTTTTTATGTTAAAATGTTTTTAAGTGTTAGGAGGTAAGTGTATGGATTTAGATACTATCTGGGATTCTTTTTTAGATAAAATAAAAGAGAATGTTTCATCTTTATCTTATGAAACTTGGTTTAAAGATACAAAATTAGTAGAAGTTACAGATAAGCAAGCTTTTGTTATTGTTCCTATGCCTTTTCATAAGAATCATTTAGTTGAAAATTATAACAGTATTATTGAGAATACTTTTGCTTCTCTAACTGGTAATAGGGTTTCTTTCAGTTTTTTAGAGGATAAAGAATGGGAAGAAATTAAAGAGAATGATGATAACTTTATAATTATTGAAGAGGATAATAATAAAAAAAACACTGATGTTAATAATTCAGTGATTAATTATGATGATACTAATTTAAATAAAGATTATACTTTTGAAAATTTTATTGTTGGTAGTTCTAATAGATTTGCATACACTACATCTTTGGCAGTTGCAGAAAAACCTGGTAAAGCTTATAATCCATTATTTTTGTATGGTAAAAGTGGGTTAGGAAAAACTCATTTGATGCATTCAATAGGTAATTATATTATTGAAAATTCTAATTTGAGAGTTTTATATATATCAAGTGATAAATTTGTTAATGATTTTATAAATGCTGTTAGGTATAATGATAAGAATAATTTTGATAAGATTGATATTTTTAAACATAAGTATAGAAATATTGATGTTTTGATGATTGATGATATTCAATTTTTGGGTAATGCTACTAAGGGTCAAGAAGAGTTTTTTCATACATTTAATGAGCTTTATAATGAGAATAAGCAAATCATTATTGCATCTGATAGATCTGTTGATGATTTAAAGATGCTTGAGAATAGATTGCTTACAAGGTTTAATTGGGGGCTTACGGCTAATATTACACCTCCTGATTTTGAATTAAGAGTTGATATTATAAGAAAGAAAATAGCTCATCAAGAATCAGCAAAAGATGTACCTGATGAAGTAATTGAGTATATTGCTAATAATTTTGCTTCTGATGTTAGACAATTAGAAGGGGCTATAACTAGGGTTTTTGCATATGCTTTAATGATGAATAAAGGGAATGTAGATTTAGATACAGCTGTTGAGGCATTGAAAGATCAATTAGCTGATAGAAGTGTATATAAAAATGATGTTCATAGAATTCAAACTGTGGTTTGTGACTATTTTAAGATAACTATTGATGATATAAAGGGGAAGAAGCGTAGTCAAAATATTAATTATCCACGACAAGTTGCTATTTATTTATGTAGGACAATGGCTAATGAATCATTTCCTAAGATTGGTACACATTTTGGTGGGAGAGATCATTCTACTATAATGAGTTCTTATAGAAAGATAGTTAAAGATTTGGAGACTAATGAACAATTAAAAGTTGTGATAAAAGAATTAAAAGAGAGGTTATCCACATAATAGTGTTGATATTTTTTAAATATATCAACAAGGCTGTGGAAAATAATTGTATATAATTAAAGGGAAAAATACTATTTTCCACAATTTCCACAGTATAATAATAAATAATAATATATTAAGAAAGAAGGAATAATAATGAAATTTGTAATTAAGCAAGATGTGTTGTTGGAAAGTTTGAATCATACTGCAAGAGCTATATCACCAAGAAATCTAATTCCTATTCTTACTGGAATTAAATTTGAATTAAAAGAAGAAGGTTTATATTTATCTGCTAGTGATACGGATATATCTATTAGATGTTTAATACCTAATGATAAAATTGTTGACATAAAAGAATTAGGAAGTATTGTTATTGGAGGTAAATATATTGTTGAAATAATAAAAAAATTACCTAATACTGATATTACTATTGAGGTTATGGATGGACATAAGATGATTGTTAGTACAGCTAATACAGAATTTAATCTTAATGGTATTAATCCACAAGAATTTCCTAATTTAGATTTAGAAGAGAGTAATGATCCTATTATTTTAGAAACTAAAGTGTTTAAAAAGATTATTAATCAAACTTTTTTTGCTACTTCACAGAATGAGTCTAGGCCTTTATTAACGGGTATTAATTTTAGAATAGATAAGAATAATATGGAAGTTATTGCTACTGATTCTTATCGTTTAGCTAAAAAGGCAATTGTTTTGGATAGAGAAGTTAGTAATACTGTTAATATTGTTATTCCTGGTAAAAATTTATTGGAATTATCTAAGGTTCTTGATGATGATAAAGAGAGTTTAGAATTGCATATATTTGAGAATAAGGTTTTATTTAAGTATAAGAATATATTATTTTTATCTAGGTTATTATCAGGTACTTATCCTGCTACTAGTTCTATTATTCCTACTGATTTTAGTGTAAGTGTTGAATGTAGTTGTAGTGGTTTGTTTGAAATGATTGATAGGGCTTCGTTACTTACTTCTGATAGGGATAAAAATACTATTAAGTTAATTCTCGCTAATAATGAGATGATTATTTTATCTAATTCTCCAGAAATTGGTAAAGTTGAAGAAAAAATGTCTGTTGAAAGTAGTGATGAAATATCTATATCTTTTAGTTCTAAGTATATGTTAGATAGTATAAAGAGCTTTGAAACTAGTAATATTACTCTTTATATGAATAATGATAATAGTCCTATTATTATTAAATCTGATGAAGATGATTCTTTGATTCAGTTAGTTTTACCTATTAAAACGTATTAAAATCAGTTTTTTACTGATTTTTTTTATTTTCGACAATTTTCGATAATATTCGACATTTTTTTGTGTTTTAATTTATTTCAACACATTTTATTGTGTTTTTGGGGGGATAATATGAAAGAATTAAATAATTATATTATTAATTTAGAGACATTATTATTAATACCTGTTGATGATAAAAAGACAAAAGTATTTGAAGTAGATGAAGAATTTATTGTTAAGAAAAGTATGATGGATATTATCAAAGATAGTTGTTTATTTTTTGGTAGTTCATTTGAGGGGAGAAAAGAGGGAACTAAATCTTTATTAAAATGTGGAATTAAAGTACCTATTATTATTGATGATAGTAGGGATTTAATTTTATTTCCTACTTTATCTTATAGAAATGAGAGAAATATTTGGGTTGTTTATAATAATTTAGTTGATTATAGTAAATATGATTTGAATAATACTTTATTTTTGTTTAGAAATAATAATGATATTAAGGTTAATGTTAAGTTTAATATTGTTGATAATCAGGTTTTTAGATGTCTTAAATTAGATGCAATTATGAAAAAAAGAAAAGAATTAGAGTAAGAGATTTTTTTTCTTTTTTTTATGAAAAAAAAGCTAATATTTCTTTGAAAAAACTAGTGTTTTATGCTATAATATTAGATGTAAAACAGTGTTGATAAGTTTGGTGATTATTTTGAGTGTTAATGTAAAAATATGATTATAAAAAATCTTAAATTAAAGAATTTTAGAAATTATAATAAATTGGATATTAAACTTAGTAATAGATTAAATATTTTTATTGGGGATAATGCTCAAGGTAAATCAAATATACTGGAATCTATAGTTGTTTTAGCTCTTACTAAATCTTATTTAAATGTTAAGGATAAAGATTTAATTAAGGATGGTGAAATGGTTGCTAATATAGTGGCTGATGTTGATTTTGGTGATACTGTTGATAAATTATTTATTAGTTTTAGTGAAAATGAGAAGAAGATTAAAATTAATAATAATGATATAAAGAAATATAGTGATTATGTTTCTAGGGTTAGATTTATATTATTTAGTCCGATGGATATAGGGTTAATTAAGGATAGTCCTGCTGCTAGAAGGAAAAATTTTAATGTTGAGATAAGTCAGTTATCTAATAAGTATGTTAAGATGCTTCAAAATTATAATGCTTTGTTAAAAAAAAGAAATCAGTTTTTAAAGACTATTGTAAATACTGGTAAGTGCAATGATTTTTATTTAGATATATTGGATGATAAGTTTTCAACATTAGCTGTGGAAATTACTAAAGAGAGGGATAAATTTGTTTCTAGTATTAATGAGAAACTTGGTGATATTTATGATGAGATTACTGGAAATGAGGGATTAATACTTAATTATTTGAGTGTGGTTGATATAGTTGATGATAAAATTGAAATGAAAAATTTATTTTTAAAGAAGTTAAAGAATAATTTTGAGAAAGACAAATTTTATGGAATGACTTTATTAGGACCTCATAGAGATGATTATTCTTTATTTTTATCTGATAAAGATTTAGCTATATATGGATCGCAAGGACAAAATAGAGCAGCTATTTTAGCATTAAAATTGGCTGAGATTGATATATTTAAAAATATTTGTGGTGATTATCCTATTTTACTTTTAGATGATATTTTTAGTGAATTAGATACTAAGAGAAAAAATAGGTTGGTTAAATATATATTAGATGATGTTCAGACTATTATTACAACCACTGATTTGAATGTTATAGATGATTCTTTAGTTAAAAGAGCTAAAATATTTAATATTCGTGATGGTAAGGTAGTTATAAACAGAAGAAAGAAGGTAAAAGATGAATAATGAACATTATGAAGCTAGTGATATTCAAGTATTAGAGGGATTAGAAGCTGTTAGAAAAAGACCTGGTATGTATATTGGGACTACTAGTTCTAGAGGATTACATCATTTGGTATGGGAAATTGTGGATAACGCTATTGATGAAGCATTAGCTGGTTATTGTGATGATATTGAGATTACTATTAATAAAGATGGTTCTGTAACTGTTAAAGATGATGGTAGAGGTATACCTGTTGAAACTCATCCTAAAACTGGTTTATCAACTGTGGAAACTGTATATACAGTACTTCATGCAGGTGGTAAATTTGGTGGTGGAGGATATAAAGTAAGTGGTGGATTACATGGTGTTGGTGCTAGTGTAGTTAATGCTTTATCTAAATGGGTTGAAGTTACTGTTTATAAACATGGTAAAGTATATAATATTAAGTTTGCTGATGGCGGTAAGACAACTCAACCTTTAACAGTTATTGGAGATTGTAGTGAAGATAGGACTGGTACAACTGTATCTTTTATGCCTGATGAAAATATATTTAAGGAAACTACTATTTTTGATTATGATACATTGAGGGTAAGGGCTAAAGAGTTGGCTTTTCTTAATAAAGGGTTAAGAATAATCTTAATGGATGATAGAAGTGATCGTAAAGATACTTTTGTATATGAAGGTGGTATTAAAGAATTTGTTGCTGATTTAAACAAGAAGAAAGAACCAATTCATGAAGATATAGTTTATGTTGAAGGTGTGGAAAACGATATTGCTATGGAGGTATCTTTACAATATACTACTGGTTATGATACGGTTTTATATTCTTTTGTTAATAATATAATTACACCTGAAGGTGGTACTCATGAAGATGGAGTTAAGCAAGCTTTAACTAGAATTATAAATAATTATGGTAGAAATAGCAAAATTCTTAAGGATAAAGATGAATCTTTATCTGGTGAAGATGTTCGTGAAGGTATATCTATGATTATATCTGTTAAAGTTCCTGAGCCTCAATTTGAAGGACAGACTAAGACTAAATTAGGTAATAGTGAAGTTAGGAAAGTAGTATCAAATTTGTTTGGTAAGGAATTTGAAAGATTTTTGATGGAGAATCCTAATGATGCTAGGGTTATTGTGGAAAAAGCTATGACAGCTGCTAGAGCTAGAGTTGCTGCTAAGAGAGCTCGTGAGATTACAAGACGTAAGGGTGGATTAGAAATATCTAATTTCTGGGGAAAACTTACAGATTGTTCTTCTAAGGATGCTACAGAATCAGAAATGTTTATAGTCGAGGGTGATTCTGCAGCTGGTTCTGCTAAGATGGGTAGAGATCCTATTACACAAGCTATTCTTCCTATTAGAGGTAAGATTCTTAATGTTGAGAAGGCTAGATTAGATAGAGTTTTGGCTAATGAAGAAATAAAGACTATGATTACTGCTTTAGGTACTGGTATTGGTAAGGAATTTGATATTAACAAATTAAGATATTATAAAGTTATAATTATGACTGATGCTGATGTTGATGGAGCTCATATTAGAACACTTCTTCTGACGCTGTTTTATAGGTATTTTAGGCCTCTTATTGATGGTGGGCATATATATGCTGCTCAACCACCTCTTTATTCAATTAAACATGGTAAAACGATTAAATATGTGTTAGATGATGAAGAAAGAGATAAATATCTTAGTACTCTTCCTTCTAATACTAAATATGAAATTGGTCGTATGAAAGGTTTAGGAGAGATGGATCCAGAAGAATTAAGAGAGACTACTATGGGTATTGATATGAGAACATTAAAACAAATTACAATGGATGATGCTGTTGCTGCTGATGAAGTATTTCAACTTCTTATGGGTGAAGAAGTTGAACCTAGACGTAAATTTATTGAGGATAATGCTTTAAATGTAGCTAATTTGGATGTTTAGGAGGTTAGAATATGCAAGATGAATTAAAAGATAAAAAAGTTAGTGTTGATATAGTTGGGGAGATGAAGACATCTTTTCTAGATTATTCTATGAGTGTTATTGTTGCTAGAGCACTTCCAGATGTTAAAGATGGTTTGAAACCTGTTCATAGGAGAGTTTTATATACTTTGTATGAAGAAGGGATGACACCAGATAAAAAGTATCAGAAGAGTGCTAATGCTGTTGGAGCTGTTATGGGTCATTATCATCCTCATGGTGATTCGGCTATATATGATACGATGGTTAGAATGGCTCAAGACTTTACTTATAGACATTGTTTAGTTGATGGACATGGTAATTTTGGTTCTATTGATGGTGATGGAGCTGCTGCTAGTCGTTATACTGAGGCTAGACTTGCTAAGATATCAATGGAGTTATTGAGAGATTTAGATAAGGATACTGTGGATTTTGCTGATAACTATGATGGTCAGAGAAAAGAACCTGTAGTTTTACCTAGTAGATTTCCTAATATTTTAGTTAATGGTAATATGGGAATTGCTGTTGGTATGGCTACTAATATTCCTCCTCATAATTTGGGAGAAGTTATTGATGGATGTATTGCTTATATTGATAATCGTGATATTACTATTCCAGAATTAATGGAATATATTAAGGGACCTGATTTTCCTACTGCTGGTGTTATTCTTGGTAATAGTGGTATACGACAAGCTTATGATACTGGTAGGGGTACTATTACTATTAGAGGTATGGCTAATATTGAAACTAGTCATAATAAGGATAGAATTATTATTACTGAGCTTCCTTATCAAGTTAATAAGAAGGCTTTAATTACTAGAATTGGAGAATTAGTTCGTGATAAGGTTATTGATGGTATTAGTAATTTGAGTGATGAATCTGCTTTAGAAGGTATTAAGATTGTTATTGATATTAAGAAGGAAGCTAATGCTAATGTTGTATTGAATAATTTATATAAGCATACGCAGTTGCAAACTTCTTATGGTATTAATTTCTTAATGCTTGTTGATGGTAGTCCTAGGACTATAGGTCTTAAGGAGATTCTTGAGAAATATATTGATCATCAAAAAGAGGTTATATATAGAAGATCTCAATTTAAATTAAAGAAATATAAGGCTAGATTGCATATTTTAGATGGTTTAAAGATTGCTCTTGATAATATTGATGAGGTTATTAAGATTATTAGGGAATCTGCTGATGATGAAATTGCTAAGAGTGGATTAATGTCTAAATTTGCTTTATCTGATGCTCAAGCACAAGCTATTCTTGATATGAGACTTAAGCGACTTACTGGTTTAGAGAAATCCAAGATTGAGGAAGAGATTGAAGAATTATTGAAATTAATTGCTGAACTTGAAGAGATTATTGCTAGTGAGGAAAAGATATTAGAAGTTATTAAGAAGGAGATGCTTGAAATTAAAGAGAGATATGCTGATGACAGGAGAACGCATATTGATATGACTGCTATTGATTTTATAGAGGATGAATCTTTAATTCCTGTGGAAAATATTGTTATTACACTTACTAATTTAGGTTATATTAAGAGATTACCTGTGGATACTTATAAAACTCAAAATCGTGGTGGTGTAGGTGTTAAGGGTATGGCTACTAATGAAGAAGATTTTGTTGAACAGATTATTAATTCTAAGACTCATGATTATATTTTATTCTTTACAAGCCGTGGTAGAGTATTTAGAATTAAGGGTTATGAGATTCCAGAATTTAGTAGGCAATCAAAAGGTTTACCATTAGTTAATTTATTAAATTTAGATAAAGATGAAAAAGTTATGACTTTGTTGAAAACTTCAAATGACGAGGAAGATATTAAATATTTGGTATTTTCTACGATGAGAGGTTTAATCAAAAGGACTGATATTCATGAGTTTGATAATATTAGGAATAATGGTAAGAAAGCTATTACTTTGAAGGATGATGATGAACTAGTTTCTGTTCGTAAATCTACTGGGGATTATGATATTTTAATTGGATCTTCTAATGGTAGAATGGTAAGATTTAATGAATCTAATATTCGTGTTATGGGTCGTACTGCTAGTGGTGTTAGAGGTATTAATTTGGATAATAGTATTGTAGTTGGTATGGAAGTTGTGGAAAATAATAATTCTGATGTTTTTGTTATTACTAAAAATGGATATGGTAAGAAAACTTCTATTGATGAGTATAGATTAACAAATCGTGGTGGTAAAGGTGTTAAAACTTTGAATATCACTGAGAAGAATGGTGATATTGTTAGATTTAGAACTGTTTCTGTTGGTGATGAAAAAGATCTTATTATTGTTACCAATGAGGGTCAAATTATAAGAATTGATTTTTCTCAAGTTTCTACTTTGAGTAGAGTGACACAGGGTGTTAGATTAATTAATTTACGTGAATCTCAATATGTAAGTACTGTTGCTATTGTTGATAAGTCTTATGATGATGAGATTAATAATGAAGTAGATAATTAAGAAATATGTTGGAGTATTATTACTCCAACATTTTTTTTGATTATATTTGTGGATAATTATTTTTTCTATTAGTTCTATTTTATTGTTTATTATGTTTCACGTGAAACTTTAATATACTTTTATTATATTTATTTATTATTCAGTTAAATTTTATTTTTAATAACATTTTTTTTTTGATATTATTTTTTTTATGTTTCACGTGGAACATGTTTATTATATATTATTCTTTTATTGAATCATTATTTTTTGTTTATATTTGCAGTTTATTTTATTTTTCTCTTTCTAATTTTATTATATTGTTGATTTGTTATATTTAAGTTTCACGTGAAACATGATTAGTATATTTATATTCTCAAATTATCTCTTTTTATTTTTGATTGTTTTTGTTCTATAAGAGTAGGTTTCACGTGGAACATGTTTATTATATATTATTCTTTTATTGAATCATTATTTTTTGTTTATAGTTGCAATTTATTTTATTTTTCTCTTTCTAATTTTATTATATTGCTGATTTGTTATATCTAAGTTTCACGTGAAACATGATTAGTATATTTATATTCTCAAATTATCTCTTTTTATTATTGATTGCTTTTGTTCTATAAGAGTAGGTTTCACGTGGAACATTTTTTTTATACTCTTTTTTTTATTATTCTAGTTATATATTTTCTATATAAATGTATTTCAATACTTTTATTTGTTTAATTATATAAATTATAGATTAATGTTTCACGTGGAACATTATATTTATGAGTTATATTATATTTAAATATTTGATAAATTTGTTGTTTTGAAATGGTATTTATAAATATTTTACTTAAAATAATATGTTGAAAAATACTTTTCTTTTTTATAATATTATCATTTTTTAAAAATCTTTATTTTATTTGTTTATAAAAATGATAAAAATACTGTTATTATTGTGGAAAACTATTTTTCATTAGAACATTTTTTGTTAATAATAATCTTGATTTTTATTCTTTTATATATTATAATTGTGTTGATGCAATAATATGTTTTGGAATCAAGTCAGGATCGGGAGATAGCAGCTTTAACAAAATATATTATGTGCATCTTTTTTTAAATATCTACAAACGTATGTTTGTAGATATTTTTGTTGAATTTCTTGTTTTTTGTTACTATAATATGGTATAATTTATTTAGATATTTTATTGGAGGTTGAAATGAGTTATCTTGCTTTATATAGAAAATATAGACCTAGTAATTTTGAGGATTTAGTTGGTCAGAATAGTGTTTCTTCTATTATAAAAAATGAAATTTTATCGAATAAACTTAGTCATGCTTATTTGTTTTCTGGTCCTAGAGGTACTGGTAAAACTTCTACTGCTAAGATAATTGCTAAGATGATTAATTGTAATAAGTTGAGTAAAAAGGGGATTCCTTGTGGAAAATGTGATAGTTGTTTAAATTTTAATAGTAGTAGTGATGTTGTTGAAATTGATGCTGCTTCTAATAATGGTGTTGATGAAATTAGGGATATACGTGATAAAGTTAATTTGGTGCCTACTTATGGTAAGTATAAAGTTTATATTATTGATGAAGTTCATATGTTAACTACTCAAGCTTTTAATGCTTTATTAAAGACTTTAGAAGAACCTCCTTCTCATGTTATTTTTATTTTGGCTACTACGGAGTTTTATAAAATACCTGCTACTGTTGTTTCAAGGTGTCAGAAGTTTCAATTTTTTAAATTTTCTAATGATGAGATTATTGAACGATTGTCCAAGATTGCTTCTTTAGAAAATATATCTGTTAATAATGATATTTTAAATGAAATTGCTAGGTTATCTGATGGTGGTATGAGAGATGCTATTAATATGTTGGATCAGTTATCTTCATTTAGTGATGATATTAGTATAAATGATTTGTATATGTTAAATGGTATTGTTTCTTATATAGATTTAGCTAATTTGTTGAAATATATTTATAATAAAGATGTTATTAATATTGTTGATTTTATTAATAATCTTGATAAAGAAGGTAAAAATTTTGATAGATTTATTAATGATTTGTTGTATTTTTTAAAAGATTTTCTTTTAATTAAGAATAATTCAGATATTGTTATTCCTATTAAAGAGAAAAAAAATAAAATTATGGAATTATATGATTTATTTTCTATTGATGATTTATATAATTTTATTTTTACTATTAATGATCTTAATAATAAATTAAAGATTTCTAGTTATTCTTCTATATTAGTTATTACTTGCTTCGTTAAATTATCAAATGATTTAAATGTTAAAGATGATGGTAATGTTAAAATTGTCGAAGATTTTAAAGATGTTTTTGATAATAGTGTTGATAAAGTTAATAATGAAGTAATTGAATTAAATGTTGATAGGAAGCAAAAGAATGTATTAGATGATGAAATAAAAAAAATTCGTATTAATAATTCTTTTGCTACAGCTTCTAAACAATTAAAGGATAGTTTTGTTGAAAAATGGGTTAATCTTAAAAATATTGTTGATATTAATAGATATTCTTCTGTTATTGGTTTTATTGATGATATGGAGGTTTTAGTTGTTGGTAATAATAATGTTATTTTTAAGGTTAATTATGATTCTTTAATTGATAGGGTGTATGATTATCTTGATGAATTTGAAAGTTTGTTAAAGGAAGTGTATAATAATGAATATAGAGTTATTATTATTACTTCTGATGAATGGAAATTTGAGAAAGATAATTATGTTTCTAATATTAAAAAGGGTTATAAATATACTTATATTGATGAAGTTGATAATAATGATTCTATATCTAAACAGGCTAAAAATACTGATTTAGATAAAGTGATTGATTTATTAGGTGATGATGTTATTGTATATGAATAAATAAAATGAAGGAGAGTGATATATTATGAATATACAAAGTTTAATGCGTGAGGCACAGAAGGTGCAGAAAGATTTTGAAAAGGCTCAGAAAGAATTAGCTAATACTGATTATGAGGGGAAATCTTCTTTTGTAACTGTTGTTTTGAATGGTAATAAGGAAATGAAATCTTTAAAAATAGATTGTGATGATACCTTAGAAGGAAATGATGATATGGAAATGCTTGAAGATTTAATAGTAGTTGCTTATAATGAAGCAAATAAAAAAGTAGAAGAAGATAAAAAGAAAAAATTGGGTAAATATGGTAATGGTTTGTCAGGTTTGATGTAGTATGTATCCTGATAGTCTAAAGAAATTAATTGATAGTTTTAAATTATTACCTGGTATAGGATCAAAAACTGCTGAAAGATTAGCTTTTTCAATGTTAGATTTTGATAAAGATAAGCTTTCTTCTTTTGCTGATTCTATTTGTGATATTAGAGATAAAATTACAAAGTGTGATATTTGTGGGAATATTTCTGATTCTAAAATTTGTAATATATGTGGTAATTCATTAAGAGATAATTCAATTATTTTGGTTGTTGAAAGACCTAAAGATATTATTTTGTTTGAGAAAATTGGTAGCTTTAATGGTGAATATCATGTTTTGAATGGTGTTATATCTCCGTTAGATGGTATTGGACCTGAAGATATTAATTTATTTAGTTTGATTGATAGGGTATCTAATAATGATATTAATGAAGTTATTTTTGCTTTAAAGCCTAGTGTTGAGGGGGAAACTACTATTCAATATATTAAAAAATTATTAGAAGGAAAAAGTATTAATATTTCTAAGATTGCTATTGGAGTACCAATTGGTACTGATATGGAATATATTGATTCTATAACTCTTGAAATGGCTATAGATGAGAGAAAAATAATGAATTAGTTTTGCAATGGTGGTGGTATAGTTGTTGGATGATTATAAGGATAAACAAAATATACTATATAATTTGTTTGTTAATTCTGTTAAAAAGAATAAGATTAGTCATGCTTATTTAATAGATGGTAACAATAATGAAGATGCTTTTGATTTTGTGATGGCTATTGTTAAATTTCTTATTTGTGAAAATAATTATACTATGTTTGATAAATGCGGAAATTGTAATATTTGTAAAAGAATTGATGATAATAATTATTCTGAGGTTAAAATAATTGATAGTGATGGATTAATTATTAAGAAAGAACAATTATTAGAGTTACAGTCTGATTTTAGTAAATTTGGTGTTGAAGGAAATAAAAGAATTTATGTTATTAAAGATTGTGATAAAATGAATAAATTTGCTTCTAATAGTTTATTAAAATTTTTAGAGGAACCTAATGATAATATTATTGCTATTTTATTTACTAATAATGTTCATAAACTTCTTCCCACTATTATTTCCAGATGTCAATATGTAAGATTGAAGAACGAAAAAATATTATATGATGGTAAAACTATTAATAATTTTGCTAATTTTTGTTGTAATGGTTTAATTGATAAAGATAATTTTATTAATGATGAATCTAATATAAAAATGATTAATTCTGTTATAGATTTTATTAAATATTTTGAAGAGAATGGATTAGATATTTTTATTTATTTAAAGAAGTTATGGTATAATAGTTTTTCTGAAAGGGATAATTGTATTTTGGGAATAGAATTAATCCTTAATTTTTATTATGATATTTTTAATTTTTATTTAGGTTTTAATAATTATTTTTTTGCTGAATATTATGATTTAATTAAGGAAATATCTAAATATAATAATTTAGATAAGATAATTAAGAAAATCAATTGTTGTTTAGATGCTATTGATAATTTAAAATTTAATTTGAATATCAATTTAGTTATAGATAATTTACTTATAGAATTAGAGGAGAGTAAATATGAATATAGTTGAGGTAAAATTTGATGATAGTATACGTACTAGTTTTTTTAAAAATAATAAATTTAATTTGAAAAATAATTTAACTATAATTGTAGATGGGGAAAGAGGACTGCAATTTGGTAAAGTTGTTAAAATAATAGAGGATGATAAAAAATTAGAGAAGGTTGTTGAGTATGAGGTAGTTAGAGTTTCTACTAAAAGAGATTATTTACAACATTTAAAGAATTTGAAGAATGCTGAGAGTGCTCTTATTAAATGTCGTGATATTGTTAAAGATTATAATTTATCTATGAATATTATAGATGCTAGTTATAATTTTGATGGTAGTCAATTGTTATTTAGATTTGTTGCTGATGAAAGAATTGATTTTAGAGATTTGGTAAAGGATTTAGGATCTGTTTTTAAAACTAGAATTGAATTGAGACAAGTTGGTATTAGGGATAAGGCTAAAGAGGTTGGTGGAATTGGACCATGTGGAAGACTTTTATGTTGTTCTAGTTTTTTAAATTCTTTTGATAGTGTAACTATTAATATGGCTAAGAATCAGAATTTATCTTTAAATCCTACTAAGATTAATGGTGTTTGTGGTAGACTTCTTTGTTGTTTAAAATATGAGAATGATATATATTCTGATTATAAGAAGAATTTACCTAAATTGAATTCTAAAATTGAATATAATGGTGAAATGGCTAAAGTAATATTTGTTGATGCTTTAAAGAGTAAGTATAAACTTGAATTAAGTGATAAAACTATTGTGGAAATTGATGTAGATGAAAGTAAAAAATAGATTATTAGATTATAAATATATTATTTATCAGGATGATGATTATTTTAAATTTTCTTTGGATTCTGTTTTGTTGGCTAATTTTGTCACTCTTAATTTAAGAACTAAAAAAATAATTGATTTAGCTTGTGGAAATGCTCCTATTCCTATGCTTTTATCTATGAGAACTAAGGCTTTAATTTATGGAATAGAATTACAAAAATGTATATTTGATTTAGGTGTTGAATCTATTAAAGAAAATAAGTTGAATGATAGAATTAAACTTATTAATGGTGATGTTAAAGATATTTCTAAATATTTTGATAGTGATTCTTTTGATGTTGTTGTTTGTAATCCGCCTTATTTTGTTAATAGTAATGATAAAATGGTTAATGATGATATTGTTAAGGCTAAGGCAAGGCATGAAATTACTTTAAATATTGATGATGTTCTTAAAAATGCTAGATATTTATTAAAAAATGGTGGTAGATTGGCTATTGTTCATAGGACAGATAGATTTGTTGAAATATTAAATAAGTTTTGTAAATATGGTTTACAGCCAAAGAAAGTACAGTTTATATATCCTAAAGAGAATAGGAATAGTGACTTGTTTTTAATTGAAGGTGTAAAGAATGGTAAAGTTGGTTTAAAAGTTTTACCTAATTTAATTATTCATAATGAGGATAATAGTTATAAAAATAATATTAGAACAATGTTTTTTGAAGAATAGAGGTGTTTCTTATGTGGCAAAAGAGTTTTGATGGTAGTAATCTTTTATATTTAATTTCTACACCTATTGGTAATTTAGGAGACATTACATTAAGAAGTATTGATATTTTAAACGAAGTTGATATTATTTTTTCAGAGGATACTAGGGTTACAAAATTGCTTCTTAATCATTTACATATTAATAAAAAATTAGTGTCTCTTCATGATCACAATGAGGATATTGTAAAAGATAAAGTATTGGAATATTTAAATAATGGATATAATGTTGGTCTTGTTTCTGATAGGGGTACTCCTATTATTAGTGATCCCGGTTATAAGACTGTAAAGTATGTTGTTGATAATGGTTTTAATGTAGTGGCATTACCAGGAGCTAATGCATTTGTTCCAGCTTTAATTTCCTCTGGTATCGAACCTTTACCTTTTACTTTTTATGGATTCCTTGATAGTAAAAGTAGTAAAAGAAAAAAAGAATTAGATAAGTTAAAGGAAATTACAAATACTATTATTTTTTATGAGGCACCTCATCGTATTAAAGATACTATATGTGATATGTTAGATATTTTTGGTGATAGAAATGTTAGTCTTTCTAGAGAAATTTCTAAAAAATATGAGAGTATTTATCGAGGTTCTATATCTAATCTAATTTCTTCTTTAGATAATATAAAGGGAGAATTTGTTATAGTTGTTGAAGGAGCTAAAGTTGATAATAATAATATTGATAATGTTGAGTTAATTCAACAAGTAGATTTTTATATAGATAATGGATTAAGTAAAAAAGATGCTATTAAGTTGGTTGCTAATATTAATAAAATTAGTAAAAATGATGTATATAATCTTTATCATAAGGAGGAGGTTTAATGAAATTAATTTTTGGATTAGGTAATCCTGGAAAGAAATATGAGAATACGAGACATAATATTGGTTATATGTTAGTAGATTTGATTGCTAAGGATAAAAAAATAGAATTTAAATCAAGTAAATTTAATGCTGATGTTGCTGAATATAATTATAATGGGGAGAAAATTTGTTTAGTTAAACCTTTATCTTTTATGAATTTATCTGGTATTGTTGTGAAGAAGATGATAGATTTTTATAAGGTTGAATTAGATGATATTATGGTTATTCATGATGATTTAGATATGAATTTTGGAAGAGTTAAATTTGTTAATAATAGTAGTGATGGTGGACATAATGGAATTAAAGATATTGAAAGAAATATTAGTAGTAAAGATTATTTAAGACTTAAAATTGGTATCTCAAAGAATAATGATATAGATACTAAAGATTATGTTTTAGGTAAATTTAATAAAGAAGAAAGAGAAAAGTTAAAGATATTATTAAATAATCTAATCTCTGTTGTTGATGATTTTTGTAATATAGATATAGAAATGCTAAAAAGCAAATATAATAGAAAATAATTGTACTTTTTAATAAAGTATGATTTTTTAGGTTGGGAGGAATAATATGATTTTTGATAAAATGTTTAAGATAGTTGATTATAATTATTATGCTGTGTCTGGTTTAAATAGTGAATTATCTATGATTTATGTATATGATACTTTTATTAAATACAATAAAGGAATGGTAATTATTACTAATTCTTTATATGAAGCTAATAATTTATATAGTAAATTATCTAATTATACTGATAAAGTATTATTTTTTCCTATGGATGATTTTATTACTAGTGAAGCTATTGCTATTAGTCCTGAATTGAAAGTAGAGAGGATTAATACTCTTAATACTTTAGTTCACGATAATAAATATATAGTTGTTACTAATTTGATGGGTATTTTAAGATATTTACCTAAAGTAAGTACCTGGAAAAATTCTATTATTAAAATAAATAAGGGAATGGAATTAAGTCGTGAGTACTTAGAAAATAAATTATATGATTTGGGATATGTTAGAGAAACTATTGTAACGGAAACTGGTAATGTTGGAGTTAGAGGTTTTGTTATAGATGTGTTTCCTGTTTCAGAAACTAATCCTATCAGAATTGAATTTTGGGGAGATGAGATAGATAGTATTAAGTATTTTGATGTAGAAACACAACTTTCTAATAGTGAGATTAATGAGTTAGATATATATCCTTATACTGAATTTCTATTAGATGAATATGATGATGATATAGATAGACGTCAAAAATATTTAAAGTATTATGCTAAAGATATTAATGGTTTGTGGGATTATGTTGATAGTAAGATTTGTTTTTATTATTATTATAATCAAATTAGAGAAGGATATAATCTTCTATATGATACAATTACTAATTATGATGAAGAGAATGAAGATAGTATAAAGACTGATTATATGTTTGATATTAAGGACATTAAATTTGATAAAGAGATATTTTTGATGCAATTGGATAATATTTTAAGTGATATTAAATTGGAATATGAAGATAAATATATTTCTATGAATATTGAAAATTATGATGGTAATTTAAAATATATAATTAATGATTTAAAAAAGTTTCTTTTAAACAAGAAGGATATAATAATTTGTGTTGATAATAATCTTACTAGAGATAGAATTATTAGATATTTTGGTGATGATATTGATATTGTTAAGAGTAATCTTTTTAATATTGTTAAAGGTAAGGTTAATATTGTTGTTAAAAATATTGATACTGGTTTTATATATAATAATTATGTAGTAATATCTCATCATGATTTATTTAAGAATATTGTTAAAAAGAAAAAATATAAAAATAAGTTTAAAATGGGTAGTAAGATAAATGATATTAGTAATATTAGTCGTGGTGATTATATTGTACATGAAAGTCATGGTATTGGAATATATGATGAGTTAACTACTATTGTTAAGAATGGATATAAGAAGGATTATATTAAGCTTATATATGCTGGTGGGGATGTTCTATATATACCTGTTGAAAAAATTGATAGAATTAGTAAGTATTCTAGTAAAGAAGGAGCTAGTGTTAAGCTTGATAGTTTAAGTAATGATAATTGGAAGAAGAAAAAAGCTCGTGTTCGTGGGAAATTACAAGAAATAGCTGATGAATTATTAAAGATATCTGCTGAAAGGGAAGCTTTGAAAGGGTATGCATTTTCAGAAGATGATGAGAATCAAATATTATTTGATAGTGAGTTTGAATATGTAGAAACTCCTGATCAAATTAAAGCAATTGATGCAATTAAGAGTGAGATGGAAAAGAGTCATCCTATGGATATGTTGTTATGTGGAGATGTTGGATATGGTAAGACTGAGGTGGCTTTTAGAGCAATGTTTAAGGCTGTAAATGATGGTAAACAGGTTGCATATTTGTGTCCAACAACTATTTTATCTAGTCAACAATATAAAAATGCTCTTGATCGTTTTAAAAATTTTCCTATTAATATAGAACTTATTAATAGGTATGTGTCAACGAAAAAACAGAAAGAAATTGTGGAAAAATTAAAAAATGGAAAAGTAGATATATTATTTGGAACTCATAGACTTCTTAGTAATGATATAGAATTTAAAGATTTAGGATTGCTTGTAGTTGATGAAGAACAAAGATTTGGTGTAACTCATAAAGAGAAGATTAAACAGTATAAGTCAAATGTTGATGTGTTGACATTATCAGCGACACCTATTCCTAGGACTTTACAAATGAGTATGACAGGTATAAGAAGTTTATCTTTAATTGAAACAGCTCCAGAGGAAAGATTACCTGTACAGACTTATGTTTTAGCTGAGAATGATAGTGTTATTAAAGATGCTATATATAAGGAATTGTCTAGAGATGGTCAAGTTTTTATTCTATATAATTATATAGATGATATTGAGGAGAGGGCTAATAGAATTAATAGATTAGTACCTGATGCTAGGGTAGAATTTGCTCATGGTAGGATGACTAAGAGTGAGCTTGAGGATAAAATGCAAGACTTTATAGATTATAAGTTTGATGTGTTGGTTTGTACAACTATAATAGAAACTGGTATTGATATACCTAATGTTAATACTTTAATTATTATTGACGCTGATCATTTTGGATTATCACAGTTATATCAAATTAGAGGTAGAATAGGTAGAAGTAATAAGATAGGGTATGCATATTTGATGTATAATAAACATAAAATGCTTAATGATATTGCTGTTAAAAGACTTAATACGATTAAAGAGTTTACTGAACTTGGTAGTGGATTTAAGATTGCAATGCGAGATTTATCTATCAGGGGTGCTGGTGATATATTAGGTAGTGAACAATCTGGTTTTATAGATACTATTGGTATAGAGTTATATTTGAAGATGTTAAAAGAAGCTGTATCTAAAATTAAGGGAGAATATGTTGAAGAAGAGAAAGATGAAAATCTTGATAATAAGACTTTAATAGAGGTAGAGACTCATATTAGTGATAAATATACTGATGATGAAGATTTGAAAATAGAGATACATAAGATGATTAATGAAGTAGATTCTATGGATAAATTTAAAGAAATTAAGAGTGAGTTAGAAGATAGATTTGGTAAGATTGATAAGAGTATAGAAATATATATGTATGAGGAATGGTTTGAGAAACTTGCTAATATAATAGAAGTTGAAAAAGTTAATCAGACTAAGACTTTTATTGATATAGAATTATCGAATAATATGAATGATAAGATAGATGGTGAAGAATTATTTATGACTTGTTATGACATTTCTAAGAATTTTAGATTAAGTTTTAAAAATAATAAGATACATATTATTTTAGATGTTGTAAATTTAGACAAACATTTTCTTTTATATTTAATTGAATTGTTTGATACATTAATAGATAAATTTGAATTAAGGAACTAGATTATATTGTTTATTGTATTTGTTTTTATATTTTAAATATACAAATAGGATTTTTTCTATTTGTTTTTTTATGTGTAGTTTTTTATTGATTCTTTATTGTAATTTTGTTAATTTTATGTTATTTTTAAAATAGAAGGGAAGTGAATATAATTAAAAAGAAAAAAATATTTGTGGGGTTATTGGTTTTATTTATAATGTTAGGGTTTGGTGTAGTTGTTCATGCTGCTACAAAAGATTCTACTCCACCTGTTTTAAAAAGTGCTTCTTTGGTAACAAATACAGTTTCTTATGGAGATAATATTTGTATTAATGTTGATGCTACTGATAATGTTGGAATTTGGATTTATCATTTTGATTTTTATAATGTTAATTTAAAACAATATTTCAGTCAAGAATCTACGGTTATTGATAATAAGAAAGTTTGTGTAAAGGTACCTGATGGAATTAGTGGTGGATCTTATATTTTAGCTTCGTTGTCTCTTGCTGATAATGCTGGTAATTGGATTAGCTATTGTAGTGATTATTTTAAATCATATTATGGCGATATGGAAAGTAATTATTTTTCATTTGGTAATAATAAATTAACTGTTTTTGCTCAATCTGATACTGATTTACCTATATTGCAAAGTATTAAATTTGATAAAACAAATGTTTCTATTAATGAGAAAGTTAAAATTATTATTAAAGCTAGTGATAATAATGCTGTAGATTATCCAGTAATATCATTTGAAAATGAAGATTTTATTAATGATGATGTAACTTTTAATTATGATAAAGCTACTGATTCTTATATTGGTTATGTATCTTTTGCAAAAGCAGGAAAATATAAAATTAATTATATTGATATAATAGATAAAGCAACTAATAGTAATAGGTATTATAGTAAAGATACTAATTATGAATGGGTTTCTTCTTCTCAAAAGTTGAAAGAAGATTATATTATTAATGTTAGTGGTGGTTCAAATGATAATGAAGGACCTAAATTATTAAATGTTTATTTAAATAAAACAGAAGTTGTAGCTCCTAGTTTTGTTAAAGTTTATATAGATGCTGTTGATGAAGGTTCTGGTATCAAAAGTATTCAAGCAAGTTTTACTACAGAGCAAGATATGAAAAATGGTTTGAATAAGTCTTATTTTATTGATGATATTATTTTTGATAATACAACTTCTAAGTATGTTGGTATATTTAATGTAGATCAATATTCAACTGGTAAATTTTTAATTAATAATATTACTTTAATAGATAATCAGAATAATAAATCTATTTATAATTATTTGGATAATGATAATAATAAGTTAAGTGAGTATTCATTTAATATTAAAGAAGAATTTAAGTATGATTTGGTGACTTCAACTGTTGATGATGATATTATCAGTAGAATTAATAATACTAAAGATGATGCTATTATTATGATTGATTCTACTAATAATTATAAAATTTCAAAAGATATTTTTAAAAGTATTAAAGGTACAAATAAAACTATTTATATTGAAACTGGTGGAATTCAATGGGTATTTAATGGTAAAGATATTAAAAAGCCAAAAGATATAATGGTTAATGTATTAGTAGATGTTTTTTATAATGATAATTTAGGAGAGAATAAAGAAGATTATATTGCTTTAGTTTTTTATGATAATGGTAGATTACCTGGTAAAGCTAAAATTAGAGTAAAGACTGATTATACTTTTAAGTATTCTTATGGTGTAAAAGATTTAATTAGTTATTATTATAATGATAAGGAAGATAAATATAAGCTACAAAATAATAAAATTAACTTAACAAATGATGGATTTTATGAATTTGATATATCACATAATAGTACATATGTTTTATCTAATAAGAAAATAGATAATAAATTAATAACTAATTCAGATTATCTTAATAATGATTCTAATATGACTAATTCTAATGATGATTCAAATGATAATTCAAGTAAATTACTATTGATAGGTATTTGTTGTAGTGTTTTTGTATTAATATTTTTAATTATTATAATAAAAATAAAAAAAGGAAAAAAGAAAAAGCATAATTAATATATTGAAGGTAATATTTTTAGAAATTAATTATTTTAATTAATTTCTTTTTTTTATTTATATGTTTTGTTAATTATTAATTGACAGTTTAAATATATTGTGGTATTATACTTGCGTTTTTATTAGAGGGGGAATTTGTAATGAATAGGAACAAGAGAATTGTGGGCGCTAAATTAGCTGTTTTGGCTACTTCTAGTATATTATCTTTTTATAATTGTACTGGTTGTGTTAATAGTAATAGAGTTAATAATGAACAAAATGGTTATGAGTGTAATTTAGAAGATTCTTATATATTAACTGATGATAATGAAGAAAAATTTGAGATGATTATTGAAGATGCTGCTTCATTAGATGTTTTGTTAACTTTGGCTTTGGTTGTCAATGATTATAGATCTTATTTAGAAGAATCATATAATAATGATGATATTTTAAATAGTTGTAAAAAAGCTAGTACTTTTGATGTTGATGAATATAATATGGATGATATGGAGATGTTTTATGATATATTTCCTTCTTCTCCAACAGATAAACAGTTTTCTATTTATAAATCATATAGCGATAAGTTGGATACAATGTTAAGAGGTAATTATTATAATAATGTTTTTGCTAATTGTGCTAATTTTATTAAAGATGGATTGAATATGGAATATGATGAAGAAAATATGTATAATATATGTGATACTTCATTAATAGATTCTTTGGTTAGATTAGTAGATTCTTATGATAATGCTAATGATGCTAAAGAAGCTATTAATAATTTATTTTTTAAGGACAAAAAATATATTGGACGTTCTGTATTATTATATGATCTAGTAAAATCTTATAAAGTTTTTGAACAATGTATTAATAAATCTAAAAATGGATATTTAAATTCTGATGAGTTAGATGAATTAGAGGATTCTATATTTGAAGTGCAAGATATATATTATGAAATAGGTAATATTATTATGTCTAAATCTGAAAATAGAAATATAAGTGGTAATAAAACAAAAAGATTAATTATAGTTAATAAATAATAACATATTATATATTTTAAAAAAACTAATACTTATTTATTAGTTTTTTTATTAAAATTTTTATTTTTATATACTATTTTTAAAATTATATGATATACTTATGGTAAGAAAGTGAGGGATGTTTGATGACAGTGTTAATAATATTGGCTGTTATAGTTTTGTGTATCGGAGGTTTTGTAGTAACTAATTATAATGGATTAGTTCAGTTAAGAAATAAGGTTAGAGATCAATTTAGTCAAATTGATGTTCAACTTAAGAAAAGAGCTGATTTAATACCTAATTTAGTTGAAACTGTAAAAGGATATTCAAAACATGAAAGTGAAACTTTAGAGAAAGTTATTCAAGCTAGAAATACATATTTATCTGCTGGTACTCCAGATGAGAAGATGAAATCTAGTGGAGAATTAACTCAAGCTATTAATAAGTTGTTTGCACTTGCTGAATCTTATCCAGATTTAAAAGCTAATACTAACTTTTTAGATTTACAAGAACAACTTAAAGAAGTTGAAGATAAGATTAGTTATGCTAGACAATTTTATAATGATGCAGTATTAATGTATAATAATAAAATTGAAATGTTTCCTAGTAATATAATTGCTGGAATGTTTAATTTTACTAAAGAAACTTTCTTTGAAGCTGATGAAAAAGAAAGAAAAAATGTTGAAGTTAAATTTTAGGATTACTTGTTAATCCTTTTTATGTAGAGGTGAATATGAAAAGGTATATTTGGTTATTTACAATTTTATTATTATTTCCTTTTGTTAATGTAAATGCTAATACTGTATCTTCTATTAATATGGATATTTATCTTGATAATGATGGAACTGCTCATGTAACTGAAACATGGATTGCATCAGTTAATCAAGGAACTGAAGGATATCATCCTTATTATAATTTAGGTGAAGCTAGATTAACTAATTTACATGTTAGTATGGATGGACAGGATTTTGATACTGTTAGTTGGGACGTAAATAGAAGTTTTAGTGATAAAGCATATAAAGCGGGTATATATTATGCTGGAGATGGAGAGTATGATTTATGTTTTGGAATTACAAATTATGGAACTCATACATATGTAATGAAGTATAAAATTGAAGGGTTTGTTGTAAAACTTGCAGATGCAGATATGGTTTATTGGAATTTATTTCCAAAAAATTTTAGTGCAGCTCCTAATGATGTTAGTATAAAAATTCATAGTGATTTTCAATATGAAGATACGTTAGATGTATGGGGATATGGTAAATATGGGGCTCCATGTTATGTTGCTAATGGTGTAATTGAAATGACAAGTGATAATGAACCTGTTAGTGATAGTGAATATATGACTATTTTGGTTAAATTTCCTAAAGATACTTTTAATAGTTATCATAAGTTAGATAATGAATTTGAATATTATAGAAAATTAGCTGATGATGGAGCAACAAATTACAAAGGAAATAAAGGTAATTATAATAAGATTGGGATAGTAGATTTTTTAATTTCTATTCTTGGAATATTATTTGAGTTTATTCCTTATATTTTGATTTTTTTATTTAGTCTTATTTTTGCTAAAAAGAAAATTAAAAAATATGATTTTGGTGAAACTGGAAATAAAATAAGAAGTGATGTTCCTAATTTTAGAGAAATACCATGTAATAAAGATATTTATAGGGCTTATTGGGTTAGTGATGCTTATAATCTTAATAAAAAGAAAGAAGATTTTTTAGGTACCGTACTTCTTAAGTGGCTTAGACATGGTAATGTTAGGGTTGAAAAGGTTGAAACAAAAAAGTTATTTGGTAAAAATAATGTAGATGACAATATTATATTTGAGCATGAACCTGATGATTCTATTGAACTTGAAAAAAATCTTTATAGGTGGATGTATGAAGCTAGTAAAGATGGTAAATTAGAAAAAGATGAGTTTAAGAGTTGGTGTAAAAGCCATTATTCTAAAATATTGAAATGGTTTGATGATATTTTATTATTTGAAACTAAGATGTTAGTTAATGAAAATAAAGTTGAAAGTATTACTAGTGGTAATGTGTTCAAGTCTACTAAATATAAAATAAGTAGTGATATGATGAAAGAAGCTGAGCAAATGGCTGGATTAAAGAATTTTTTGAAAGAATTTTCTTTAATAAAAGAAAGAGAACCTATTGAAGTTAAATTATGGGATGAATATTTAATGTTTGCTCAAATATTTGGTATTGCTGATGAAGTTGCAAGTCAATTTAAAAAATTATATCCTGAAGTAATACAAGATATGGATAAATATGGATTTGATTATAGTGATATAGTATTTATGCATTCAATTAGTTCAGATGGTATAAGAAGTGCTTCAGCTGCTCAAAGAGCTGCTCAATCTTATAGTAGTGGTGGAGGTGGCTTTTCTTCTGGCGGCGGAGGTGGAGGTTCCTTCGGCGGCGGAGGCGGCGGAGGCGGCTTTCGTTAAAAAAATGAGTGATAATTATTTATCATTCTTTTTTTTGTGTTATAATTATTATAGTAAGGATGTGATTTAGATGATTTTTCTTTTTCTTATATTAATTAATATTTTAATAATTTTAATTGTTATATTATTTAATCTTTTGCATAAGCATTTTGTAATTGGGCAAAATTATCATACTAGAGGTGGTATATCATATAAAAATAAACACTGTATATTTGGTTCAAGGGGGAATGTTGTAAATGTTAATGATGTTAAATATTTTCGTGATTTACCTTGTGGTACTGATATTTTTAGGGCATATTGGATTATTTTTAATTATCATTTAGGTGATAAGGATGATGATTTTATTGGTGCTATTTTGTTGAAGTGGGTTAAGGATGGAAATATAAAAATAGATAAGAATAAGAATGATACTTTGATACATTTTTTATCTAAACCGGTTAATTGTAATGAAATAGAAGAAAAATTTTATTATTATATTTTGCAAGCTAGTTTTGGTAATAATAAGGATGGTTTTTCTGTTGATAAGGTATTAGATTCAAGGGAGTTTAAGTTATGGTATAAGGAAAATCATGCAAAAATTTCAAGTTGGTTTGCTCAAATTTTAGATCAAGAAGTTGATAAATTAATTGATGATAATAAAATTATTATTGAAAAAAAATTTAAGAATGATGTTAATTATGAAGTTTATTATAATGTAGATGATTCTATGTATGATGAAGCAGTTAAGTTAGCTGGATTGAAAAAATTTTTGAATGATTTTACTATTTCTGATGAGAGAAAATCTATTGAGGTAAAACTTTTTGATTATTATTTAATATATGCTATTTTATTAGGTGAAGCTAATAAAGTATTTAAGGAATTTGAAGAGATTTATCCAAATGATTTTGATTTTAAAGAATTTTGTGATATAAATAATGAAGTTATAGGATTTATTGATTTTATATTTAATTAAATATTTCTATTTCTTTTTTTTACTTTCTATATTTAATGATTTGGAGGTGGATAAAGTGAAAATAATGCATTTGTCAGATTTACATTTGGGAAGAAGTATTTTAGAACAATCTTTGATTGATGATCAAGAATATATTTTAGATCAATTATTAAAAATTGTTAAGGAAAATGAAGTTGATGTTGTTTTAATATGTGGTGATGTGTATGATAAAAGTATTCCTAGTGTAGATGCTGTAAATTTATTTTCTAATTTTTTGTCAAGTTTGTATAAGATTAATGTTAAGGTATGTGTTATTTCTGGTAATCATGATTCTAAAGATAGACTTAGTTTTGGTAATGAGTTGTTTGTTGATAATGATGTTTATATAGAAGGAATATTTAATGGCAAGCTTAGATGTGTTAGTTTTAATGATAATTATGGAAAGATTAATATTTATATGTTACCATTTGTTAAACCTGTTGATGTTAGAAAATATTTTCAAGATGTTGAAATTGATTCATATGATGAAGCTGTTAGTTATGTTATTAATAATACTAATATAGATTATAGTGAAAGAAATATTATTATGATTCATCAATTTGTTACTGGTAGTAATATTGAAATTGAGAGAAGTGATTCTGAAATTATATCTTTAGGTGGTATAGATAATGTAGATGCTAATATATTTAATAAATTTGATTATGTTGCTATAGGACATGTACATAGACCTCAAAGATTATTAAAGGATACTGTTAGATATGCTGGCAGTCCTTTAAAATATTCTTTTAGTGAAGCAAATCATAATAAATCTGTTCCTATTATTGATTTTAAAGATAAAAATGATATTGATATAGAATTAATTGATTTATTTCCTAAAAGAGATTTAAGAATTATTAAAGGACCTATTGATAAATTGTTGGATAAAGAAGTTTATAAAGGTACTAATTTAGATGATTATATATGTGCAGTTATTATTGATAATGATTATGTTATAGATGCAATTGGAAAATTAAGAAAAGTTTATAAAAATATATTGAAAATAGAATATGTTAATGATAGAAATAATATTTTAAATGATGTTAGTGGTAATGTTTCTAGTATTAGTAAAGATATGACACCTATTCAATTATTTGAAAAGTTTTATAAAGAGATGAATAATATAGAATTAGATCAAAATCGTAAAATAATTGTTGCTGATGTTGTTAAGGAGGTTATGGATGAAGCCAATTAGTTTAAAAATGGTTGCTTTTGGACCTTATAAAGATGAAATTGTTATAGATTTTACAAAATTTGATAATAGTGGAATATTTTTAATTACTGGTGATACTGGTAGTGGAAAAACGACTATTTTTGATGCTATATGTTTTGCTTTATATGGGGTTGCTAGTGGTAGTAATAGGACTAAAACTTCTTTTAGAAGTGATTTTGCAAAAGATGATTGTAAAACTTATGTTAAATTGGAGTTTATACATAAAGGTGTTAAATATGAATTAGAGAGAAGTCCTAGTTATATGCGTAAGAAGTTAAGAGGTGAAGGTTTTACACAAGTAAGTGGAGATGCTAGTTTAATATATTTAGATAAAGTTATAACTGGAGATGTAAATGTTACTAATGAATGTATTGATATATTGGGAATGAATGCTTCTCAATTTAAGCAAATATCAATGATAGCACAGGGAGAATTTTTAAAACTTTTACTTGCTAAACCTGGTGAAAGAGCTGATATTTTTAGAAAGATATTTGATACATATATTTATAAAAATATTAGTGATTTATTAAAGAAAAAATACTTAAATAAGAAACGTGAATATGAAGATTTAGGTATAAGTGTTAATAGTCTTATTGATAATTTAATAATAGATGATGATATAACTAATTTAAATATTAAAGATATATTATTATTGGTTTGTGATAGTAATAAAGAAGATGAATTGTTTTTGAAAAAAATTGAATCTAATAAAGAAAAAATACTTAAAGATATTCAACAGGTTATAAATGATATAGATAAAGCTAAAACAATTAATAGTAATCTTGATCAATATAATGATGTTAGTAAAAAACTTGAAGAGAAATTAGTGGATGAAAAAATTGTTTTAGAAAAAAAATCATTAATAGAAAAGAATAAAATGATAAAAGAATTAATAATTCCTTTATTTGATGGATTTAAAAATATTAAAGATACAATTATTTTTAAAAAAGGTACTATTAAAGAGACAAATAAGAAGCTTAAAATTGTAAATGAAAATTATAATGAATTAAAAATTAATTATGAGGGTATTTCAAAAAAACAAGATGATGCTAATAGTAAAAGAATTGAGTTAGAAAAATTAGAAAATAGATTAGTTTTATATGATGAGATAGATAAATTGAAAGAAGAATTAGAAGAATATGATAATATTTATAATTTGTTGTTGGTTGATAATTATAATGTTATTATAAATAAGTTTAATGAATTAGATAAAATAAAAATAGATTATAATAAATTATGTTTATTATTTAAAAATAAGAAAGATAATTATAATAATTTATCTTTTAAATATAATAATGATTATAATAGATTTATTAGTTGTCAAGCTGGTATAATTGCTAATGGTTTAAAAGAAGGCGATATTTGTCCTGTATGTGGTAGTACTAATCATCCTAGGTTGGCTAAATTGGAAGATAATTATATTAAGAAAGAAGATGTAGATAAGGAATATGATGATTTAATTAAATGTCAGAAAGAATTAGAAATGACTAGTAATAAAGTTAGTTCATTAAAGAAAGAAATTGATTATAAATCACTTGAATTGAAAGAATATGATTTAGATGATGTTAAGAATAGTGTCAAGAAATGTAAAAGTAAGATAAAAGAATTTATTAATGTTGATAATTATAAATTGGATGATGTTAAAGATAAGATTAATTATTTAAAAGCATCTATTAAATCAAAGTGTACTGATATGAAGGGTGATGAAAGTAAAGAAGAATTGATGCTAAAAATAACTAACTGTAAGAATAGTATTGAATCTATCTTGACAGATATAAGAATTATTAATAATAATTATGAAAAAATAAATAATGAGAAGATCAAATTAGAATCTATTTTAGAAACTATTAATAAGGAGATTAAAGAATTAGAAAGTGAAAGTATTTTAAAGGAGAAGGAATATATAACTAGTTATAAAAAATTAGGTTATGGTAGTGAAGATGAATATTTAGATGTAAAACTTGATGATGATGTTTTAGATAGTTATATTGAGGATGTAAATAGGTATGATAATGATATATTGGAATTAAGAAAGGAAAAACAAGTTTTAGAGGATTTTATTAAAGATAAGAAGTATATTATTATTGATGAATATGTAAAGAAAAGAGATGATTTAAATAAATTATTAGAAGATGTAGAATTGTCTCTTAAAAATGTTAATAGCAAATTAAATAATAATATAATGATATACAATAAATTAAAAAAAATCTATAAACAAAATGAAGAGACAGAAAATGAATTATCTATTTATGAAGATTTGTCAAATACTGCTAATGGTAATATTAGAGGAAAGAATAAGATTGAGTTTGAGCAATATGTTCAATCTAGTTATTTTGATAAGATGATTATTTCTGCTAATAAAAGATTTAGCTATATGACTGAATCTAGATATTTATTAGTAAGAAAAACAGAATCTAATAAAATTAGTGATAAGTTGGGATTGGAATTGGAAGTTATCGATAATTATACTGGAAAGAAAAGGGATATTACTTCTTTATCTGGTGGAGAATCTTTTAAAGCTTCTTTATCTTTAGCTCTTGGTATTTCAGATATTATTCAGTGTTATGCTGGTGGGGTTGTTGTCGATGTTATGTTTATTGATGAAGGCTTTGGTAGTTTAGATAATGAAAGTTTGGAAAATGCTATTTCTGCTATTTTAAAATTAAGTGATAATAATAAATTGATTGGTATTATAAGTCATGTAAATGAACTTAAAGATAGAATTGATAAAAAGATTATTGTTAAAAAAAGTAATCAAGGAAGTATTGTTGATGTTGTTTTATAAAAAAATCGAGTTGCTTACTCGTTTTTTTATTTATTAATCTTTTTTTAATTCTTTTGTTTTAGGCTTAAAAATTATGGCTTGTATTTTATTTTTTTTATAGTAACCGTTATATATTTGTTCATTTATGTTATTGTCTATATATTCATTAGTAGTATATAATTCATCTTCTTTATAGTTTGTTTCTTTTATATAACTATTAATTATTCTATTTATTGTTTTTGTTTTTGGATATTTATTAATACCATTTTTATTTATATAACTATTATCTAATATTCTTTCTATTACTTGTTCTAAATTTTCTTCATGTATATTACTATAATATATACATTGTATAATACTTTTTTTAAATGTTTCAGGTATTTTAATATCTCCTTCTTCTAATAGTTTATTAAGTTTTTCATTTATTATATATATATCTACCATTTTATTCTCCTTTCTTTTTTGAATTATTATTTTGTTATCTTAATAGTATAATATTTTTTTTTTATTTTCAATATTTTGTTTTATAAATATATAAAAAAATAATTATTTAATTGCTTTAATTATTTCTAGATGTTATAATTAATTCAATAATAAAGAGGGATTATTTATGAGTATTTTTAATTATATAAAAAAATATGGATGCTATTCTTTTGAAGAAGTTAAATTTAATATTGTAGATAATTTTATTTTTTCAGCTTTAACTTATTCTTCTCTTGATGATTATGTTAGTCCTAATAGAATTAATAAAAAAACTATAAGAGAAGTAGGAAGTAGTTTTTTTAATAATTTTAATAAGAAAGAAAAAAATATTACTGCTGTTAGGTTAGGTATTAAGATATTAGATAAAATTAGAAATACTAGAAGATATGGTGATTTGCTTTTATATAATTATTCTTATATAGGAGATGATAAACAACAGTTTTGTGCTTTAACTATTGAAATAAATAGAAAACTAGTTTATGTTTCTTTTGAGGGGACTGATGAATTAATTAGTGGCTGGCGTGAGGATTTTGAAATGTCTTATGAGTTCCCAGTTTTATCTCAAAGAAGAGCGATAGATTATATTAATAAGCATTTTTTGTTTAATAATAAGTCTATTATAATGGGGGGACATTCTAAAGGTGGAAATTTAGCAATGGTTGCTGCTATGTATTCTAATTTTTGGGTTAAAGATAAGATTATTAATATATATAATAATGATGGTCCTGGTTTAAGAAAAAAAGAAATTGAAAGTAAGTATTTTAAAAGTATTGAAAGTAGGTTAATTAGTGTTATTCCTAATTATTGTCTTGTTGGTTTAACTTTAAGGCATAATAATAATTTTAGGGTTGTTAAATCCAGAAAAAAAGGAATATTAGCTCATGATATGGCTAATTGGATGATTGAAGATAAAGATATTAAAGAAGTTGAGTTAAGTTCTTTTAGTAAATATTTTGATGATTCTATAATTAGATGGTTAGATAAATATAGTGATGAAGAAAGAAAAAAATTTACTGATGGATTGTTTATGATTTTTGATAGGGCTTCTGTTAGTAGTTTAGTTGAAATTTTAAATAATAAGAAATTGATTCTTAAATTGATATATGAAACTAAAGATATAGATAAGGGTACAAAAAGAATGTTAAAAGATTTTTTGTATATGATATTTTCTTATTTTAAAGGAATTAAAATTAATCCTTTTACAAGTAGTTAAATTAATGTAAAATTATAGATATTATATTTTATATTAATTTTAATAGTGTTATAATAATATTATATAGTGGAGGTAGAAAAATGAAATGTGTTTCTATTTCAGGGGAGAAAAAGTTTGTTCTTAAAGATATTAATAAACCAGTTTCAAATGATGGATCAGTTGTTATAGAAGTAAAATCTTGTGGTATTTGTGGTTCTGATATTCATTACTGGGTTAGTGGTAATCCAGTTGGGCTTGTTATGGGACATGAATTTGCTGGTGTGGTTGTAAATCCAGGTAGTAGAGATGATTTGAAGGTTGGAGATAAAGTTACTGGATTACCTATATCTCCATGTTTAAAATGTGATGCTTGTAGGAGTGGAAATTATCAATATTGTCCTAGTACATGGAGTGAAGCTGTTGGTTTATCTTTAACTAATACAGGTGCATATGCTGATTTTACTAGTTGTCGAGCTGATATGGTTAGAAAAATTCCTAATAGTGTTAGTTATGATGCTGCTTGTATGACAGAACCTACTGCTGTTAGTTTACATGCTGTAAATATTGCTAATGTTAATATTGGTGATAGAGTTTTAATAGTAGGTGGTGGAATTATTGGGTTAATGGCTGCTGAATTTGCAAAAATGAATGGTGCAGGTTATGTTGTAATGCTTGAGACTAATAGTAAAAGAGGAAAAAAAGCTGTTAATTATGGTAGAGTTGATGAATATTATGATGCTACTGATGAAAATACAGTTTCTAAATTAATAGAAAAAACTAAAGGTGGATTTGATAAAGTAATTGAATGTTGTGGTTCAGCTCCAGCTGTTACGGAGGCATTTATGTGTGTTAAACCTGGTGGAACGATAGTTTTAGCTGGTGTATCATTGGATCCTGTTGCAGTGCCTACTGTTGTACCAATTATGAAAGAAGCTAAGATATTAACGGCTATTGCTTATTCAGAAAAAGAATTTGATATGGCTTTAAAACTTATTTCATCTAAAAAGATTAATGTTGTTAAATATATAGATGATTTTATTAAATTAGATCAAGCTCAAGAAGCGTTTGAGAGACTTACTAGCGGTAAAGATGCTGCTGTTAAAATTGTATTTAAACCATAGTTATTATGATTTTATAATAAAGTAAAGTAATTATAAACTTTACTTTTATTTTTTTATTTTTTTAGCAATCTCTATTGACAATTGCTAAATTAGTGATATAATGTATATCGAAAGGTGATGATATAATGGCTTTGATTCCTAGATTAATGCCAAATTATTTGGACAATATGTTTGATGATTTCTTTACTCCTGCTAGAAATGATGATTTTTCTCGTATGAAATGTGATATCTACTTAAAGGATAATGATTATATTATGGAGATGGATATTCCTGGATTTAATAAGGAAGATGTAAATATTGAAATTGATGATAATGATTATTTGACTATTACTGCTGAAAAAAGTTCTTCTAATGATAGTGAAGATGAAGATAAGAATTATGTTAGAAAAGAAAGAAGTTATGGTAGATATCAAAGAAGTTTTTATGTAGGAGATATAGATAAAGATAAGATTGATGCTTCTTTTGAAAATGGTATGTTAAAAGTTGTTATGCCTAAAAAAGAAGAAGAGAAATCATCAAAAAGAACTATTGAAGTAAAATAAAAGATCATAATATTGAAGTGAACCCTATTTTGGACACTTTATAAAAAAGGAGTCTTTTGATAAAATACTATCTCAAGAAAGGAGATAGTATTTTTTATGGCTAAAAAAGGACAACAATTCAGAAAATATACCGATGAAGAAAGAATACAAATA